>CAZCJN010000120.1:0-7760 GCA_964498865.1 uncultured Bacteroidia bacterium
TTTTCCGATAAATTAATAGAAGATAAATTACAAATTCCTTTTTGGACTAATACAAATAGAATAGTCGCTATTGAAGTTAAAACTGATTCAGGGCTTGTTTTACGAACATTTAATGATACAACAGTTAAAGGGATAAACTACTTTGAATATGACCTAAGTATAGATACTTTGAATGTTAAATCGTATATAGACTATTTAAATGCTGTAAATAAGGATAAAGAAAATATGGTTAAAGTTGAAAAAGCAGAAAATGGGAACTACTATTTAATGCCGAACAAATACTTAATTCGAATTACAGATAAATCTACCGGCATAACAATTTCTAAAGAGTTTAAGGTGAAAGAACCTGAAAAAAGTATAAGAGAGACACCATTGTCTGAAGAATAAGATTAGGCAGCTATAAATAAAAAACCTCTGAGATTTCTCAGAGGTTTTTTATTTTAATAAAGGAATGTTTAGTAATTAATTACTTGTTTTACTTGCTCACCGTCAGAACTTGAAACGCTGAATAGATAAACACCTTGTCCAAATGAAGAAATATTTAATTCTTTATTGTAAACACCACTAAAATTGTTTAATGACTCTTCAAATACTACTTGGCCTATTGCATTCGAAATTTTTATAACATAGTTATCGGCTTTCTTTGCTTCAAATGATGCATTGAATAAACCATTACTTGGGTTAGGATAGATGCTCAGGCTATTTGATGAAGCAGCTTTGTCATTAACAGAAGTTGGTGTTCCATAGCTTATAGGAACTTTACACACATTAATAACTTTCTTGGTAGTTTCAGAAATGAATGCGATAATGTGTAAGTCTTTAGCGATTATTTTATGCCCACCAATATCTGTTGGTACTGTGTAATTGATGGTCTTAGTATATTTTGTTCCTGAAGTAGTAGCAACTCCTGTAACTTCTCCTGTTGATCCTGCTGTTAATATATCACGAAGGGCATGCATGTGTCTATATTTACCACCAACCATCATAGCAGGGTAGTACGTGCTGCCACCTGTTTGGGATGCTAAAATGTTATCTTGAAGTAAAGCAACCGTTACATAGTTTGTAGATGCTGGAGAGTTTGCAGTATAATAGGCTTCTAGATTTACTGTTAATGTACGTGCATTAGAATCTAGTATTGCTTCTCCTGCAATATTTACATATGCATCTTGTCCTATGGTTGTATTTACAGTACCAGACCATTGTTCTCTGGCTTGTACAGCGCCACGATTAACTGTTCCGCATGGATAGCCGGAAATAGTAAGAGTAAATGTATTGTGTATTGCTGTTCCATCAGTAGTTATAAAAGTTGGAGGGCCTGCGGTAGCGTAACCACCTGCATGTATATTTATAGCATATGCTTTCCCAGCATTTGCAGCAGTAATTTCATCTGACCTTTTATGGCCATCGGGGCAATATTGACAAGTTTGTCCATTTGCCAAATGGTTTATATATTGTAAATATTCAATCAGGTAATAATATTGTATCTAGAAAAATCATACTTAATAAATAAGATTGCTTACTTCGATTGTGTTTTAAATATTGTAATAATTTAGTCCTTCTTTTTCTCTTTTTAAAAAACCTCAATACCATTAGGTATTGAGGTTTTTTAAAGTATATCTATCCTGTTGATAATAGAAATCCGTTTAAGCGACTTGTGATTGTCCACCTAATAAATTTAACTCGTCAGAAGGTTTTAGTTTATTTCCGGAGGTGACTACAGGTCGGTATTTGATAAGTGCTTCTGCAAGGATGAAATCACGAGGGCTGGTGATTTTGATATTATCGGGGTTCCCGTCAACTAAATGTATTTTCTCTCCGCTTGCTTCTACTACAGAGGCATCATCTGTAAAGTGAATTTTATATTCTGAGGTTGAATATGCTTTTTTTAGAATTCCGGTTTGGAAGCATTGGGGGGTTTGTATAATGCAATAACGTGTTCGGTCTACGGCTATACTTTTTGAAGAATCAATTTGTCGGATAGAATCGGTAAGTGGAATTGCAGGCACAGCATTGCCATACATTTCCGCTGCTTTAAAAGCAGTTATAATTGTTTTTGCACTAACTAAAGGACGTACGGAATCGTGGACAGCCACAATACCTTCTTCAGTAATTAGAGCGAGTCCGTTCTTAACCGATTCAAAACGATTTTCGCCGCCTTCAGCAATCTTTACCTCCGTATTAAAATTATTTTCTTTGCATAGCTCATGCCAATAACTAATCTGGTCTTTGTTGAGTACTACAATAATTTCGATATTAAGTCCTGCTTCGGAGAACTTATTTATCGCGTGCATGATGACGGGTTTGCCATCAAGTTTCATGAATTGTTTGGGTACAGGTGTGTTTGCACGAACTCCATTTCCGCCGGCAACTATAATGGCGTACTTTTTATTGGTTGATTCTGTCATTTTTTATTATTGGCCCGCGATATTTTACAAAGCAAAAATAAACAAAGAAAAAACTAATCTGCAAAATATTCAGAGAATTTTTATGAGAATCTTTTCGACAATATGTGTTTGTATGAAAAGACCGTAAGAATATTTTTGGGATTATAGTATCAGCATAGCATCTCCATAGCTGAAGAATTTATACTTTTCTTTTATTGCTTCTTTATAAGCTTTAGCAATTAAATCATAGCCACCGAATGCACAAGTCATAATATATAAAGAAGACTCAGGAGTATGAAAGTTAGTAACCATGCAATCTGCTATACGAAAATCGTAAGGAGGAAAAATAAATTTATTCGTCCATCCTTTAAATGGTTTTAAACGATTTGTAGTAGAGACAGAAGTTTCTACTGCTCGCATAGCTGTGGTTCCAACAACACAAACTTTCTTTTTTGAATCTTTTGCTTTGTTTACAACGTTTGCAGCTTCTTGAGGAATTTCCATTTCTTCAGAATCCATTTTATGCTTGGTCAAATCTTCCACTTCAATAGGGCGGAAGGTTCCTAATCCTATATGCAGTGTAAGTTCAGCAAACTCTATTCCACGTATTTGAAGTTTACGTACTAATTCTTTACTAAAATGTAAACCGGCGGTTGGAGCAGCAACTGCTCCTTCTATTTTTGCAAAAACAGTTTGATAGCGTTCTACATCCATAGGCTCGGGCTTTCTCTTTATATACTTAGGAAGAGGTGTTTGACCCATATTCGTAAGCAATGTTTTAAACTCCTCATAAGGACCATCGAATAAGAATCGTAAAGTTCTTCCTCTGGAAGTGGTGTTATCAATAACTTCGGCAACGATTGAATGGCCGTTATTTTCGAAGTATAATTTATTTCCTATTCGAATTTTACGGGCAGGATCAACCAACACATCCCATAAACGACTCTCGCGATTCAATTCTCGTAGTAGAAATACTTCTATACGTGCTCCTGTTTTTTCTTTGTTACCATACATACGGGCAGGAAATACTTGGGTGTTGTTAACAACCATTGCATCGCCAGGCTCAAAATAATTGATGATGTCTTTAAATTTTTTGTGTTCTATTTTTTTTGTTTGACGGTTTATAACCATCAAGCGGGCATCTTCACGGTTTTTTGCAGGATACTCGGCTAATAAATCTTTTGGCAAGTTGAATTTGAATTGCGATAGCTTCATACGTAGTGGTGTGTTAGGTTTTTAAAAAAGGGTGCGAATGTAATACCTCAGAGAGCCCTTGTCAAGGGTTTGGTGAAATTTATTTTTGATGGTAAAGTGAAGAGGATATCGTAAGCAAGAATCATTTTCTCTTTTTGGTCTTTGCACTCACCTTTTTAGAAGATTGTTTTTTAGATTTTGTAGTCACTTTAGTTTTCTTCGTGATTCGCCCAGGAGCTATTCTTTTTCTACTTGACTTGTGTGTCTTCTCTTCAGTCGGTGCTTTCTTATTCATCCATGTTTTTAATTCACAGGCATCACGTAGTTTATATTTACCTATCCTCGTTCGACAAAGCGAGGTGAGAACAGCACCACATCCCAGTTGCCTGCCAAAATCATTGGCTAGGGAGCGAATGTAAGTACCTTTCGAACAAATCACTTTGAATTCTACTGTAGGTAGAGAGATATCTGTGATTTCAAACTTCTTTATATGTAGCAATACAGGCTTTACCTCAGCATGACCGCCATTGCGTGCTATATGATATGCTCTTTCTCCATTTACTTTCTTTGCAGAAAAGATCGGAGGATATTGCCATATATCACCTATAAATTTTTTTACTGTGGCTTTTATGAGTTTTTCAGTAATATGATCAATCGGATGACGCTCATTTATTTCAGTCTCTAAATCAAAAGAGGGCGTTGTAACTCCTAACATCATAGTGCCTGTATATTCTTTCTCCAGGCTTTGAAAACTATCTATTTGTTTAGTTGCTTGCCTTCCTAAACATACGATCAAAAGCCCTGTTGCCAGGGGATCTAAAGAACCGGCATGCCCAATTTTTGCAAAAGGTATTTGATGGGTATGACGCACATCGCTGCGCATTTTATTCACTACATCAAATGAGGTCCAAGTCTTGGGTTTATTGATAAGAATAATCTGCCCTTTTTGAATGTCTTCAGGAGTTATGCTGCTCATGGAGTGAGTTTAATTCCCAAGTAATAGCTTAAGCATAGGAATAGTATGCCTAATACAATACGATAATATCCGAAATGTTTGAAGCCATATTTTTGTACAAAAGTGATGAACCCTTTAACAGCTATAATGGCAAATACAAAAGCAACGGCTCCTCCGATAAGCATGAGTTTTATATTTTCTGAGGTTATAAGATCTTTTGATTCCCATAGGTCTTTACCCGAGGCTGCCATCATGGTAGGGATAGCAAGCAAGAATGAAAATTCTGTAGCGAGTTTTCGGTCAAAGCCGGAAAATATCCCGCCGAAAATGGTTGCAGCAGCACGCGATACACCGGGTATCATAGAGATGCATTGGAACAATCCTATTTTCATAGCATCTATATATGAAATATCTTCTATGGTTTGGTATTTAGAACTCTTTTTTTCCGACCACTTGTCAAGTAGTATGAGCAGAATACCTCCAATTATTAGAGTAGCACTAACTACGATTGGGTTGAACAAATAGGCTTTAACTGCTTTATAGGCTAGAATGCCAATTACACCGGTAGGAATAAAAGCAGCAATTAATTTCAGATAGATAGTCAAACTCACAAAAAATCTTTTTATGTAAAGTACGGCAACAGCCATTATAGCTCCCAGTTGAATGACTATTTCATATGTTTTAGCAAACTCTTTATCTTGAACTTCCATGATCGCATCGGCAAGAATCATATGACCGGTAGAAGAAACGGGAAGGAACTCAGTTAAACCTTCTATAATGGCTAGTATAATGGATTGAAATAATGTCATAACAGAAATTTGATTTGTCTGATTGAATCAATACCTGACGGAAGAGAAGATAAAACTAATCTGTAGCTTTAGATTTTTTAATAATAGAGAGTAAAACCACTACATATCCGGCTATGATTACAATCGGTGCTAATGTTAGCCTTTGGAAGTCGAAAATTTTATCAGACATTTTATTCGGATCGTCAGAAGCATCTCCCATCATTAAAATCATTCCAACGGCAACAACGATAGCTCCTATTACCATCATTCTGTAATTTTCTTTTCCAAAAGCAAAATTTACTTTCTCAGTAGTGATAGGTTGTGATTTTGTTTTTTCTTTAGACATACTTTGAAGTAGGTTTACGAACAGAAGCGAATATACAAACTAATGGTAAACTGCTTGAAAATTAAAACTTAAAAAACCATAAAGGCTGGCTGGCTATCCTCTTAATACAAGTCTTCTGATTTAAGTCGAAGGTATTTTCTTACTGCAAAAAAGGTAGACGTATAAGAAATAATAATACCTGTTATAATGACAAAGCAAAACAGATAGATCATCATCATCGTGTCTGTTAATTTTTCCAGATCAGGTATTTTATTAGTAGCTAAAAGGACTATTGCCCATAATAAGAGACAAGAGATGACTCCTGATACAATACCATGTTGTATTCCTGTCAACAAGAAAGGTTTTCGGATAAAACCTTTGGTAGCTCCTACCAATTGCATGGTCTTAATTAAAAATCGTTTTGAGTACATGGCAAGCCTTATGGTGTTATGTATAAGTGCTAAAGCAATCAATAAGAACAATACAATAAAGCCTAATAGTACAAGAACAATTTTGCTCACGTTCTTATTTACCAGGTTTATGAGCGATGGTTGGTAGTGGAATTCTTTCACATTGTTAAATTCCATTATTTGTTTTTCTATCCAAACAATACTATCAGGGTTGGCATAATCTGCTTTTAAAAGTACTTCTATGGAAGAGGGGAGTGGATTGTATCCTATGAATTGAACAAAATCTTCTCCTATGTCTTCTTTATATAAAGCAGCTGCAGAATCTTTCGACAAATAGGAACTCGACTTCACATAGTTGCAGGCATTCAGGAAATTTTGTAAGCGTTCAGTCTCATCATCTTTAGAATTATCTTTTAGGTAGATGTGGAACCCAATATTCTCTTTTACCTGGTCAGATATTTTTTTGGCACTTATCAGAAAGATACCCAACAATCCAACCAAGAAAAGTACTAATGAAATACTTAGTACTGTAATGATGGAGGAAGTAGAAATTTTCTTTTGGGATTTTTCTGTTGCCATGAAACAAAAGTAGGGGGATATAGAACTCAAAATACAAAGTAATGGCCGGAGTTTTAACAAGAGCAATGTTAATTTCCGTTTTACGATTAACGAATAACAATTACCTTCGTCCCCTATGGCGTATCCTTTTATTGATATAGAGAAAAAATGGCAAAAACATTGGGCCGAAAAGAAAACTTTTCGTGCAGAAAATACATCTTCAAAGCCGAAGTATTATGTACTTGATATGTTTCCCTATCCATCCGGGGCGGGATTGCACGTAGGGCATCCTCTTGGATACATAGCAAGTGATATCGTTGCCCGATACAAACGTTTAAAAGGTTTCAATGTATTACATCCTATGGGATATGATTCATTTGGCCTGCCTGCAGAGCAATATGCTATACAAACAGGACAGCATCCTGCTGTTACTACCGAGAGTAATATTGCCCGTTACCGTGAACAAATGGATAAGATTGGTTTTTCGTTTGATTGGAGCAGAGAGGTAAGAACATCTGATCCGAATTATTATAAATGGACTCAATGGATTTTCTTGAAATTGTTTAACTCATGGTATAATCCTACAACCAATAAGGCTGAAGATATTTCTACTTTGATTGAAAAGCTTAATACAAACTCACTTCCTAACGGGCAAGGATGGGCAGGAGCTTCGACCGAAAAAGAAAAATCAGATTTACTGATGAACTATCGCTTGGCTTATTTAAGCGAAGCCTGGGTGAATTGGTGTCCTCAGTTAGGAACCGTATTAGCCAATGAAGAAGTAAAAGACGGCGTAAGCGAGCGCGGAGGTTACCCTGTAGAAAGAAAATTAATGCCTCAATGGAGTTTGCGCATTACTGCTTATGCCGAAAGATTATTAAATGATTTGGAAACGATCGACTGGAGCGACTCTATAAAAGAATCGCAAAGAAATTGGATCGGCCGCTCTGAAGGAAGCAGCTTACGATTTAAAGTGGCTAATTCTAAGCTGGAGATAGAAGTTTTTACCACTCGCCCCGATACAATTTTTGGCGTTACTTTTTTAACGCTTGCTCCTGAAAATGAAATTGTTTTGCAGATCACGACCCCCGAGCAGAAAGCAAAAGTAGATGCTTATATCACGTATGCTAAAAATCGTAGTGAACG
>CAZCJN010000121.1:0-7639 GCA_964498865.1 uncultured Bacteroidia bacterium
GGCATAAACGTTGCTGTTGTCCTATGGATAAACGTGATGCCGGTGTGTGCAGCCGGTCTTTCACTTCTTCCCACAAAGCCACGTTGCGCAATTGTTGTTCTACAATTTCTGCCAGTTTTTTTTTATTCCGGGTTCCGTGAATACGAGGTCCGTAGGCGACATTGTCGAAAATATTCATAGGCAGGGGAAAAGGGCGTTGAGAAAGTAAACCCATTTTTTTTCGAATATGAGTTACTTCTATTTTATCATCATAAATATTTTCTCCGTCTACCAGTACCTTTCCTTCTACACGCACATCTGCCGATGAATCGTGCAAGCGATTAAATGTCTTTAGTAAGGTGGTTTTGCCGCATCCGGAAGGGCCTATAAAAGAGGTTACTTTTTTATCCGGAATATTTATGTTGATATTTTTCAACACATGATGGGCGCCATAGTGTAAATTCAGGTTCTGTATGCTTATGTGGGGTGCGTCATTCATATTTTATTTTTTGAAAATCGTTTGGTTAAAATGCGTGCTGAAATACTGATGATTAAAACAATGGCTGTAAGAATTAATGTGGATGCATAGGCCCTTGCCTGAACTTCTTCTATAGGGCTGCTTAATTGAAAAAAGATAGCCAGTGGTAAGGTGGGCGCCGGATCGGTTAATGACGTGGGAATGTTATCAGAAAATCCTGCTGTGAACATGACGGAGGCAGCATCGCCAATTGCTCTTCCGAATGAAAGGAGTATGGCTGTAAAAATGCCGGGAGCCGATTGTCGTATTAAAATCTTTACTGTTTCCAGCCTGGTTGCTCCCAACGAATAAGAAGCATCCAGTAACTCTTTTGGTACGGTGCGCATCACTTCATCCATCGTTCGGATCATGATGGGAATTACGAGTAATGTGACTGCAATAATGCCTCCGAGTAAAGACGCTTTTAATCCAAAATACATCATGATCGTGAAACCAAAAGCTCCATAAACAATACTTGGAATCCCAAAAAGAACATCGTAGCTCAACCTTGTAACACTTCCTAAGCCGGATCTCTTTTTCAAATAGATGTTTATGTAAACTACTATCGGCAAACTTATTATCAAGGCCAATACAGAGGAGCTTAAGGCCAGATAAAGTGAACCGATGATGGCATTTAATACACCGCCTTCTTTGCCTATATAAAAGCCTCCTTCGGGAGTTTTGCTAATCATATCAAAGCTCATTGCGGGTAAGCCCTTTTTCAATAGGGTGAACATGATCAGAAAAAAACTTCCTACAATAAGTAAGGTTGCACTTATCATCAACACTTTAAAAATATGTTCTTCAATTTTTCTCATGCGTATTTATTTTCAATTCGTGCAAGTACATACCGTGAAACCCCATTAAATAAAACAATTATTAAAAAAAGAATAAGGGCTGAAAACAAAAGAGCAGAATCGTATAAGGGAACAGACATCATTTCTCCGTAATTGTTTGCGATAAGAGCCGGTAATGGGTATCCTGCATCGAAAATTGAATGAGGAACCTCCGGCATATTCCCGCAAACCATCAGTACGGCAATTGTTTCTCCGAATGCACGGGAGATAGCCAGAACGGTGGCCGCTATAATACCGGGCAATGATTTTTTCAGTAATACATATTTGATGGTTTGCCATTGGGTTGCCCCTAAGGAAAGAGAAGCCTCTTTTAATTCTTTGGGAGCTGTGCTGAAGACTTCCAGGAGAATGCTTATGATCAATGGAAATATCATAATGGCCAAAACAATTCCTCCGGCCAAAACACTATAGCCCATGGAGAAATCAACAAAATGGGGAGCAATATGATCGGCGATTAAAGGAACGATGAACAAGGCCCCCCAAACTCCAAAAACCACGGGCGGAATGCCGGAAAGCAAATCAATGAATGGAACGATTAGTTTCCGAACGTGGTGGTGAGCATATTCATAAATATAAATTCCACTTAAGAGGCATAGCGGTAATGCCAGGATAATTGCAATGGCAGTTACCCATAAGGTTCCCATTATGTATGGGAAAAAACCAAACTTACCTTGCAACGGTTTCCACTCTGAAGATGAAAGCAATTCCCAAACGGAATGGGTTGTCAGTAATGGCTGTGCGCGG
Organism: uncultured Bacteroidia bacterium; assembly: GCA_964498865.1. GTDB lineage: Bacteria > Bacteroidota > Bacteroidia > Palsa-948 > Palsa-948 > Palsa-948. Next base: position 2,098 of record CAZCJN010000121.1, read on the forward strand.
ATGTATAACCCCACGCCAATTGAAATTGCAAGCAGGATGGAAAGTACAGTAAGGGCTAACATAATCCTGCCCGCAATCTTATCTCTTAATAAACGCGAACTATCTTGCATCAGAGTTTACTTTGTTCAATTGCACCTCTAGTATTTCTTGTGGTAAGCCAATGTATCCGGCCTCACCGACAAATTTTTGCCCATCTGTTAGTACCCATTTTAAAAAGGCGGTCACTTCTTTTCGTTGGGGTTTGTTTTTCGAAACAAAATACAGATCCCGAGCCGGGGGAGAAGGGTATCTGCCGGCTCCAATCGCTTTGGTCAATTCTTCAAGAGTTCCGTAAAAATTCTCCTCAGCGTCTATTTTCCCGTTTGAATTAATATCAAGGGGCACTACACTGATCCCTGATATTTGTTTTTTTGTTTTTGAATCATAGGCATAGGCAATGTTATTGTAACCAATTCCTGTTACGTCTTTTTTAACAGCTTGCAAAAGCCCGGGGTCGCCGTATACGCCTATCCCCAATAGATCTTCCTGCTTTTTATCAAAATACTTTGCCCAGGTTTCTCCCGCACCCGAGGCATCCGAACGCGTGTAAACATGAATGGGTGCAGAAATAGGGAGGCCTGCCTGTTTCCAATTCTTGTATAATCCGCTTGAATAGATGTTTGTAAAATCGTTTTTCTTTAAACCTTTAGCAACTATTTCTTTGATATTTGGATTGCCCGCATTGACTACCGGAACGACAGCATCTTTAGCCACCGCAAAAGGATAAGCGCCCTTCTTTGTTTCTTCCGGATGAATTTCTCTGGATACGGCTCCCAGGTCTACAAGTCCGCCAAGCGCATCGGAAATCCCTTTACCGGCTCCGCCTGCCGAAATATCAAACCTTACATTTGGATAAAGCTTTTTAAATTCTTCTCCCCATTTTACAGCGAGCGGATAAAGAGCAAAGGCCCCTGATATGCTTATGGTACCTGATAGGTCCTCTTTTGCCAGCAGAACAGGTTGGGCTTTCGACTTAACCTGTGCAAACCCATAAAGAATGACAGAGAGCACGATCATTGCTCCCGATATTGTGCTGATGTATTTATCTTTTTTCATTTTATTTATATTTTATAAATTAATTTTTTAGAAACCGAGTTGTAGTTGTAGTGCGATCAAATCATTATTGATCTGTTTATTTTCTTCTGTTCTTTTTGTGTAATTGACTTGTAGTTTTGACCAATTGCTGAAATAAACATTGACACCAAAGGAATAATTGGTTGAACTATCATTTTTTTTCTCTTTATCCGTATTCAAATCATAAGTGTCGTATCTGGTAACAAGCTGTATATTTTTTTTGTAAATGAATGAACTCAATTGAGCATACCATCCATTTTTGTTGATTGTCCCGTCAAAGCCCTGAATGTATTCTCCTTTTATGGCTGCAAAGGCATAGGTATAGCTAACCTCTGTTCCATAACGGGTTCTCACCTGATCTTTCAAAGGAGTTCCCCACTTATCATATCCATTATAATATGAACCACCACAATCAAAATTTTTAAAGGGATGAAAAACAATTCTTCCTGAGAAGTCTTTAGATTCGTTGTTATCCGGAGTATTTATTCCGGTGCCGTTAAAGCCACCCAGGTAATAGTCAAGAAGAAATCGTTCTTTAACTTTTAAGAGATTACCACTTGCCTGAACTCCTATATCGCGACCGTTTTGATTGCCAATTACATCTTTATCTCGATCAGCAAGAGCATTGACTACTTGTGAGCGGTCTATGAATTCAAGTTTAGTATCAGCCGTTGTATTTTCTAAAGAGAAAGGAATTAAAAACTGACCCACACTAAAAGTAAGCCAGTCGCGGTGCTTGTAATTAATAATTGCGTCAAAGATTCTAGGTGTGCCTGTAAACTCTACTTGCAAGCGTGAGCTCCAATGTTCGTTAATGGCTCCTTTGAAATCCAGGCGGGCTCGTCTAACATCAAACCCATCCGGTTTAAAGACCTCTTGTTGTGATAGAAATCGAATCTGCGTGTTGCCATTCAAAGTTATTGGTTTGCCTGCGAACAACTGGAACCGGCTTTGTTTTTCTTTTTCGTTTTGTGCTTTAATTGCATTTTCTGCACGAAGAGAATCGGCATCTGTTTGCGTGATCACTTTTTTCTGTACCAGAAGGCTGATCAATTCTTCGGTTGTTTGCTGCGCATATGCATTTGTGATGAACATAAAAACAGCAATGGATAATACGGGTATATATTTTTTCATTTTTTCTTTAGTAATTTGTTAATTGATTTTTGGAGCGATACGTGCCCAATAGGCATATGGAACTATATACATGCCCGAAGGCACATACAGGCACAACAGAAGAACAGCGTATAGTTAGTGTAGCTCATGAAAAGTAAATCGCAGCAAATATATATTAATTCCATCAACTTAGTATAGTTTTAAGAAAAATAAATTATTTTCTTTTTTTGCTTGATTTATTTAGGAAAGATTGTATGCTGGTTTTACTCATTACCAGCCTGGCACCCTCGCGTATCTTAATAAGTTCATCTTTAAGCAGGCATTCTTTCTCGCTTTTGCAGTCTTCACATTTTTCATAAAAATTAAGGGAAGTGCAGGGGGTAAGCGCAATTGCTCCGTCAAAAAGTCTGTATACATCAGCAACGGAAATGTCTTTTGGTTTTTTAATTATGTAGTAACCGCCGCCCATACCCTGCTTGCTATTCACCATTCGGGCATGTTTTAACTCCAAAAGGATCTGTTCCAGAAACTTTTTAGGTATTTTGTCTTTTTCTGCAATATCTTTTGTTTGTAAATAACCTTTTTCATAGTTCTTCCCTAATCGTATAAGTGCTTTAATAGCATATTTACATTTCATTGACATCATAGGTTGTAAATATACCAACTAATGTTACTGTTTATACAAGAAAATTTGGATGCCTATTAATACCTGAAAATCACCTTTTTAAGCATAACTCTCAAATCTCAATTTTAGTTCCCGGGTTTATTTCTGACTAACAATGCTATAAAAGGTGGTAGAAAAAAAATCTCTTAAATAGGGAATATTCAGGAAAAAGGGAAGCTTTCGTTGTTTGAGTTTAAATTTGATCTCGTAATTGGGGTTTATCAAATAGAAATCTTCCCGATCAAATTTCAAATTGTTCGATCGAACAATCTTTTTAAAACGTTGAATGCTTATTCGGGTATCACGCACTTCCATTAATGTTTCTATGGTTGCTTTTGATTCCCCAAACAATTTTAATATAGAAACATAGATTGATTTAGGTAACAGGTGAAAATAAGGGAGAGTACTTAACAATTTATTTACACAAATCTGTTGATGACCACCAAATGGCATTCTCCAAGGGGGGAAACCAAAAAATATTTTCCCACCCGGCTTTAAAAACTTCTTTACATAAGACAGGAATAAATTTTGATCCGGAATATGCTCAATGGTATCCCGCATAATGATCAGGTCGCAGGGGATGATTTTATCATCAGGCATTTTATAGATGTCTTCTGCAATAAGAGTTAGATTGTTTTTTAGAGGATGTTGGGCGTAATATTGCCTGCCGTTCTCTATTTTATTAGCAGCAATATCAATACCTATTACTTTACAACCCATATCCAGAAAGGGTTTAAGATTACCGGCTTCTCCACAGCCAATTTCCATTACCAAAAGAGTAGGAGTAATATTTAGCCTTTCATTTATATAAGGGATTACATACTTTTCTGTTACAATGCCTTGTTCTTGGAAGTACCGTTCCCGGTTGGAATGTCTTTCTTGCATACAGGTTTTAAAATACCTGCAATATTAAGTATATATCTGTTTGGATTGTTTGATAAGCAGGCTTCTGTATTTTGTAAAGATGGTTGACTTGGATATAAAACCTATATACCTGTTTGCCTCTGTTACAGGTAAGTTCCACATATTATAAGCATCGAACTTTCGCATGATGTCATGCATTTCTTCATTTACATCTAATATACAGGGAGGCTGTGTCATCAATTCTTTTACATAGGTTGTATCGTATTGTTCTTGATGAAACATAACATCCCGAATGTCATCCAATATAATTACGCCCAATAAATGTTCATATTCATCCAGTACAGGAAAAACATTTCTTTTAGAGTTTTTTATTTGCTCCACTAACTGGCGCAGGGTATCATCTGGTTTTATACTTATGAAATCGGTTTCAAGTATGTTCTTCACTTTTATTCGGTTTAACACAATCTTATCTCGATCCTTGCTATGAATTCCTTTCTCAACTAATTTCCTGGTGTAAATAGAATAGGGTTCAAAATACCGGGCAATCAGAAACGAAATAGCACTTACAATCATTAATGGAACAAACAATACATAGCCCCCTGTTATTTCTGCAATAAGAAATATGGCCGTAAGAGGAGAATGAATAACGCCGCTTAATGCTCCCGCCATGCCGGCTACAATAAAATTTGGCTCCGTAAGTTCTATAACGCCCAACAGATTTAATGAATGGGCAAAAACAAATCCTGTAATCGCCCCAATGAATAGAGAAGGTGCAAATATTCCTCCATTACCTCCTGCCCCGATAGTAACGGATGTAGCAATGATTTTTACAAAAATTATAATTGCCGCGATCAAAACGATAAACCAAGGGTTAGATGCGAATTGGCTAAACAAGCTGTTATCCAGTAGTAATTTGTATTCGCCGGACAAAAGTGTTTTTATAGAATCGTATCCTTCCCCATAAAGCGGTGGTAAGATAAAAACCATTATTCCAAGAATAGTTCCTCCGATAATTGCTTTTTGATAGGGCTTCTTTCTGGATTGAAATAATTTTTCTGTTTTTATTGCTGTACGTGTTACATACACTGAGATTAATCCCATTAGTATACCCAGAATAATATAAAAAGGGATGGCATTCATATTCCACCCTTTTGCAATAAGGAAGAAAAGTTGTCCCTTGTATAAAAAATTTGAAAGTACCGAGGCCGTTGCCGATGAAATGAGAATAGGAATGAATGCCGGAATAGTAAATTCATAAAGTATTACTTCTATGGCAAACAAAACTCCAGCAATTGGACTATTAAAGATGGCTGAAATTCCGGCAGCAACGCCACAGGCGAGCATGAGTGTGCGCTCCTGATAATTCATTTTTAGATCTTTGGCTGTATTTGAACCAATAGCTGCACCCGTGACAACAATAGGTGCCTCTAATCCGGTAGAACCGCCAAAACCTATAGTAAGAGCACTTGATATAATGTGTGAGTAGGTTTTATCTCGTTCAATATTGCTCGATCGTTTTGCAATGGAAATGAGAATATTTCCAACTCCTCTTCCTATTCTCCCTTTTCTAAAGTACTGCACATAGAATACGGTCAGCAAGATGCCTATAAGAGGAAACACAAAAAGAAGAAAATTAAATGAATTATTTCCCAGAACTAAATGAACCAATTGCTGTATGTAGTGCACTATTAACTTTAGGATAATTGCAGCAAGCCCTGCTACTAAGCCAACAATAATAGAAACAGCAATTAAGAATGTTTTATTGTTGATGTGGCGTAAGCGCCAATC
>CAZCJN010000122.1:0-4535 GCA_964498865.1 uncultured Bacteroidia bacterium
AGGTTGATTGGTTGCATGATCAAAAAGCAAAATTTTATTTTTACCATCATCATTTACAGAAATAATATGATATTTTTCATTTTCACTTAGATTCATTCCATCCACACTCCATTTATCTTCAAAATATTTTTCTTGTTTTCCGCTTTTTATATAGTACTTAACTAAATAATGAAACTCTGTTCCATCATTAGTTGTGTAATAAAGAATGCTGTCATTCTTTTCAAATCCTTCAGGAGACCATGTAGCTTCATTATCATTACTTATACGATTCATTTTTTTTGCAATTCGATCATATATATAAAATTCATTCTTATCAGTAGTAATCGACTTCGTTAATGCAATGTATTGTTCGTTTTTACTAATAGAAGACGGTGAGAAACCAGAATCATTCTGAAAGAACAGCATCGGTTTCCATGTAGCAACATCTAATTTCCAAACATCAAAAAATTTAGGGTTACGTTTGTTGCTGACTACATATAAAGATTTTTTGTCCTTGCTCCATCCACCAAACTGATTGGTGCTATTTGGCCATGGAGTTAAATCTTTCACAACTGAATCTTCTTTACTTTTTAAATAAAGATGGTTGTTTTCATTTCCACCTTGGTCGGCAGAATAAATGTAGTGGCTATTACTGCCCGGTAAATAATTAATAGCAAAAAAAGATTCTTTACTTGAAGTGGTTAAAGGTTTAACACTGGTATCAGCAATATTCAATTCATAAACATTAAAAATACCGGTTGAATTATTATTGATCAATATTTTACTTTCATCGGAGTTAAAATCTGCTGCGCCAACAGCTAGATTATCATAGAGCTGTTCAATGGTATATTGCTTGGGTTCACGAGCAGCAGTTTCTTGTTTTTCGGCTGATTGATTACATGATGCCAATGCCACTACAGACATTGCTGTGTACATTAACTTAAAAGTGGTTTTCATTTACTATGTATTTGTTTTGGGTTACGAATATAGAAATAAGGTATTCGTTAAAAGAATAATAATTGTTAAATAATACGTTTATAATTAGCATTATATCCTTCTTTGCATTTGTATACATACTACATCTATATAATAGCTGAGGGTGCAAGAGAAAACAGGGCTTAATAAAAAAGTAAAAGCAGGAGAAAATCCCCTGCTTTAAACATGTACCGAAGGTGGGAGTCGAACCCACACAGGGGTTAAATCCTACTGGTGTTTGAGACCAGCGCGTCTACCAATTCCGCCACTTCGGCAAATAAGTTGCAAATTTAGAATTCATTATTTAATGGCAGCTCTTTTTAAATAATAATCTTCTCTCTTACTCATCATCACTTTATCACTATTGTTTTTATCAGTATACCCACACAAATGCAATACACCATGAATAATAACACGATATAATTCCTGTTGAATAGAAACATTGAATTTTTTGGCGTTTTCCCTTACCCGTGGAATACTTATAAATATCTCTCCTGAAAGTTTATCAGCGGGGTATTGGAAAGTTATAATATCTGTTAAGGTATTATGTCTTAGAAATTTTTTGTTTATATCCAGTAAAAAGGAATCGGAGCAAAAGGTAAAGCTGATATCTCCTTCTTTTTTCTTTTCGTTCTTGATTAAATTCTGTATTGTTTTACTAATGCGGCTTTTATTTGAAATAGAAAATCGTATTCCTTTAGAAAAAAACAGAATAGCCATGATGCCTTATAAATTATAACCCCTGTACCACATTGGTATTTATAACAACTTATGGGTTTCTAAAAACTTAGTAGTATAATTCCCTTTTCTAAAATCTGTATTTTCCATTAGTTTAATATGGAAAGGAATGGTTGTTTTCACCCCTTCTATGATAAATTCTCCTAATGCACGATGCATCTTAGCAATAGCTTCGTCGCGAGTTTGTGCTACTGTAATAAGTTTAGCTACCATAGAATCGTAAAAAGGCGGAATAACATACCCGGCATATATATGTGTATCTACGCGTATTCCATGCCCACCCGGTGTATGAAGTGTCAATATCTTACCGGGCGAAGGACGAAAATCATTTTGGGGATCTTCTGCATTAATACGACATTCTATAGAATGCAGTTGAGGGATATAGTTTTTACCTGAAATGGGCACTCCCGCTGCAATTTGTATTTGCTCTCTTATCAAATCAAAATCTATCACTTCTTCAGTAATGGGGTGCTCCACCTGAATTCTTGTATTCATTTCCATGAAATAAAAATTACGGTGTTTATCCACTAAAAACTCTATCGTACCTACTCCTTCGTATTTAATTTCGTTGCATAGTTTAACCGCAGCGTCACCCATAGCTGTTCTTAGCTCAGGTGTCATAAATGGAGATGGGGTTTCTTCTACCAGCTTCTGATGCCTTCTTTGAATAGAACAATCTCTTTCCGAAAGATGACAAGCCTTTCCATGTTGATCTCCTGCAATTTGTATCTCTATATGACGTGGCTCTTCAATAAATTTTTCCATATACATGCCATCATTTCCAAAAGCGGCCAGCGCTTCTTTTCGTGCCGACTCCCAGGCATGATCAATTTCTTTCTCTTCTAAAATAATTCGCATCCCTTTTCCTCCTCCTCCTGCAGTTGCTTTCATTAGAACAGGATAGCCAATTTTTTTAGCCGTGCGTTTTGCATCTGCTACATCTTTCAATAATCCCTCAGAACCGGGCACACAAGGAACGCCTGCTCTTTTTGCAGTTGCTTTTGCCGATGCCTTATCACCCATAGAATCTATCATCTCGGGAGTGGGTCCTATAAATTTTATTTCATGCTCTCCGCAAATTTGCGCAAACTTCGATCGTTCGGAAAGGAAACCATAGCCGGGATGAATAGCATCTGCATTTGTGATTTCGGCTGCCGCTATGATATTAGGGATGTTCAAATAAGAATCTTTGCTTGCAGGAGGGCCTATACATACTGCTTCGTCAGCAAACCTTACATGTAATGAATCTTTATCGGCAGTAGAATACACGGCTACCGTTTTAATCCCCATTTCTTTACATGAACGTATGATTCTTAGGGCTATTTCTCCGCGATTGGCAATTAATATTTTTTTAAACACAAATTAATTTTTTAGTGAAACATCTACTATAAATTTATTTTTGAGCAACCTTCTGCCAATTAAAGCAGGGTACCGCATATCTCTTCTGTCGGTTAGCGAAATTATTGATTTTATTACTCTACCCGCTATCTTTATTTTGGTTCGTATGAGGTATCTTTTTTCTATCTTACCAAATGAGTTCTTTATTTTTTTTTGGGAAAAGGCGCTAATGCAATGTTCTTTTTCATTCATCACCTTAAAACATAGCTTATGACTCCTCACGTGTATTTCACTACAATGTAATGTATTGGAATAGGCTCCCGTATCAATCTTTGCCTTTACCGCCTTCACCCCTAAATCCGGAAAATCAACAAATGAATTCCTTCCTATAACTTGCTTAGGTTTAGACTTCTTGTGGGCCTTTTTCTTTTTCATACAATCCTGCTTTATGGAGGGCAGGGTTTTTGTTTAAGCACCAAAGTAACTAAAAATTGATAATTAAATAGTATTTTCGATTCATCTCATTTAAACCAACATTCGCTTTACATTTATTTTATTATGGAACAAAAAAAAGATTTTAATCGTTCTTTTTTATTAGGATTTTTATTTCTATGCCTCCTACAATTAAAATTAGATGCACAAACAAATTACAAGGCAGAATGGAAACAAATAGATTCTTTACTGAATAAAGGATTAACACAATCTGCATTGCAGACCGTTGAAACAATTTATACAAAAGCGAAAAGAGGAAATGATGCTTCACAAATTGCAAAAGCAATCATTCATAAAATAAAACTTAACTCTTATAAGGAAGAAAATGCTTTGCAAAAAGCCATAGAAGAAACCAAAGAGGAAGCAAAGCAAGCAAGCTTCCCGCTTAAGCCACTGCTTCACTCTATGTTGGCTGAGCTTTACTGGAGCTATTATCAAAATAACCGGTGGAAATTTCATAACCGTACCCAGGTATTAAATTTCAAACAAGATGATTTAAGTACATGGGATCTAAAATCCATTGTTGCTCAAACAATAAAACAATACAATCTTTCTTTGCAAGATGCAGATCTATTAAAAAAAACTAGCCTTAATACATATGATGATATCATTACCAAGGATGTAGACTCAGATTCAAAGAATGTATATACGTCCCGCAACCTGCGCCCTACCCTTTATGATTTTTTAGCTCATCGTGCAGTGGACTTCTATATGAATGAAGAGCCTGATTTAATTCACGCTGCTAATCGATTTGAATTAAAATCAGAAAAAATTTTCGAAGATTATGTTGCCTTTTCTCAAATGGACCTTGCTTCATTAGCACAACCGAATGATTCTTTGAACTTAAAATATTTTGCCATACAGCTATTGCAAGACTTAATACGGTTTCACTCCATTTTACCTGAAGGAAAAGATAATCAGGTTGCCATTGAAGCCTTGATCGATATTGATCTGAAACGCCTTCAGTTTGTAAAGAACAAATCAGTAAGTGAAATAAAAGATAGTTTGTATTT
>CAZCJN010000122.1:4635-7599 GCA_964498865.1 uncultured Bacteroidia bacterium
TAAAAAACAAATCACTTTCATTTAATGTAGAAGAAATAAACCTGCCTAATAAACCCTTTAGGGCCAGGGTGGAATACTGCAATTTAAATAAGGTTTATTTGAAAATAATTGAGAATAAACGAGGAAATTGGAATGAAGAAAATCTAGATAGTGAGCAATTGGTAGATAAATTTTTAAAAGAAAAGATAATTAAAGAATGGAGTTTAGATCTGCCAAGTGATGGTGACTATCAGTCACATTCAACGGAAATAAAAATTCCTGAACTTCCTTTGGGCTCTTATATCTTACTGATTGGATCCGATGAAAAATTTTCTTATCAAAAAAATGCTGTGGCGTATGCATCCTGTATAATAAGCGAGCTTAGCTTTATTAAACGCAGAACCATTGAAGGCGGTTATGATGTAGTAGTTTTTCATAGGGAAAATGGACAGCCTCTTAAAGGGGTACAAGCACAGCTTTGGAGTACCCGATATGATTACAACGCAAGAAAGTATGAGCAAATCAAAGGCGATTTGTATGTAACCGATGAAAACGGGTTTTTTACAATAGCTCCAAAGAACAACGATTCCTATAACAGCTTTACCATTGAGCTTAGTTACAAAAATGATAAGTTGTTTACAGATAACAGCATCTACCTATATAAACCTTATTCATATGAAAAGAAGAAACAGATACGCACCTTCTTCTTTAAAGACAGAGCTATTTACAGGCCCGGCCAAACGTTATTTTTCAAAGGCATTATGATTGAAAGTGACGGACAAACCAACAACGTACTTACTAAGCAGGCTACAACCATAGAACTAATAGATGTAAACGGACAAAAAGTAACCAGCCTTAATCTCATTAGCAATGAATACGGAAGTTTCAATGGCTCATTTACCTTACCTCAAAATGGCCTAAACGGAGAAATGCATCTAAGAAATGAAAGCGGAAGTACTAATTTTTCTGTGGAAGAATATAAACGCCCGAAATTTGAAGTTACAGTGCCTCCTGTAAAAGGAGTCTATAAATTAAATGAAAATATAGACATAAAAGGAAAAGCACAATCATACGCCGGTGCAAATATCATCAATGCTGAAGTAAAGTACAGGATAGTGCGAAATACCAGCTATCCATGCTACTACTGGTCTTGGAGACATCCTTCATCTCCACAGATTGAAGTAGCAAATGGTATTACTACTACCAACGATACAGGTGGTTTTGTCATCCGTTTTAATGCAATACCTGATCTAGGTGTTTCCAAAAAATACTTTCCTTCCTTTACCTATTCAATTTATACAGATGTCACGGATGTAACAGGAGAAACTCACTCCAATCAAACAGATATTTCGGTAGGATATAATGCATTGCTCATCGATATAGAAATGCCCGAATCTATTTTAAAAGATTCAGTGCAAGCATATAATGTTAACACCACCAATCTTAACGGAGAGTTTGAACCGGCCAAAGTAAAAATACAAGTATGGACACAGGTTGAACCCAACCACTTATTCCGAAACAGGTTATGGCAACAAGCTGATAAACATCTATTAACTAAAGAGGAATATTATGCTGCCTTCCCAAATGATATATATGAAGATGAAAACAATCAACAGAAGTGGGAGAAAGGCAGTTTACTTTTCACGGCTGAAGTAGAAACAAAAGCTGATAAAAAAGAATTAGAATTAACTAAACTCAAGCAATGGGAGAACGGTGCTTATGTGTTAGAAGCTACTACTAAAGATAAATTTGGAGAGGAAATTAAATTTGTAAAATACTTTACAGTCTTCTCTCCTTCTGCCAAAAACACTCCACTCAATAAATACGATTGGTATACTACCCTTAAAACCAATGCGGAACCCGGAGAAAAAGCAGCTATCCTTATTGGCACTAGAGAGAAAGATGTAAATATCCTCTATGAAATCGAACACGATAATAAGATTATAAAAAAAGAATGGCTAAAACTCACCAACGAACAAAGGAAAATTGAAATACCTATAGAAGAAAAACACAGAGGGGGCTTAGCTGTCCATTTTGTATTTGCAAGAAATAACAGGGTTTATAATTACAACTCATCCATTACAGTCCCTTTTAGTAATAAAGAATTAAATGTTGAGTTTGAAACGTTTAGAAGTAAATTATTGCCAGGACAAAAAGAAGAATGGAAAATAAAAATAAAGGATAAAAAAGGAGATAAAGCAGTAGCGGAAATGCTGGCGTCTATGTATGACGCTTCTTTGGATGCTTTTGTTCCACATCAATGGTATTTTAATATCTATCCTACCTATTATTCTACTATTAATTGGGAAACAAATCAATTTATTAATGATAGATCATCTTTTTTTGTTTCTAAAAATTGGAATAAGTTCTATCCTAATCCTTATAAAGTCTATGAAAAATTAAATTGGTTTGATTATGATGCTACTAGAGGGATTCGCTTTGACAAGGCGTATAGTGCTGCACCGAATGCTGCACCGCAAGAAGCGCTTATGAAGGGGGAAAGTATTCAAACAAATAATGATATGGCAGACACGGATGAGAAGAAAGAAAAATCAAAAAATGAGCCGGATGATAAAACCGAAAAAAAACCATCGCCTGCTATTATTCCCAGAAAAAATCTTTCCGAAACAGCTTTCTTCTTCCCGCAACTACAAACTGATGAAAACGGAAGTTTAGTTATCAAGTTTACTGCTCCTGAAGCATTAACTCGTTGGAACTTTATGGGTCTTGCTTATACCAAGGATTTGAAGTATGCACAAATAAAAAAGGAGATTGTTACTCAAAAGGAATTAATGGTAACCCCCCATACCCCACGCTTTTTCCGTGAAGGGGATAAAATAACTTTCACAAGCAAGATTGACAATTTATCGCCTGCTGCAATGAATGGCTCTGCCCAATTGTTTTTGTATGATGCCATCAGCATGAAAGATATTACGGCTCAATTTCTGACAGATAATAAAAAAGCTTCACAAGCATTTTCTGCAT
>CAZCJN010000123.1:0-7588 GCA_964498865.1 uncultured Bacteroidia bacterium
GATTGTATAGTGATCAAAGATGATCAGAATAACACTTCAAAAATTAAAGTAGAATCTGTTGCAGTGCGCCGCCGTATTTATGCTGATTGTTTTCAACTGTATTTGGTAACAGATAACGACAGCGCCACTTCTGAAATTATCGAGGCGGAATTAAAACTGTGAGCTAAAGATTGGAGTACTAAACTCGTAGTTTACAGATAGCTTAGCCACCATTTCTCTTTATTATTTCGTTTGTACTTATCGTACCACTTACATAAAGGATAAAGGGATACTACAACGCCTGCCCAAACAAGATATACTACATACAGAGGAAATCCAAAGCCTCTTAATTCTGCCGTAAACCAAATAGGTTCTTCCATGATCATAACCGACCAACTAAATTCAGGCAAAAGGATGGCTGCGAATACCGCAAGCACATGAATGAGGTAAATATGGATCAGGTAATAGAATAAAGGCACTCGTCCGTAAACTAAGATAACATCGCTGATCTTACCATTCACTCTTTCTGTAAATGCCAGAAATAATAAAGCAGGACCTAATGTTACAAGAAGGTATAATAAGGAAGGGGGATATTTGGACACATTTAAAAAAGAAAGAAAGGTAAATAGGGGTGAAGACTGTTCCGCCCAAAGAGCGCTATCGCCATACAAATTTGTTATTCGCAAAACGAGAAAGGCCAGAATAGCCAAGCTTCCAATCCATAGCAGTATTTTTTTTCTCTTAACCGGATCATATCCGGAGGTATATAAACTACCCAGACAATAGCCCAGCGGCATAACCCCTATCCATGGTATAACAGGATACCCCACCAGAATAGTTTTTCCTGCATAAGAAAAACCTGCTTGTTTATGGAGAACTGCCCAAAGAAATGCCTGCAGATCGTTACCATCAACGTTAATAGTATCCAGTAAATTATGACCCAGCACTAATGCGAGTCCTATAATTAGAATAGTTGTTAACTGAAGATGCACCAACGCTGCTAACACGATCATGCTGATGCCAAACATCCATATGGTGATTAGCAGGATACTATGAAAATGTATATCAAAGTTCCATCCGAAGGCAAGGACCACCAGCTCTAGGAATAGTAACCACAGGCCACGTTTTAAAAGAAAGAGAGATAACTCCTTTTTACTTTTCCTACGGCTCATCAGGTAAGCCGATGTTCCGGACAGAAATACAAATATCGGAGCGCAATAATGCGTGACCCATCGTGTGAAAAATATTGGGGCAGATGTTCTTGAAAGATCGGTAGGATCGTAAAGAAAAGCTGCTGCATGAAAATAATCCCTTACATGATCTAGTGCCATAATGATCATTACCAGTCCGCGAAGAAGGTCTATCGATTGTATTCTTGAAGCAATATTCGGATTAAGTGATAGTTTTTCCATCTACAAAGGAGTGAATTTTTTTCCAATGGCAGATCATAGATGTATTCAAAAGCTTGAGGGTAGGGGCAGCTTTGTCTGATGAAAAAGGATACTTTAAAGGCCGTAACACTATTTACTTATTCCTTGTTTAGAGCCATTTCTTCTCCAGCATTTCTCTGGTATGATAAGAGATAATAATGCTAGCACCCGCACGGGCAAAGGCATGGAAATTTTCCAAAACAATTTTTTGTTCATCTATCCAGCCTTTTTGCGTGGCTGCTTTTACCATAGAATATTCTCCCGATACATTGTAGCACGCAACCGGAAGTAAAGTATTAGAACGTAAAGTGCTTATCACATCCATATAAGCCAAGGCAGGTTTTACCATGAGTATATCGGCTCCTTCGTGTTCATCTATCAGGCCTTCTTTCAAGGCTTCTTTGGCATTTCTGAAATCCATCTGGTAAGATTTTCGGTCACCTTTTTGCGGGGCGGAGTCAGCAGCTTCCCTGAACGGCCCATAAAAAGCAGAAGCAAATTTTATAGCATACGACATAATGCCTGTGTTTTCCAACCCATCTCCATCCAATAAATTTCGTATAGCACCTACACGCCCGTCCATCATATCAGATGGAGCAACCATATCTGCACCTGCCTGTGCATGCGCAAGTGCCATCTTCCCCAATACTTCTACAGAAGCATCATTATGTACATAGTCGTCGTGTATAATTCCGCAATGTCCATGGGTGGTGTAAGCACATACGCATACATCGGTTATTAAATACAGGTCATCTTCAAACTCTTTCTTCAATTCTTTTATAGCTTTTACAACTACAGAGTTATTGCTGAATGAGGAGCTTGCATCACTCGTTTTTTCCTCACCTACTCCGAATAGCAATAATTTGTTTACTCCGTATTTTAATCCTTTCTCCACGTCCTTTAATAACTCATCAATGGAAAAATGATGAATGCCCGGCATGGAAGCAATGGCATGTTTATGTTTTTTCCCGGGAATAATAAAATAGGGATAAATGAACATGTCTTTAGATAAACGAGTTTCCGCTACCATTTCCCGAATGATAGGATTAGTTCTAAGTCGGCGTGGCCTTGAATTCATGAAAATTATTTTATAAACCAAATACAGCTTGGGTCAGACCTAGGTCATCGAACGAAGCCGGTTGCTTGTTAGTTTTTATTCCGAATTTTTTAAGTGCATGGGCGGTTGCATCGCCCATGGCTACTACCTTTTGTTCATCTGTTATCTTATTTGTTTCCAAAAATGCTTCCACATTGCTTGGGCTCGTAAACACCAATATATCAAAATTGTTTGCAGCGTTGCCAATATTTAAACTTGATTTGATGGTTTCATAAACGATCACGTTTACTACATTTTCTTTTCTGGGTAATTGCAGCTGAATGGTCTTCATGCTCTCTTTTGCCTGTGGAAACAGTACAGTTTTATTGCCTACCAATGCCGAGAATTTTTTTCCGGTTAAACGGGTATCATCCGAACTGCCGATAAACTCTGCTCTTTTTCCAAACTTGCGTATCTCCTCTGCAGTTGATTTTCCAACTGCTCCGAATTTTACTCCTTCCACATCCGGCTTCTGATCGAAGAAGTGTTTTACGGCATTTTTACTGGAGAAAAAAATCCAATCACATTTTTTATACTGCCGCATGGGTATGGGACGTATCTCAATGAGTGATTTGCAAGTTACAGAGTAATTATTTGCTTCTAGACACTTCTTAAAGAAATCGTTTTTCTTTTCGTTACGGGATATGAAAACAACAGCAGTTTTCATAGAAGAGGTCGACTTGATTTTATCAACGATCCTTTCCGCAAACCCATCCGGTTTTTTTGATTCAAAATAAAAATACTTTGGAATTTTATTCCATGCATCGGCTTTTGAAATATGGACTTTATAAATGACCTCTTCTTGTTCGTTCTCTGTTTTCTCGCAATGAACGCCCAAAGGAAGCTGGCAACCACCATCAAATAAATTCAACACTTTCCTTTCTATGGCAATTGTTTCTTTTACGTCAGTGTTGTTGAGGTTTTGCAATTCTGAAAATAATTCTTTGTCATCTGCCCTTATTTGCAAAGCAAGTACCCCTTGGGCAGGGGCAGGTATGAATTCTTTTTCATTTAATCTTTCACAATGGAATTCTGATAGATCAATTTGTAATCTTGTAACACCGGCACTGGCTAGTAAGATGGCATCGTATTTACCATCTCTTAATTTTTGAATGCGAGTAGGAACATTTCCTCTTAAGTCTTCTAATTTAAAATCGTTTCTCCAGGCTATAAGTTGGGATTTTCTTCTGGAGGAAGAAGTGCCCACTATAGCATTTTGTTTTAAAGAGAATTTTTGATTTTCGTCAACTGCACTTTTATTGATGAGCAGAAGCTCGCTGGGGTCTTCCCGCTCAGAAACGGCGGCAATGACCAGTCCTTCTACAGGATCTGTGGGCAGGTCTTTGTGTGAATGAACAGCTAAGTCAATTTCTTTTTTTAATAATGCCTCCTCTATTTCTTTTGTAAAAAATCCTTTGCCTTCTAATTTATCGAAACTTAAATTCTGAATTTTATCACCTTGTGTTTTGATGATCTTGATTTCTGCGTTGAGGTTCAGTTTTTGTAATTCATTCAAGACAAAATTAGCTTGCCATAAAGCCAAATCACTACCGCGTGAGCCGATGATAATGGAGCAGGTTTTTTTTTTAACGGAAGGCATACACTTATTTTCTATCTGAAAGATCTGCTTTTTCTGAATCGTTCTTACCGTTCAGCATGATTTCTTTAGCCATTTTCATAGGCATGCTTATGTACTTTTTCTCAAGGTAGGAAATTACTTTTTCAAGTGTTTCTTTCGATGTTTCATCCATCTTATTTATCTCTTTGGCAAATACTTCATTGAGGGCAGTGTCTTTTATCTCTTTTACTTTTTTAGGAACATTGCTCATGGCAAGTTCTACTTTTCTTTCTTTCAGCTCCTGCTCAAACTCATTCATGTTATCGTTAATTATCTTTTCGCAAAGAACAAGTTCCTTTTCGCGCTCTGCAAGGTTCTTTTTTGCAATCTCCTGTAATGTATTTACGCCAATTACGTGTACATCATACGTCTTAAGAATAGCAGCATCTAAATCATTTGGAATAGCAAGGTCTATAACAACTTTTTTTCCTTTATCGTTTCCAATCAAAGCAGTATAGATCTCTTTGGTGATGATGGCTTCTGCAGCCCCCGTACAGGTAACAATCATATCAAAACCTTGTCTGTATTGTTTAAGCTCAGTGAGCGGAAACGCTTTTCCATTCAACTCATTCGCTAACTTTTGCGCATTTGCCAACGTGCGGTTAAAAATAACAAAGTTGGTGAAGCCGTGTTTTTTCAAATACTTAGCCATACTGGCATTGGTAACTCCGGACCCTACGATAAGAATTTTTGCATCAAGTTTTATGTTAAGGTCTCGGAGCTTGCGATACGCCAACGAAACAACCGATACAGGATGGCGAGCAATATTTGTATGCGTATAAACTTCTTTAGCACATTCTACTGCTTTCTGTACGGTAATGCGGATCATGTCTCCGGTGAGGTTTAGCTTTTTGCATAGCTCATAAGCGTTACGTACTTGTGTAATGATCTCCCTTTCTCCTACCACCAAAGAATCAATGGATGAGCTTACCCCGAATAAGTGTTTTAATGCTTGTTGCCCTTCAAATACCAGAACAGAGTCAATTGCTTTTTCTAAGCTCCCATTTTTCAATTGAGGATAAATTGCTTGTATAAATTCTCTTAAGAAATCTTTATTAATACTGCGTGCAGTGCTCAAAAGGAATTCTACCCGGTTACACGTAGATAGGAACATGAGTTCATCAATTCCCATTTTTGTTTTTACAACACCCAACATACCGTTCTCTAAATGCCCAGCTTCAATATGGAATTGACCAATATCTGAAATATTAAAACTTTTGTGAGTAATGGCTATGATTTTCAAGCGGTTCATATCTGTTACAAATTTCCACAATCAAATACCTATAACTGTCATGGAATTGTCAAAACCCTTATTAAAAATGAATCTAAATAGGTTAGATTCTTACAGAGATATTTTTACTTATGAGAAATTGTTTGAGTAATGGAATTTCTATTTCCTTAAAATGAAAAATGCTGGCTGCAAGGGCTGCATCGGCTTTTCCTTTTGCAAACACTTCTTCAAAATGGCTCATATTGCCGGCTCCGCCTGATGCAATGACAGGAATAGAAACCGAAGAGGAAATTTTTTCTGTTATATCAAGGGCAAACCCGTTCTTAGTTCCATCGTGGTTCATAGAGGTAAGGAGTATTTCCCCTGCACCTAAGTGTTCAGCTTGCTTTGCCCAGGATACAACATCTATATCTGTTGCCGTTTTTCCACCATTTAAATAAACCTTCCATTCTCCATTATCTTTCTTTGCGTCAATGGCTACTACCACACATTGGCTGCCGAAACGTTTTGCCAGATCAGAAATAAGATTTGGGTTTTTAACGGCAGAAGTATTAATAGATATTTTATCGGCACCCGAATCCAATAATAGAGAAACATCTTCTACTGAACTTATTCCGCCCCCTACGGTAAACGGGATATTTACTTGTGCGGCAATTTTTTTTACAAGAGCAGAAAGCGTTTTTCTTTTTTCGTTGGTTGCCGTTATGTCCAGAAAAACCAATTCATCGGCTCCATGTTGGGTATAATAAGATCCAAGTTCAACAGCATCACCGGCATCGCGTAGGTTCTCAAAGTTTACGCCTTTTACGGTACGCCCGTCTTTTATATCGAGGCAGGGAATAATTCTTTTAGTGAGCACTGCTATTTAGATTGAATTTTTTTGGCGCGCTTACGACTTCTAAATATAGCGGAAGGAACGTCTTTTGCTGTTTCGCGTTGTATTTTCTTTTGCTCTTCTTTTGGCAAGTGAATTGTTTTCTGACATTCTTCAGAGCAACATTCTTCGTATTTTTTTCTACATTCATCGCATTGGATAAATAATAAATGACATCCGTCGAAAGCGCAGTTGTAGTGAGTATCGCAAGACTTGCCGCATTGATAGCAATTACTGATAATATCATCTGTGATCTTTTCACCCATTCTTTCGTCGAATACAAAATTTTTTCCTTTAAATCTTGATTTTAATCCTTTTGCTTTTACTTGCCTTGCATACTCAATGATACCGCCATGAAGCTGGTTCACATCGCTGAATCCGTGATGCTTTAGAAAAGCACTGGCCTTTTCACAGCGTATACCACCGGTGCAATACAATAATATTTTTTTCTCTTCTTTTCCCTTTAATAGATCCACTACCATGGGCAGTTCCTGTCTAAAGCTATGGGCATCAGGACAAATGGCATTTTCAAAATGACCTACTTCACTTTCATAAAAATTCCGCATATCCACTACTACTGCTTTATCCATTTGTTTGTTCCATTCTTCAGCAGTGAGATGTGTACCAACATTGGTTACATCAAAAGCATCGTCTTGCAATCCGTCAGCAACAATTTTATTTCTGGTTTTTACAGTGAGTTTGTAAAAAGATTTGCCATTGTCTTCCACTGCAACTTTAAAAGGGACTTCTGCAAATTTTTTATCGGAATAGAGCTGTTTTTTAAATGTTTCAAAGTTATGTTCAGGAATACTCATTTGGGCATTTATGCCTTCCCGGGCAACATAAATTCTTCCGAATATGTTAAGTGCTTTCCATTGTTTTATCAATTCATCTCGCATTAATTCGGGATCGTCTATAATAACATATTTGTAAAATGAAATAGTTACCCTTTTAAACGTTTCGTTATACAATCGTTTTATCAACTCTTTTCTAGAAGGGAATTTTTGTTCTTTCATACCTGGTAAAAACGC
Organism: uncultured Bacteroidia bacterium; assembly: GCA_964498865.1. Taxonomy (GTDB): domain Bacteria; phylum Bacteroidota; class Bacteroidia; order Palsa-948; family Palsa-948; genus Palsa-948. The sequence continues at coordinate 7,260 of CAZCJN010000123.1, forward strand.
AAACTATTCTTTGCGAAATCAATTATAATATATCTTAAAGCAAAATTAAGATTTTTATACCTTAGCACTCCTTGAATTATGACAACTAAAGAAAAAATTCTCGTTATTGGGTCGTCCGGTCAGATAGGAACTGAACTCACTGATAACCTTCAGAAAGTCTATGGCAAAGAGAATGTAATCGCTTCAGATATTGTTAAACCTAAAAATTATAACGGTTTATTTGAAGAGCTGGATGTATTGGATGAGAAAAGGCTTTTTGAAATTGTAAATAAGCATTCTGTTTCTCAGGTTTATCTTTTGGCTGCCTTATTATCGGCTACTTCTGAAAA
>CAZCJN010000124.1:0-7476 GCA_964498865.1 uncultured Bacteroidia bacterium
CACCATCCACTCGGTACAGCCCTGTTTTTAAAGTTCTGTATTTTAAGCATGGTTAGCTGATAGTCGTCAATATATGGTATCAACCTTTCCATAAATCCTTGCGCCTTCATGTTATAGAAGTTGTAAGCAAAGAATGTATATGGAAGCCTTGTTAATGCTTTCTTTTGGTGGTTATTGGAGCGTGGTTGGTCATAGCACATTCCCCAATCATAACATTTATCAGTACCTACAACCCACTTACATTTATAAACGTATTGGATTCTTTTTCTTACATACCTGATGTTGTTTTCTTCTCCCCTGCCATACTTTTCTTTTCTGAAAACTAAATTACCATTTGCATCAACCCTGTTTGTATAAGTATCGGTATTGTAAGTATAGAACTTAATATCTACAACTTTGCATTTGAACTTATCTATTGGTTTAAGCCACCCTGTATTCAATCCCAATGAACCAGGATTACTGAAATTCTTACCTGCTATCGTCCCTGCAAATTCAATAAGTTCTTTTTCTGTAAATACTAAATTTCCATCCTTATCTTTTACTGTGGCAAGTTCAATAAGTGAAACATCTATTTGCTCCCCTGCATGAACAATATCCGAAAACGTACCATCCTTTGTATTACTTACAATAACGCAATTAGGGTTTACCCTTCTGAATTTCGCTTTGTTATCATCTCCTAACCAATCAGCAAATCCAGCCACCCCAAAATCAAACAAATCCTCATAAATCATTCTGCGTTGTGCCTTGTAATCATTTTCATACATCCCTAATTCAATAGCCATTTCAGCATCTTTGCTTCTATTGAATTGTTCGTTTTGAGATACCCTCATTTCAAGTTCTTCAATATCTCTTGGTTCTCCGGCATTTAATTGTAGTGCAGGGTGATTAGCCATTTCAGGGTTTTGCTGTATCATTAAATCCCTCATTGCCAACTTAGCCTTTATAGCTGCATAGAAGTCATCTAATTCATCTTTTGCAAGTGAATCTACTGCTGTGGCTACAATGGTATAATCGTTCTTCATTAGCCTTGAAATAGCCTTATCCCTATAACCACTAACTACTGAACGTACACTCCAATCCACTACCAACTGTGTATTGTTTGTTTGTTGGTCAACACCCATCCATTTTTTATATTGGTTTATTGGTTGTTTTCCCAAAGCATACAAACGATACTTTTCATAATCACCACCATTGGCTGAAAATATACCTTTAGGTGATGCAAAATTCCAATCGAAATATGCGGCCTTAGCATACTGCATACACCAATCCGCACCTTTAAGTGCAGGATCAATATTATGGTCAGGATAGGGATACTGCCCTGTGCCTGAAATAGGAATATATCTCATGTGGTTTATTTTTTTTATTTTAAACTGCCTGATGATAAGGCATTATGTTTTCTATTGCTTTTACTTTTTCATCCCGTTTAACATACCGCTTTCCCTTTACTGCTATAAATGTTATTCCTGCTGCCATAGGTTCATCAAACGACTGCGTATCTTCTACCTTAAACCCTAACCAACCTGTTTCTTTTCTCATTAATGTTTTAAAGAAACATTTTTTAATAAACTGATTAATATACGATTCAGTAAAGTTACAAATTAATTGCACTACTGTGCCTTTGCCATCTGTATAAATTCCAGGTTCATCTTCGCCTGGCAAATACATCAAAAATGCTTCGCAATTCCAATCCTGAAAATCCCTTTTCCAATGGTTCACGTTTCTTTCAAATAAAACTTGACACCCACACCACCAAACCATTTTTAAAATGTCCATATTAGCCAATCTTGTGCTTGCTGCCCTGTAAGCATACCTTAGGGTTAGAGTATCGTTATAAATGTCATCAGGGTATAAATCATCTGCTATTTGATAATTAAACGCTGCACAATTAGAACGTCTTTTGTCTTTTGTCTTATCGTACTTAAATGGGTCACATCCTACCCTATTTGCATAGTTGTTGTTAGGTAAAAACTTCCCGTTCTTTTTAAATACTTTATTTGGTTCTTTTGGCAGCCACCCAATAACTTTTTCAAATCTTCCATTTGGGTTTGGTTTCCATTCAATTTCATTTAATACATACTCAATTTCTCCATTATCCCTAACTACCGGCCTTTCAAATTCATAACCATCTTTCCATTCTAAATTTCCTCTTTCAGTCAAGTCTTTTCCCCATGAAATATCATCCAAATGATTATTAATTAATTCAGGGTCATATAATGCCGTTGCTCCATCAGCACTAAAAGCCATTTTAAATGTCATTGGATTTTTACGCTTGAATGAAGAAAGCCCCCTTGTATCCCCATCATCTTCCAACTTCTTCATTTCATTAAGCAAGTATGTTATAGCCTTTTCTTCATCAGGGTATCCGTATGTATCAAAATACATCCCTTTTTGAGCAGGAAGGAAAAAAGTATATAACCCTGTTGTTGTTCTGTTATTTTCATTTCTATCTAAAGGATTACTCCTTGCTGTCATTTCTTGGAACTCATAGTTATCTTCTTCTCCTTTTTCTATCTCTACTGTTGTGGTGTAAAGCTGTTTGCGTTGAAAATAAGGATTATCCTTTCTATTGAACTGCCCGTCTATTTCAGAACAGAATCGTACTGTACTTTGCCTTTCTTTTATACTGGTTGGCCTTTTCGTTTTCCCTGCCTCATCCGAAGCGTAGGAGTCCAACTCCGGCCCATCATACACCGCTTCACCTGATGCCCCAAAATCTATCCACGATTCAAGTGCTTCTTCTTCTTCCCTTTCATTTTCTGTTGTACTACCCCTTCTTGATGTATGGAAAAACCTAAGTTCATTAGGGTCATCACCCTTCATTGTGTCATAAATAGGTCTGAAAAAATCAGGAAGTTTTTGCCAGGGTTGAACTAAGGCTTTTTTCATTACTTCTTCTGCATCATCATCAGCCTTACTTTGAATACCTGCGTGTTGGTTAAATGGCGGCTTGCTTGTCCTGTCGTAAAGCCAACAACCTAATTTTGCTGTTTTCCCTAATTTCCTTTTTGTGATTTCATTTAATCCTAAACAATCAGGGTCTGTTTCACAATACTTCATTACATACCAAAACTCCATGTCATTGATACGAAAATCCATAAATTTACCCTGAAACTTCCAATAGGTAATATATAGATAGTGTGTACCTGTTATATATAATGTTTCTACCTGCTTTTTTTTAGGATTGTAATTGTCAAACCATACTCCACATAATCTCCTTTTCCACTCCCTTGCTCTTATTGATTCTAAATACGGGTCTATATAATACTTATCAAACTTTTGCCTTTCCTTTTCTGCCTTTCTTTTTACATTCCAATCTTTAGGCAATGTATATCTATCCCAAAAATTATGCTCTGGAATATCAGACCTTTTAATTATGTCAGTTTCTTGCAATTCCCCCGTAACAGAATTAATGCCATACCCAATAGGAGGAAGGTTGCAATGGTATTCAAACCCAAAGCAATTATCTGGTATCACATAAACACTCCCCCCTTCTATTTTATTAAACATTACTTCCCTATATTTTGAGGTGATGTTGCTGTTAATTTAGGCTTACCATCATTTTCATCAAATGGTATATTAAGTTCTATTTTCAACTTGTTCATCTTGCTAATCATATCAGGTAAGCCCTCCCCCATACTCATAGCCCTGTCATACAATACTGTTTCTGTCTTTTTCCCATCTATGTTCTCTTTTATTTTAAAGTCTTTTATGAAATCAACTTGCTGCCTTACTAATGCTACATAAGACAAATACCCATCAATAGCCAAATCGTGTTCGGCAACTGAAAACTTCTTTTTGTAATAGTCAAGTTCTTTTTGTATTTTATCCAGTTCACTCATAAAGATTGATTTTAAAGTTCTCCCATGTATTCATCAAATTCAAATACATCGGTTTTGTTTTGTTCAAGACTTGAAATTAATTTACGGTTTTAATAATGATGTTACCATTTTTGTTATTTTTTATTAATTGCGTTTTTTAATACCTTTTTTTGATAGCTTTCTTTTTTATCATCACTTTTTTCTTTTTTCGTTTTTTCGTTATTGTACTGTGGGTATTTTTGGTAGAAATCATATTTACCTTTGTCATAACCAGCTTTGTAAATAACAGAAAGTGCCTCTATCTTTTTTTGGTCTGTAAGCGTATTGTATTTACCATACCCCGGAATTGTTAATGCCCCACCAATATATGCAGTAATCAGTTTCTTTCTTTCTGTTCCTACTTGTTGTTCAAGATACCTTGCTGCTTCTGTTGGTAGTTTTACCGTTTCACCATTTTTAGTTATTGAGTTCTTTACTGCCGATGGTAGGAAATCTAAATTCCCTGTCCTTTCTGCATCATCGTATATTTCTTTTGCGAATGGATTTTTATTATCTCTGCTTATGCCAAAATATCTTAACCCTGCACTTCCACCTTTCTTCATTTCATCACCCCAAATTCCTATATCTGATGGGGGATAATGCCCTGTAACTTTCCTGTATAATGAACTTCTTGCTGCAAATGAATTATCAAGTTGTTTTAAAAAACTATCGGCTTTTACCTGATATTCGTTATCTAATTCTGCCCTACTATGCTGTGCTAACGCCTGCGGATGAATGATGTTAGCCATAGTGTTTATTGAATTTACGCCATACCCCTTAAACCCATCATAGGAAGTAAATGCTTGTGATAAAGCAGATGCACTATTAAGAACACTACTTGACATGGCTATTTTTGCAGATTCACTAAATTCATTCATCGCCATATCTAAATCACTCATATCAGGTTCATCTTGCTTTAATTTCCTCATTCTTTCTTTCAAGTCCATCATAGCACCAAGTTGCCCAAACCATGATAAATCTATCCTTAGGTCTTGGTCATTGTCACTATCGGGTATCCCTTGTACATACCTATTGAACTTAGAATAATTAAATGTGAACTTTTTTGAATACTGTTTTGTAGCATCCCGTTCTTTCTTTTTAGTATCTTCATCTTCTCCTGATTCTACAACACCGATTCCTGATAAAAATTGACCTAACACACCCATACCTATACCAACTACTGCCGTACCCATCCAATCTTTAGCCCTGTCAATATCTTGCTTATATGTTACATCTCCGTTCTTGTATTTCTTATAAGCATTTGCAGATAACCCTAATGATTGGGCAATAGCTATTTCGGGATTTACTAAATTAAACACTTGCCATGCCACGTTTGCAGGTGTCTTTATGAATAAGGTTGCAGGTGTTAATGCTATTTTACCTGCTCCAACAATATTTTTACCTAATACATTTTCATCTGTTTTATCTTTAATAAACCTTCCGAAGTTATTAAAAGCATCGGAAAGCATATTTGCCTGTTGTGCTACTGATTTATCCCCCGCTTCTGTTATCCTTGAAACTATTGATTCTGCTTTTTTAGTTGCTGTTGCAATATCATCCCCCTTTGATTGGAAATGTTTTATTGCATATTCTTTTGGTGAACGGGTGAACACGTTTAACTGCTGCCCCGATAATCCTAATTCCTTACTACCTATCCTTGCTGCCGTTCCTCCTTCCGCTGCATATCTTAATGGCTTATCAAAAAAAGTTAAACCCCTTGACACCATTTCCATATAATATCCAGTAGGCGATGCTTTAATCAGCTTGTCTATAACATCACCTGTTTTTAACTTACTATTCCCCTTTGCCCATTCTAATAAGTCTTTTGCGTTCTTTACCGGCTGAATAGGCTTTGTGTAAACTTCTTTATCAAAATAATCCTTACTATTTATACCATGCGTTACTGCCAAAACACCTTCTTTAATACCTTTTTTCAGGTTCTTAAAAAAGTACTTTTGTTCACTACCAAACAAAGATGTGGTTCTGTTGTAAGGCTTATTTAGTATATTGGCTGCTTTTGCTACTGAAGCATCTGCAAGTGATATTATTGCATTGGCAGGGAACTTAATCAAACCCTGTTGTACAAAATTCCATGCAAAGTTTTTCATAATAGTAGGAACACCAATAGCCGTTAACTGCATCGCTGCCCTTATTGTATTCCAAGCATCTGTTTGTGTGTGTACTATGGTAGCAAGTTCTTGCTTTGATTTTAACGCTTTGGTTTCGGCATCATTTAATTTCTTTTCAGATTCAGGTGAACCATTCTGATCTACAAAGTTTTTTCTTGCATCATCAACGGCATTTATATCTTCAACATAGGACTTCATCATATCCGCTTCTGCCTTATCCAACTTCCCTAATCCTAATGTATTTTTTATTATCTCCCTGAAATCAGATTGGTCTAATGCTCCATTTTCTGCAAGTTTCCTGAATGACTGTTCTATTACCTCACGTTGCTGCTTTTCATTTAACCCCTTCAGTTTTTTACGCATCCTGTCAAGATACCTTTCTGACATCTTAGCCTTGTATGCAGGAAAATCTTTTTTAGCTTCAAAGTATGCCTTTTTAGCATCTTTTAATTGCTGTTCAAGTTCTTTAATCTGTTCGTTTGTTACTTCTCCTTCTTTTACGCTAAATTCCTTATCAGCTAATTTTTGCTTGTAACTGTCAATAGATTTTTGTAATGAAGCTATTTTTTCTGCCACCTTATCCTGAAAGGATTTAGCATCTACACCTGTTGCACCTGATTCTTTATATAACCACTTCGCAATTTCCGCATCTTTAGCACTTACACCTAAGTCTTTAATTTTTTTCACTTGTTCTGCTACCACACTTGCTATGTTACCGCCAACCTCAATAGCATCTGCAATTATTTTTAATGCTTTTGCTATAACCTGTTCTACGGCCTTTGCATCTATACCTTGTCTTTTTGCATTTTTGACATCAGCTTTTAGCCAGTCAGGTGTAATCCCATTTTTTAAAATGTCATCTGCTTTTTTACGAAGTGTGTCTGCTGCTTTTTTTGCAAAACCAGGCTGCTTTATTTTATCTTTCAATATTTCAGCCTGCACCATTGCGGCAAATTCCGGTTCGTCTTTAAATTCCTCATAAAACTCATTCCATGATTTGCCGTTTTTGGTTTCTTCTTTTTTAAATGAACTTTCCCTTTTCTTGTTTTCGTAAAACTCCATCCCTAATGGGGATTTGTAAAAATCAAATATTGCGGAATTGAACCTACCCGCATCCCTCCCCATTTCATCATAATCTATAAGGGTATCTGCATACTTGTTGGCTATTTCTTTTTTGGCTGTTTCATTTGTTTCAGCCTTTTCCATTTCGGCTAATTTATTCAGCGATACATTGTAAAGCATTGACCTTACATCACCATCTAATTTAGCATTGGAAGCGTATTCAATCGCTATATCTACTCCGTTATCTTCAAGTATCTGTGTGGCTATTGCTTTAGCTTCTGCCTGCGATGACACACGATATTTTAATCCCTTTTCATCAATTTTAGCTTTTGCTGATTCAGGAACAGACTTGTGCATAGATGCAAGTATTCCCTTATCCCGTAATTCGCCTTCATTACTTCTTTCTGTGTTGGTTAGTGGTGTTATAG
>CAZCJN010000125.1:0-7475 GCA_964498865.1 uncultured Bacteroidia bacterium
CAATCTTTCTTTATTTGGAATAAGTGGAAAAAGCAACATTGATATTTTAGTTAGTAAATACACAAAGCCATCACAAGATTTATACGGCGATAATGATCGCGACCAGTATTTTGCTACTTCTATGCTGGTGGGTGGGGCTTCTTATACTAAATCCATAAATGAAAAAACATTTCTTAAAGCAGTTGCAGCCCACTCAATCAGTCATTCAAAAACTCATCATGTATTAGTGGAACGAGATTCTAATTATATTATCAAAGCCATGATTAATCAAATGGGCTACAGATATAATGAACAAAAATCCTCATTTAATATTTCTATTAATAGAAAATTATCTTCAAAACTATCTTATAAAACAGGTTTGCTTTTTTCTTATTACAATTTCAATTTAGTGGATAGCATCCTAAATAGAGTCACTAATAAGTTCACATATAGAAACGATTATAAAAGTGGTACTTCTCTCTCGCAAGCTTACCTTCAATATAGATTTAAACCCACAGAAAAATTTGTTTTTACCGGTGGCTTGTACGGACAGTATTTCTTTATTAACCAAAGTTTTTCCGTTGAGCCACGTTTAGGGTTAAAATATTATTTGAAAGAAGATCAGATATTTTCTGTAGGCTTTGGTTTGCATAGCCAAATGCAACCTACGTATATATATTTTACCCATAAAACAGATGCTAATGGAAATTATATTCTTCATAATAAAAATATTGGCCTTACAAGAAGTCTTCACCATGTGATTTCATATGATTGGTTTACAGCAAAAAATGTTCATATTAAAATGGAAGCGTACTACCAGTATCTATATGAAGTACCCATAGACATTTATCCCTCTGCATTTTCATTGCTTAATCAAGGTTCCGGGTATGATAGATTTTTCCCGGATAAGCTTATTAATCAGGGCGCAGGGAGTAATATAGGTGCCGAATTTACAATCGAGAAATCGTTTGACAAAAATTTCTTTTTCATGTTTACTGGTTCTGCATACGATTCAAAGTATAAAGGAAGCGATGGCGTAGAACGTAATACAGACTTTAACGGCAATTTTGCATTGAATGCATTACTCGTCAAAGAGTATAAATTAGGAAAAAATAAAAATTCTATTCTCACTTTAGGAACAAAAATTACCTATGCAGGAGGCAAACGATATACACCGGCAGATACGTTAGCTTCTGTAGCTGCTAATGAAATAGTAGTTATAGATTCCTTACGAAATACAAAGCAGTTTAAAAACTATTTCCGATGGGATATTAAAGTGGGATTCAGAGCCAACCGTAAAAAACTGACCCATGAAATAGGCTTGGATATAGTAAATATTTTAGGAACAAAAAATATTCTTTCTCTTACCTATGTTCCTAATCCTACAAATCCAAAAGATGTGGTTCGTGAGAATTATCAGTTAGGATTTTTGCCTCTATTTTATTACAAAGTAGATTTTTAGAAGAGCAAACTTTTTTATTTGAGTAAATACTGCTTTGTAAGGCTGCATCAGATATTCATAATTGTTACTTTAGTGTTTTATTATCACCAAGCATATCTATGAACAAGAAAACAGAAGAGCTCAAAAAGAAGATTTTGGAAGCTCATTTAGGTGGCGGAGAAAAACGTATAGAGTCGCAGCATAAAAAAGGGAAGCTTACAGCTCGCGAGCGCATTCATTTTTTATTAGATGAAGGAAGTTTTGAAGAGATAGGAATGTTTGTTACTCACCGCTCGCAAGAATTCGGATTAGATAGAGAAAAATATTTAGGCGATGGGGTTGTAACTGGGTATGGAACTATAAATAACAGATTGGTATATGTATTTGCTCAGGATTTTACAGTATTTGGCGGTTCTCTTTCCGAAGCACACGCTGAAAAGATTTGTCGTATTATGGATTTGGCAATGAAAAATGGGGCTCCTGTAGTAGGGTTAAACGATTCGGGCGGAGCACGTATTCAAGAAGGGGTTGTGTCTTTAGGCGGGTATGCTGATATATTCTATAGGAACACATTAGCGTCCGGGGTAATTCCTCAACTGTCTGCTATTATGGGCCCATGTGCTGGCGGCGCAGTGTATTCCCCGGCTATTACCGATTTTATTTTAATGGTTGAAAATACTTCATATATGTTTGTTACTGGCCCCAACGTTGTAAAAACAGTAACACATGAAGAAGTAAGTAGCGAAGAATTAGGTGGTGCTTCCGTTCATTCGGCTAAGTCAGGTGTTGCACATTTTTCTTGTGCCAATGAAGTAGAATGTATTAACTATATTAAAAAATTGCTTTCGTACCTGCCTCAAAATTGTGAAGAAGATGCGCCGTTTTGTAAAGGAGAAATTATTGCGCCTTCTTCATCTCTTGAAAAAATTATACCTGAAAATCCAAACCAACCTTACGACATAAGAGAAGTAATAAGTGGAATCGTAGATTCAGATACCTTTTTTGAAGTCCATAAAAATTTTGCAGAAAATATAGTTGTGGGATTTGCATATTTGAACGGAAGAAGTATTGGTATAGTAGCCAATCAACCTGCGTTTCTCGCGGGAGTATTGGATAATCATTCTTCAACAAAGGCTGCACGTTTTGTGCGTTTTTGTGATTCATTTAATATTCCTCTATTAGTATTTGAAGATGTTCCAGGTTTCCTACCGGGTACTGATCAAGAATGGAATGCCATTATCTCAAATGGAGCTAAGCTTTTATATGCATTCTGCGAGGCTACAGTACCTCGTGTTACGGTTATTACTCGTAAAGCTTATGGTGGTGCATATGATGTAATGAATTCTAAACATATTGGTGCCGATATGAATTATGCATGGCCAACGGCAGAAATTGCTGTTATGGGTGCTAAAGGGGCTGTAGAAATTATTTTTAAGGGAGAAAAGGATTTGAAAAAGAAAGAAGAAGAATATATTGAACATTTTGCAAATCCTTATCGTGCTGCGGAACGCGGTTACATAGATGAGGTAATATTACCTGAAAAAACACGGGAAAAACTAATCTCTGCTTTCAAAATGTTGGAAAATAAAGCAGAAAAGCTACCTAAGAAAAAACATGGGAATATTCCCTTGTAAAGAGGGGATTTTTTTTTTCTAAATGATTTCTTTTATAGGTTTGCTGTGGTTTTTGATGTAAATTAATACGTTGTAAGTCTTACCACGCGGGCAAGGTGTTCAATTTTAATAATGTATAAATCGGAACAGAATATTATTTATGATAAACTGGATGAGTTTATCCGCAAGTATTACAAGAATCAGTTAATACGCGGATTGCTTTATTCGGCGGGCATCTTTTTATCCTTCTATCTTTTAGTAACCTTGTTAGAGTACTATGGACAGTTTAATATTACAATTCGCACCATTCTCTTTTACTTTTTTGTTGTTTCTAATTTGTTTGTACTAATTAAGCTTGTCATTATTCCCATATTAAAATTGAATAAAATGGGTAAAGTGATCTCTAACGAATATGCATCTGAAATAATCGGGAAACATTTTTTAAATGTACAGGATAAACTTTTAAACGTACTTCAACTTCAGTCTTTATACTCGACTGTTAGTGTAAACAATACACAGATCAGCTTACTGGAAGCTAGTATTAATCAGAAAATAAGTGATCTTAAACCAATTCCCTTTTCATCAGCTATTGATTTAAAGAAGAATATAAAATTTACTAAGTATATTATACCTCCTCTTTTTTTGTTCTTATTAATTCTGATAATAGCCCCTCACATCCTTCAAGATAGCACCAAACGTTTAGTGGAACATTCTACTTATTTTGAAAAACAATCTCCTTTTCATTTTTCCATATTAAATAATGAATTAAAGGTAGCTAAACAAGAAGATTTTTTGCTTGAAGTGAAAATGACAGGAGAAGAAATTCCTAGCGAAGTATTTGTTTACATGGATGGAAGAGAATATAAACTTGCCAAAGAAGGGAAGAATGTTTTTAATTTTCTTTTTAAAAATGTTCAAGCTAGTATCCCTTTTACTCTTTATGCCGATGGTTTCTCATCTAAAGAATACGAATTGATAGCGTTGCCTAAACCTTTACTGTTAGATTTTTCTCTACAATTAAACTATCCGAAATACATTGGTAAGCAAGATGAAATACTTTATAACACAGGCGATCTAATAGTGCCTGCGGGTACAAAAATTACTTGGATGTTTAATACTCAAAATGCTGAACAGATGAAATTACGTATTGCTGATTCATCTTATTTAGCAATTCAAACAAGTGAAAACAGATTTACAGCCTCGGAGGTTTTTTTAAAAGATAAGCCGTATTCTATTTCCATATCCAATGAATTCATGCGCAATAATGATTCTACTTCATACCTGATTAATGTTATTCCCGATGAATTTCCAAATATAGTTGTTGAAGAAAAAAAGGATTCTGTATCATTAAAACAATTTTATTACGCCGGATCCATAAAAGACGATCATGGGTTTAATAAACTTGTATTTAGCTATAAACATATATCTAACCCTGACTCTGCTAAAGAATCAGGAAACTCTATTAAGACATCATCTGTAATTATCCCCATTTCTAAATCTGTAACAGCTCAAACATTTTATCATTATTGGAATATGGCCGATATGAATATTGCACCAGGTGATATAATTGAATATTATTTTGAAATATGGGATAATGATGCTGTTAACGGAAGCAAGTCTGTTAAATCGCAAACCATGGTCTATCACGCACCTCAGTTAAGCGAAATAGAAAAAGAAACCGAAAAGAATAATACAGAGATAAAGAAAGAAATGGAGGAAAGTATAAAGGAAGCGAAGGATCTTCAAAAGGAAACCCAGGAACTCTATAAAAAAATATTAGAAAAGAAAAACCTTAGTTGGGAAGAACAGAAAAAATTAGAAACTCTTGCAAAGCAACAGAAGGAATTACAAGAAAAGGTGAACAATATTAAAAATGAGAATCAACGCAATAATCAACAACAACAAGAGTTTCAAAAGCCAAGCGAAGAATTGCTGCAAAAACAAGAGCAATTACAGAATTTAATGGAGAGCGTGATGACAGAGGAGTTAAAAAAGATGTTTCAAGAGATGGATAAGCTCATGGAAAAGCTAGATAAAAATAAAATTCAGGAGATGTTAGAAAAAATGCAGCTATCTAATAAGGATATTGAAAAAGAATTGGATCGTAATTTAGAGATATTTAAAAAACTGGAATTGGAACAAAAACTTCAGAAAACAATTGATAAGCTTAATGAACTCTCTCATCGACAAGATGAACTAGCAAATAAAACAGAGGATATAAAAACAAATAATCAAGATCTTAAAAATCAGCAAGACTCGTTAAACAAGCAATTTGAGGATATTAAAAAGGATATGCAGGATTTGGAAAAGAAAAATAGTGAGTTGGAGAATCCACAAAGCATGCCCGATACGAAACAACAGCAGGAAGAAATATCTAAAGAACAGCAAAATTCAAGCAATCAACTGAAGGAAGGGAAAAAGAATAATGCTTCCCAATCACAAAAAAGTGCATCTCAGAAAATGAATCAAATGGCTCAGCAAATGCAGGAGGCTATGAGCCAGTCAGAATCTCAACAGCAAGAAGAGGATATGCAGGCAATTAGAGATTTACTCAATAATTTAATTCAACTTTCGTTTGATCAAGAAGCGTTAATGCAAAATATGTCTATTACAAGTGCCGATAATCCTCAATATATAAAGCTTTCGCAAGAACAAAAGAAGCTTAAAGATGATGCTAAAATGGTAGAAGACAGCCTATTGGCTATAAGCAAGCGACAACCCGCTATTGCATCAACAGTGAATCGTGAAATATCGGCTATTAATAAAAATATGGAAAAGTCGCTTGAGTTAATGAGTAAAAGAGAGTCTCGTTTTTCACCTGTTATTGCTTCTAGTCAGCAATTCTCCATGACTTCTATTAACAATCTTGCCCTTATGCTCAATGAGGCATTAAGTCAGATGAAAAATAGCATGATGAAGAAAGGATCGTGTACTAAACCGGGAGGAGCCTGCACTAAGCCCGGTCAAGGAGAAAAGCCTATGCCCGGTAGTATGAGTAAACTACAAGAGCAGATAAAAAAGCAGATGGAAGCCCTTAGAAAATCAATGGAGCAGGGCAAGCAGCAGGGGGGGATGAAGGGTAGCAATAATTGGAGTGAGGATCTTGTAAAGATTGCTGCGCAACAAGAAGCACTTAAGCAAATGATCCAGCAAATGCAACAGGAAGGAGGCATGAGTCCGGGAGATATGAAAAATCTGCTTAAACAAATTGACGAATCGCAGCAAAATATAGTTAATCGTATCTTAAACGAGGAGACTATTAAACGACAAGAACAGATCATGGAAAAATTACTTGACTATGAGAAGGCAGAGAAGCAAAGAGATACTGAAAATAAAAGACAAGCAGAGCAGGCAAAAGAAGACTATAAGCGTAACCTTTCTGTTTTAATGCAGTATAACCTAAAAAAAGAGAAAGAGACAGAGTTACTTAAAACAGTTCCGGCCTCTTTTAACAATTATTACAAAAACAAAGTATCGGAATATTTTAATAACATAGTAAACGAATAGTTATGGTCTTGTCAGAAAATAAAAAATTACTAATCCCCTCAAAATCCGAGAATATTATATTAGTTGAAAAGCTGGTAAATGATCTATGTGATTTATTTGACATAAAAGAAGATATTTATGGCAATCTATTGGTAGCACTAACTGAAGCAGTGAATAATGCCATAGTACATGGGAATCAATCTAATCCCAATAAAAATATTGAGGTTACTTTTAAAGTGCAAAATAATATACTACAGTTCAGTATTAAAGACGAAGGTATAGGGTTTGATTTTAATAATCTTCCCGATCCTACTGACCCTGCAATGATTGAAAAACCAAATGGAAGAGGTATATTTCTAATGAAACACCTTTGCGATAAATTTTCTATTGAAGAAAAGGGTACTAAGGTTGTTATGGAGTTTATCCTCAATAAATAACTTCTTCTCTCTAATTTAGCAGCACTACATCCTTTTCTTTATTACTTTTAAGGCTAAATACTATTGATTATATGTTTGGCATTGGAAGTTCAGAAATTATTTTCATCTTATTTATTGTATTGTTGTTCTTCGGGTCAAAAAAATTGCCGGAACTTGCCCGCGGATTAGGAAAAGGATTGCGTGAAATGAAGGAGGCAGCTAATGGCATTGAGAATGAGATTAAGAAAGAAATTAACGAAATAAAAGATACTCCTACCTTGAAGAAATAAAAGGAAGCTATATTTTTACTCCAATAACCAGTATATCATCAATTTGTTCGAGGGGTCCCATCCATTCTTTCAAGGTTTTATCAAATTTATCTTCTTGCTCTTTCATAGATAAGTGCACTATTGAACTTAATAGCTCTTTAAATGGTTTATAATAGAATTTCTTTTTGTCCTTTCCGCCTCTTTGATCCGGAAAACTGTAAGCTCCCCCGATAGTTGACCACTTGAAAGTTGATTAACGATAGATTAATTA
>CAZCJN010000126.1:0-7448 GCA_964498865.1 uncultured Bacteroidia bacterium
CTGTTAGTAATGTTAACTACTACACTACCTCTCCGCCCACTGTACAACCGACTACAGGCTCTCATGATTTTATTTTTTATGCTTTTTTCTTTCGCGGGTTCCCTATTAATAAATTCAGAGTGTTTGCAAATAGTATTTATATAAAAAAGGGATGGAATCCTTTAGGTGAAAAATTTGGTGATTATAAAAGCATAAGTGTATTTGCCGGAAAAAATATATTTAAAAATCTGGGGCTCACCCTGCAGCTGAAAAGTGAATGGATCAGCGAGATGAAAGCAGCTAAAAATACCGACCTGTTGGCTTTTTATGGTGTGGATATACAGTCTACAGGAAGTAAGAAACTATTTGTTATACCCCAACTGAATTTCAGTCACCGATCTTTAAACTTTTATATACTGAGCGAATTCCCTCTTTGGCAATATGTGAATAAATCTCAGATCGCCTCACAACACGAGGTGATAGTAGGTATCTCTTATCGTTTCTTCACAATCAAAAGCATAGTAGACAAAAAATAAAACGCTATTTTTTTATTTAAAATGGCTTATATTCATAAGCCCCCAGGTCTCCCGGCTGATTAGTAATTCGCGAATTCCCTATAATGTCTATAGGATATAAATTACTGATAGAGGGATCTCCCTTATCAATTAAGGCATCAAATGCAAAAGGATTCCGGATACTATAATCGCCCCCATTTACATTTGTAAAATAAGGTTCTTTATTTATAATTGGATTAATGTATTCTGAAGATGATGAGGTATTGAGTGTTGTTTTGAGCAGGCAGTTATGGAATTTATATTTAAAAGCAACTTTATTATTTCTATCCAGTTCTATTTCATCACCGGAACTTATATCCCCGTATACAATGCAATTATAAAAATAGGCGCTGTCTAATGGGCGGTGAATGGTATCCTTGTTAACCAGGTAATAGTTATTCAAAAGCAAACAAGAGAACTTTCTGTTACCTCCGCCCCAATAATTGGCAAAAGTACAATGATAAAAATCATACTTTCCTCCTAAGGTAAATGCCCCTGCGTATTGCTGACAATTAGCAAACACACAATTCCACCCTTTTATAAATGTTCCCCTTCCGTATAATGCAGCCACACTCATATTTTTAATAATAGTATTTGAGATACTAAGCGTTGGTAAAGGCGAATTACCTAATGTATCTACAATAATCCCTACTGTACCATTTTTAATAATAGAGCCATTTATCACATTGTTCTTGCTGCCTCTTGAAAGCCATATATACCCCCACTGTCCTGCTGCATCGGCATATTCAGGTTCAAGTCTGTCTCCTTGAAAAGTAACTGGAGTTTGCAGCGTTCCGGTTTCATTCACCTTTAATGTACCGCCCTTGTATACCCATAAAACAGCTCCCGGATGCATGTATATCCTTGCTCCTTGTGAAATGGCTAGTGTGCAAGCTGAATCAACAACAGCAAACCCGTAAATAACATGCGGCTTATCACTCGTCCAGGTAGAATTGCAGGTAATTACAGAATAAGGAGGTAATCCGTTTGTAGGAAAAACAGTAGGAGTGTGAAAGTACGCATCTTGCCCCCATGCCTCAAGATCAACATCTTGTTTATTACCATTTGTTTCAAAAACGATAGAATCACGAATAATAATAGGGTTATTTGTTTTATTAGGATCAACCGTTACTTCTGCAAACACAAACAGGCTGTCATTGGCCGCAATTTCCACATCTTTAAAAGCTGTACCGGCTACTCCATCCACATTTATCCTGAAGTTAGATGCCGTACTTCGTGCTATCCATATATTAGATATTCTAATGGGTTGAGAATGTTTATTGTATACGGTAAACAGCCTGGTAGTAGACCCTACAGTCGTAAAAACAGTATCAAATAAAATAGAACTTGCAGAAAATTGAAGTTTTGCCGATGCGTCTGTCAAAAACTTATCTTTTTTACATGCACTTAATGCTAAGAATAATAGCGAAATGCCGATAAGAGCAGATGTTACTGTACTGTTTATCCTATACATAATTGGGCAAATATAATCAACGGCCATAGAAACGATGCTGTGATTTAAATATTCTATTATCTTTGCAACTCAAAATTACAGAACAATGAAAAAAGGCATTCACCCTGAAAGTTACAGATTCGTAGTATTTAAAGATGTTTCTAACGACTACGCTTTTCTTACCAAATCAACAGCAGAAACCAAAGACACTATAAAGTGGGAAGACGGCAACGAATATCCTCTTGTAAAATTAGAGATTTCCAATACCTCTCATCCCTACTTCACTGGTAAAATGAAACTTATCGATACAGCAGGACGTGTGGATAAATTCCGTACCCGTTACGAAAAGAAAAAATAATAGCCATTTAAAACCGGCTATTCAAAAAGCTGCCCCTAAAAGGCAGCTTTTTTATTTTATACCTCTTTTAACAGAACCCGGAATAATTTAACGATCGTAAAATAATAATCAATACTTGTAGTTGTATTTACAAAACCTATCCATGATGTTTTTTTACAGGGCCTTTTAAAACAAACCCGCTCCAGTGATAAACCGGGGCACAAAAATTAAACATCATGTCTTACCAAAACATCTCGGCAAGCTTGTCAGCAGCTGATAAGCAAACCATTCTGGAGGCAGTACAGAACATCAAATCAAAATTGCCGTTTTTAGTAAATCTTAATGAAGCCAGCCGTAAGAACCTAAGGAAAATGGGGAATGTGCGTTACAGCTATGTATCGGATGTATACAATGCCGTAGCTGGCAATCCCGGTACTATTCCGGTAGGTTTCAGCGTGAATGAGTATGGCAAGGACGTTGTTCTTCATAAGGATCTTGTAGACATACTTACTGCTTTGAATACGGTTGTAGAAGGCTTGCACGACACTGAAATAGCATTAGGCGCCGAGCTCATGCAGCAATCGGATGAATGCTACGGGTATTTGAAAGTAGTAGCTAAAAAAAGCAGCAATCAGAATCTTAACTCCGTTGTAAAGGACATTGCGGAGCACCTTAAAAGGAAATCCAAAACACCTCCTAAACAGCCAAGTGCTGCTAAAGAAAGCTGAAAGGTTAAGCTAAGCAACAACAGCAGACAAGAAAGAACCGCAAGCGATATACCCTAATGTAACAAAAGGCCTCTTTAGGGTAAATAACTTACGGTTCTTCTTTTTTATGTTAAGCTCTTTTACTTCCTGTTTGAACCTTTTCAGTACAACGCTGCAGTAATTAACTTTAAGGTTGCACTTGTCTACTACAACATTACACCGACTTACTTCACCATTGCTCTGAAGCTGTTCTATTTTGTACTCATGAAGCTCCAACTTGTTCTTTACAGATAATACGTTGAAGTAAACTGTAGCAAGTTTGTACGGAGTTGCTTCAACATTGAAGCTATAAAGTACAATGTTGCTCTTCTTCAGTTCAACATTGTACTGACTTACTGCAAAGTTGTAGTATAGAGGCGCAAAATCTATATTGGGTACTACCTCTTAACTTATTGTATAACTAATTTCTTAAAATAGATGCTATCGCCTTTGTGAATTTTTATAAAGTATATGCCTTTAGGATATACAGAAAAATCTAGGGTTATTGCCTGCTTCTTAATCAGGTGAGTAACGATCAACTCTCCTGTTAAATTATAAATATACAACTGCCGGGGAGCATCTTTATCAAAATCAATAGTAAAAACACCCGATGTAGGGTTAGGGAATATTTTAAAATCAGAAACAGAAATATCGTTTACTGAAAAAATCAATGGGCAGAAATTCTTTATCTGAACCGGTAAAGAGCGGTTGATATAGGTGCTGTCCCCTAATTGCCCATGCATATTATTACCCCATGACCATCCTGTTCCGTCCCCTCTTACAGCAAAAGAGAAGTCATAACCGGATCCGATAGTTATAACATTACTCAATCCTATCACCTGAGCAGGTACTTTCTGATTAGCGTTATTTCCATTCCCTATTTGACCATCATTATTGCTTCCCCATGCCCACACGGTTGCATCCTGTTTCAAAGCCAATGCATGCGAGTACCCTCCTTTTATATCAGCCACTTTATTAAGGCTTTTTACTTGTACTGCTGTTAGAGAACCTAATGCAGAACTATCACCTAATTGTCCATTCGTGTTATCTCCCCATGTCCATACAGTACTGTCCTTTTTCAATGCTACAGAATACTGATATCCGGCTGAAATTTTTATTACTCCCTGCATGCTGAATACCTGTACCGGAAGAGTGCGCGGCAAGGTTGTACCATCGCCTAACTGCCCTGAACTATTTCTCCCCCACGCCCAAACAGTACTGTCTTGCTTTAAAGCAAGAGAATGATCTCCCAATGCAGTAATAGAAGTAATTGAATCCAGATCATTCACCGGAAGCGGAAAAGATACATTGTTATAATTACCATTAGCTAACTGTCCCCATCCATTCCATCCCCATGTCCACACAGTTCCATCATTTTTTAACGCCATAGAATGATACGTACCTGCGGCTATCGATATTACTTGATTAAGTCCCAAGACCTGCACTGCCGTATTGGTATCTGTCCAGCTAACATTACCTACCCCTAATTGCCCGAAAGCATTATCGCCCCATGCCCAAACAGTTCCATCCGCTTTAAGTGCAAGCGTATGCTGCCTTCCGCATGTTGTCATAATAATGTTAGTTAAACCTTTGACCAATACCGGTACTGAAGCACTTGTATGGGTTCCATCTCCCAATTGCCCTATGTCATTTCTACCCCAAGAACCTGCTACAGCATTGGGGCATACCACTACAGCATGGAAATTACCGGCGCTTATCTTTTGTGCCAAAAGAATATAGGATTGAGAAAAAAGAGAAAAAAATATCAAAACAAAGCAGGGACGTAAATAATGCATGATTATACATTTAGGGATTATCTTTATCCCATATTCAGCAAAAATATAGAATACATCCATCATTTAATCAAAATGAAATTTTTAACACACTACCTGATACTTTCACTTTATTTTAATTCCTTATACTCCCAGGGAGTTTGGACACAAAAGGCAAACTTTTCGGGTAGTGTGAGGGAATCAGCTGCCTCATTTTCTATTGCCGGTAAAGGGTATATTGGAACCGGCAAAACAGTTAATGGCTTTAAAAAAGATTTTTGGGAATGGGATCAGGGCACTAACGCATGGACACAAAAAGCAGATTTCGGCGGAACAGCTCGTGCAGGAGCAGTTGGGTTTTCTATTGCCGGTAAAGGATACATTGCTACAGGAGAAGATGCAGCCGGAACTACTTATGATGTATGGGAATGGAATTCTACTACTAATAATTGGTCACAGAAAAAAGATTTTGGTGGAGCAGCCCGCAAATACGCAGTTGGGTTTTCTACAGGTGCAAAAGCCTATATTGCAACAGGTGATGCAACATTACCCTTAAAAGATCTTTGGGAATATAATCCGTTAACCGATTCATGGACACCACTACCCTCTTTAACAGGCAATGCCCGTTATGCAGCGGCAGGGTTTTCAATTGGAACCAATCTTTATTTAGCGGGCGGACAAACCGATGTATCTGTATTTAATGATTTATGGGAGTGGAATGGTGCTATGAGTGTATGGATACAACGCGCAAACCTTCCTTCTGCTGTATCAAATGCCATAGGGTTTTCCATCAATGGAAAAGGATATGTATGTACAGGAAAAAATGCTTCCGGTATAGATCAGACAAATGCATGGGAATGGAATTCCGGAACAGACACCTGGGCACCTAAAACCAATTTTAACGGAACTGCAAGAAGTAATGCTATAGGTTTTTCAATTGGCGCCTATGGCTATACCACCATGGGTGATGTATCAACCAATGATTTTTGGGAATTTGATCCTGATGGGAACTCAACAGGTAACCTCAGGATAGACGATCTGATTTCTGTGGCCCCCAATCCTGCTTTGCAAAAAATAATTATCAATGCAGGAGAGATTACAATAAACAAAATGAAATTATTTTCAATAAATGGAAAAAAGGTTTTTGAGCGTGCAAAAGCATTTAATGAAGGGATTGTTGAATTAAGTGATTACCCAAATGGCACTTACATTCTGCAACTCGAAACTACAAAAGGCATTGCAACAAAAAAGATTGTTCTTTCAAAATAAAAAGTATTATACATTCAGCCTGCTATTTAGTCTTCACTAATCTATAGAATAACTCTTCCGAGCCTATGGATATCTTTAAAAAATACATACCACCGGAATAGTGGCTCAGGTCTATTTTAGAATACGCAGTTGCTGAAGAACCCGAGCTAAGCTCCCCGATATTCATTTTTTGAGAGAATAATATTT
The DNA here is from genome assembly GCA_964498865.1 of uncultured Bacteroidia bacterium. Classification (GTDB taxonomy): domain Bacteria; phylum Bacteroidota; class Bacteroidia; order Palsa-948; family Palsa-948; genus Palsa-948. The sequence continues at coordinate 6,297 of CAZCJN010000126.1, forward strand.
TCCCTGTATTATCCAATACATACATTGTTGCTTCACCGGATGGATTATCTCCTAAGGAAGATAACCCTACAGTAACAGAACTACCGTCGACCAAAGGATTAGGAAAAACCTTAAGGCCATATTGGGCTGCAGTCTTTTCTGCTTCCGGATCTCTTTCTTCAGTAATGTCTATGGTTTTAAAAGGGAAAAGCGAACGTTCTATCCTGTTACCGGCACCATCATAGCCAAACTGGGTATTAGCTGTTAATACTACAGGATTTTGTTTTTGAGCTGCTGCTTGAAATAGATATATCCAATTCAAAAAGAAAAAAAATATTATTAAGGTTAATGTAGATTTCATAATTGTATATTTTATTTAACTAAATAAAGCCCTTATCAGCCAATTTTTATTCCAAATAGTAAATTCATCAGCTCTTTCTGATTTCTTCAATTTCTCGTTTTATAAAAACTGCACACGCTTCTTTTAAATCAAAGTATTCCATTTGCTTTGATTGCTCACTTGCAGGGGAATATCCAACAACATATTTGCCATTTTCATTCTGTTTGAAATACCATCCCGAAGTAGTCCGTTTATCATCCGACCAATTCAGCCAGTGGTTAATATATTCAGGATGTTTATTAAGCTCATCAATAATAATGGCCTCATTAATTTGACCGTGTATTTCAAAATATCCTGTTTCTTTTAATAGTGAATAGATTGAAACATTTCTTATGGTGTGGAATTTCTCAGGAAGGCTAAGAATACTTTTAATTAAGTTATTTGTGTTCATAGTGAATTATTTTACCAATTGAGTACCTGTACTATTTAATCTATAACCCTTTTTTCCGATTAAATAATCTAATTCCTGTCGAAATGCACCGGAAATTTTACTAATATCTAATACTGGATTGGATAAAATTACTTTATCGCCTCGTATTATCATTCTATCTAGGAACTTTTGATTGGCGCCCCATTGTTCGGCTACACTCATCTTATTCCAAATATTTGTGGGAACATTGAACCTCTTTGCGCCCAATATATCCATAACCATTTGTGGTGTAATTAACTACGTTTAAAGCTCCTCCTCGAACATCTAGCTTTGAATAGGAAAGAGGGTTTGTAGTTCCAATCCCTACATTGCCGGTACTAGCCTGAATTGTCATTTTTTCAAA
>CAZCJN010000127.1:0-4771 GCA_964498865.1 uncultured Bacteroidia bacterium
TGGGTTGCCCAATCTAATAGCCCCCAACTCTCTACTTTATTCCTGGCAATATTGCTCGAGTAATGGCCTGTTCCTAATGACAAAACCACTACATCACTGAGTGCAATAGAAGGAAAATCATAAATTTTATCCGTATGGTATTTTGTTATTTCAACTAAAGAAACTATGGTTGGATTATTAATATACACACCACCATCGATACATACCCTGGCTTTATTATCAAACATAAATTTGTAGGCAGGCAAGTATGTGGGCGCTGCAGAAGTAGCACGACATACATCTTTTAACGTTGCATTTTTTTGTGGATCAGAAAAAGCATGACGTGATTTAAAAAACAAAGATTCATTATTATACAAATCAAAACTGGTTACTATTAAGGGCTTCAAACAATCTGTTAATCTTTTTGAACCGAAATACTCAGTTAAAACTTTATCTATTCCTCCGGCACTAAAATGTGGATTTTTTAATGATGATAACGAATTAAGGAATTTACTAAAACCACTACGTTTTGGAAAGATATCATTCCCCCTGTGAGTATATATATCTTCTATTTGTTGAATAGTATATTTTGGATTTTTTCCATCATCTGAAACCGTGATTCCACATGCAATTAACCCTCCTGTAGATGTTCCGGAAATCAGATCGAAAAGATTAAAAATCTTCTCTCCGCTTCTTCGTTCAATTTCTTTTAGTATAAGAACAGGTATGATTCCTCTTAATCCTCCTCCATCTAAACTTAATATTCTAATTTTTTTAGCCATGTAATATAGTGTTTGGGGTTTATCGAATGTATTTTAAGAAAGTAATTTATCCTTTACCAAAAGTATCTGTCTGTTAATAAATTGCTCCGTAAACGTAATTATTTTTTTCAGATAACAATACAATCTATTTACTCACATTCTCTTTTCACTAAGTCGTAAAACATCTGCATTAATTCCTTTGTGTTTTCACCCACTCTTCCCCTTCCTATTTTAAGGTTGTCAACCTGCACAACCGGTGTAATACCCCTTGTTGTTCCTGTAATAAAGCATTCGGTACAGGATTTCAATTCATGTGTATACAAAGCTCTCTTTTCTACTTTAAATTTTTTCTTAGCAAGTTCTAAAACCACCTTACGGGTAATGCCAAATAAAATACCGGAATCGCTTGTAATAAGCGTATTACCTTTAAAAACAAAAAAATTATTGCGGGTAGTTTCTAAAATTTGTCCATGAGAAGAATACAAAGTGTCCTGTGCCTTTCTTTTCCTTCTTTCATCTGCAAGATTGATAGCTGTAATGTAATTGACAGTTTTAACAGATGCCATTTCTCTATTATGCTCATGTACCATCAACTTAATTCCCTTTTCTGACCACCATTGAGGATATTGGGGAAGGTCCTCTATAAGTATAAACAAATTAGGCTTTATTCCGGGCAAATAAGAGTCTAATGAATAACCACCAGTAAGTAAAAAGCGGATTCCAACATTCTTTGCAGACTTTTCTCTTTTATGAATTTCATTTTTATGAAGCAATGAGCTGACAATGGAACTCATCTTCTTTCTATTTACAGGGAGCTTCAACTTCATCCCCTTTGCCGATGATTCAAATCGATCTAAATAATCTTTTATACGGAAGGGAACTCCATAGTAGGTTCTCATATAATCAAAAGCACCATACCCTCTTAACATCACCAAATCATTGATGCTTACCTGAATATCGGTACGCTTAAGAATTGTTCCGGCTTGCCCTCTAACAGGCATATTGGCATAACAGTAATAATTCATTTTGTAAAAAATAAATAACGAATATACAAATAGCAATAAGCAACATATTAATTATGTCGGTTTTTTGATTATTCGTAAATTCGTTCTCACTCCAACAAGTATGAATTTTTCTTCCAAACACATTGAGTATGCCATTAACGAATTTGCAAAACTGCCGGGCGTAGGGCGTAAAACAGCAGTACGTTATGCATTACACATGCTAAAACAAGACGTAAAACACGTAGAGACATTTGTAAATGCCATTGTAAATCTTAAAAATGAGTTAAAGTATTGCTCGGTTTGTAGCAATATATCTGATAAAGACATTTGCCACATATGCACAAGCACAAATAGAGATAAAAGCATTATATGTGTAGTAGAAGACATAAGAGATATTTTAGCAATTGAGGCAACTCATCAATATAAAGGAGTATTTCATGTTTTAGGGGGTATTATTTCTCCTTTAGATGGAATAGGCCCCAACGATCTGAATATTGAAAAACTAATAAAGAGAATTGAAGAAGGTGGCATACAAGAAATAATCATGGCATTAAGCACTACTATAGAAGGGGACACAACCAATTTCTATATCTATAAGCGTCTGAAAGACCTCAATGTAAAAATATCGACTATAGCACGAGGAATCTCAGTAGGCAATGAACTTGAATATGCCGATGAAATAACATTAGGCCGGTCAATTACCAATCGTATTCCATACGAAAACGCAATGAGTATTAAATAAGGAATAAGAATTTGAAACTATCAGTCATCATAGTCAATTACAATGTAGAACACTTTCTCGAACAGTGTTTGCACTCTGTTATTAAATCTTCGCAAAACATTCCCTATGAGATTATAGTTATCGACAACAGCTCTGTAGACGGCTCCATTGGCATGTTGAAAAAGAAATTCCCACAAGTAAAACTAATAAGCAATGAAAAGAACGTAGGTTTTTCCTGTGCTAATAATCAAGGAATAAAAGAAGCTACGGGGGAATATGTACTTCTATTAAACCCAGATACCGTTGTACAAGAAGATACTTTTGAAAAAACACTCGCCTTTATGGACCAGCATAAAGAAGCAGGCGCACTTGGTGTAATGATGTTGGATGGAAAGGGGAATTTTTTACCAGAGTCAAAACGGGGCCTCCCTACCCCATCGGTTGCTTTTTACAAAGTATTCGGACTTTCCAAAATTTTTCCAAAATCAAAAACATTCGGAAGGTACCACTTGGGGTTTTTAGATAAAAATAAAATTCACGAAGTAGATATTTTATCTGGCGCCTTTATGCTTTTTAGAAAAACCGTACTTGATAAAACAGGATTACTGGATGAAACATTTTTTATGTATGGCGAAGACATTGATATTTCTTACAGAGTACAACTGGCAGGATACAAGAATTTCTACTTCCCGGAAACACGAATTATTCATTACAAGGGAGAAAGCACCAAAAAAAGCTCAGCTAATTACGTGCTTGTATTCTATAATGCCATGCGCATTTTTGCAAAAAAACATTTTGCAAAAGACCAGGCAAAACTATTCTCCGCTCTCATATATATTGCCATTGCCGTTAGAGCAACACTCGCATTAATAAAAAGATTTATCGAGCGAATCTTTGTTCCTCTTTTTGATGCAGTTCTGATCTATGCAGGATTACTCTTCATAAAAGATTACTATGAGCACAACATAAAATTCGTCTCGGGTGGAGCTTACCCGGACAATTTAGTACTTGCAGCCTTTGCTGTTTACGTATTTATATGGGTAAGTTCTATTTTTATCAGCGGAGGATATGACAAACCTATTCGCCTGCAAAAGATAACCAGAGGCATTTTTTTAGGAACCGGAATCATTCTGGCACTCTACGCACTCTTACCAGAAACCTATCGTTTCTCAAGAGCTCTTATTTTAATTGGTACAGGCTGGGTTGCCATTTCCATGCTGGGAACAAGAACCCTATTCCATCTATTAAGAATTAAAGCCTTTATGCTCGAAGGAAGCAATTCTAAACGCATAGCTATTGCAGGTAATGAAGAAGAATATAAAAGAATACTATCTCTTCTAAAGGAGTCTTCTATTAAAACGGCTTTTGCCGGTTTTATTAGTACCGAAGTTACAGGTAACATATCTGAACAAAATAATGTACTGAATTATTTAGGGAAATTTTCTCAGTTGGAGGAAATCATAAGCATTTATAAAATAAATGAAGTTATTTTTTGTGCTAAAAATCTTTCTGCTGAAAAAATAATAGACGCCATGTCAGCACAGGAAAACACATCAGTAGAATTCAAGATAGCTCCTCGCGAAAGCTTATCTATCATCGGCAGCAATTCTATAGATACTGCCGGAGATTTATACACGATTGATATTAACTCCGTAAACAAACCAGCCAATAAAAGGAAGAAAAGAATTATAGACATTGCCTCTTCACTATTCTTTATCCCCCTATTACCTATTTTATTTTTTATTGTAAAAAGCCCAATCAATTTTATAGGTAATATTTTCAAAGTATTATTCGGATTCAACACATGGGTTGGTACTATCCCCTCCCCCCCTCAAAGCAGGTTGCTAAACAAGGAAAAACAAGAAGGCCTCCGTACAGGTATCCTTTCTCCAGCCGATGCGCTAAAATCCAATCATATAACGCCCGACATCGCAGAAAGATTAAATAAGGTATATGCCAAAGATTATTCTGCAAGGAATGATATCAGTATTATCCTGAAAGGAATAAGGAAACTTGGAAAATAAAAAGCAGCGTTATTTCAACACTTTCTGCACAAGGTCTGCTGCCTCTTGCAACTCAATAGCCGAATGAACTTTTAATCCTGAATTATCAATTATTTTTTTGGCTTCAACTGCATTAGTTCCTTGCAAGCGCACAATTATTGGCACAGTAATATTGCCCATATTTTTATATGCGTCTACAATGCCTTGCGCCACTCTGTCACAACGCACAATTCCACCAAAAATATTCACAAGAATAGCTTTCACATTAGAATCTTTAAGAATAATTCTAAAAGCTTGCTCTAC
>CAZCJN010000127.1:4871-7444 GCA_964498865.1 uncultured Bacteroidia bacterium
TTTTTAAATGCCTCCCCACTGAGACCTAAGTTGAAAGCAATTTTTCTACATTGAAAATCTCTTAAACCTACTTTAGGATCAATCTCTTCTTTATATATTTTATCAGGAGTTTTTGCTGCAACCTCTTCAATCTCCATTCCACCTTCTTGAGAGTAAACAATCATGTTTTTACCGGTGCCTCTGTTAAGCATAACACTCATGTAAAACTCCTTGGTTGGAGTTTCACCCGGATAATAGACATCCTGCGCAATTAATATCTTATGAACTATTTTTCCCTGAGGGCCGGTTTGGTGTGAAACCAACTTCATTCCAAGAATAGCGCTGGCTTTTTCTTTTACATCATCTAATGTCTTAGCAAGCTTAACTCCACCCGCCTTCCCTCTGCCACCTGCATGCACTTGAGCTTTTATAATCCAAACAGGAGTTTGAGTTTGCTTTTGTAGTTCTTTAGCAGCTGTTACAGCCTGCTCTACTGATTCGGCAATAATACCTTCTTGTACGGCAACGCCAAAACTTTTTAAAATCTGCTTTCCTTGATATTCGTGGAGGTTCATAAATAAATTGACTTTTTATAGTAATAATACAAATTAAAAATTTACGCACGAATATAACAAGTTTCATATTCGCATCTATAAATTGTTTTTCACAGACTACATCCCATCTTTCTCATTCAAATGATTTTCAAGCACCCTCGTTTTATCAGCACTTCCCGATGAAGAGCCAAAATAATAACTGTAAACTTGGGTCAACAATGCACTTAACACCCCTAATATATATATGATTATATCTTTTGATTCTGCAGATACAATTTCCCTATTAAAAACAAGAATATAAAACAATGCAAAACATAAAAGAGTGGCTACAATCGCCAGGTAGGAAGAAACATTTTTCCCCAGTCTACTTGCACTGGCACTTTGCTGGATCGTTTGCTCTCTGGTGCGTGCACTTGACAGATCATTATACATCATTCTTCTTTCCTCTACTGAAAGTTTTTGCATTTCGAGTTCATAATCCATCCTTGCCTTTCTTATTTCGTTATCCAGTTGAATTTTTTCGGATGGAATAGCAACCACTTTATCTACAGTATTACCAACAGAGTCAACCAATTTGGATGCTCCCCCTGAAAACAGATCTGATGTAAGGCTCATGGTATAAGTGTATTAAGATTAATTAGATTATTAAACATCACACAATGCTCTTCGTATCCAACCATAAAAATACTTTTGATTGGCTGGTCTTTTCTTTACAATAGAAATGTAACGTGCAATCTTAGCAACAGTAAATGCAGAGATAAACTGGTCGGCAGGTTGATTATTAATCGCTGTTAAGGAATCTCCACCTAATACCCCATCTTCTTTTACACCTACCACTTTTTGAGCAAGTACCGAACTGGTAGTAACACCTGCATTTACAGCAAAGTCAAAAATACTATTCGCCACACGTTGGTCTTTAATTTCATCTCCTTTAATTTTATCCCAGTAATTCACTCTGTAGAAATGCTCTATTTCAGCATTAAGTTCTATCTTATTAACCAAGTTTGCCGGAAAGTTAGGTTGTCTTTTCTGAAGGTCGATCAGCGTCCACCCCAGCCAGTTACTATATATATATTGCGAGCAACACCCTTATAGGTTTCACCCCCTAGATCACTAGGGTCATTAACATACCCACCTTCATTTTGAAGTACGAGTTGATACGCTTGTTTAAAGTCTGCCATGAATGATGTTTAGTAGTTGAGCGGATAAATGTAATTATTTTCAACTGACATCAAAATACCAAAGTATTAAATAACGGGTATTTGTATAGCTGCGTTTGTTTACATTTGGTATACTTAAAACTACTTTCGAGATATGATCAGCGCAAAAGATATACATAAACATTATGGAAACTTGCATGTATTAAAAGGAGTATCGCTTATGGTGAACAAAGGAGAAGTTGTTTCCATCGTAGGAACATCGGGAGCAGGAAAAACCACGTTACTGCAAATACTCGGCACACTTGACAAAGCCGACCAAGGCGAAATAAGTATCAATAACATCAACATTTCTACACTGACCGAAAAAAAGATACATGCTATACGGAACAAACAAATAGGTTTTGTTTTTCAGTTCCATCATCTGCTGCCTGAATTTACTGCACTTGAAAATATTTGCATACCCGCCTATATAGCTGGAGAAACGAAATCAAAAACAGAAGAAAAGGCAAAAGAACTGCTGGGCTTTTTAGGATTAGAACAACGCGCCAATCACAAACCTGCTGAACTATCTGGAGGAGAACAGCAACGCATTGCTGTAGCCCGAGCCCTTATTAATAATCCATCTATTATTCTTGCCGATGAGCCATCCGGAAACCTAGATTCAACAACAGCAAAAGACCTGCACCGTCTGTTTTTCACACTAAGAGAAAAATTTCAACAAACCTTTATCATTGTGACTCATAACGAAGAACTGGCAAACATGGCAGATAGAAAACTAACTATGAGAGACGGAGCAATCGTTGCAACAGTTTAAAATTCCGCAAATAGCCACTCCTTTATTTTAATTTAAAATCCATAACCAAGTTGATTTTTTAAGCTA
>CAZCJN010000128.1:0-7429 GCA_964498865.1 uncultured Bacteroidia bacterium
AAACCGGTAAAAACACCTCTCCGGCAGCCACTTTAGCGGCTTCCTTAATACTCATATTCCCTCTGCTAAAAATACGGTGTGTATTTTCAATCACTACAATAGCATCATCTACTACAATACCCAGTGCAAGCAGCAGTGCAAATAATACAATCATGTTCATGGTAAATCCAATACTTGGCATTAATAAAAAAGCTAAGAACATGGAGAGAGGAACTGACAAAGCCACAAAGATGGCATTGGTGGCTCCCATGAAAAACATGAGGATAACGGTTACTAAAATAAAACCGATCACAATGGTATTGATCAGATCATGAAGGGTAGTTCTTGTTTGAACCGATTGATCGCCTGTTATAACAATATCAAGGTCTTTTGGAAATTCTTTTTCATGCATCTCTTCCACCAGAGCATGTATTTTATCCGATGCATCAATTAAGTTAAAGCCGGAACGCTTTACGATAGCAAGGGTGATTACATTTTTACCGCCTAAGTGGGCATAGCTTTCTTGCTCCTTGAATGTGTCTTTTATTTCTGCTATATCTTTTAAATAAATGGATGCGCCCGTGGGAGATTTAACAATTAAATTCTGTAATTCATCGACATTTTTAAACTCTTTCTTTATATTAATCGTTCTGCGTATACCACTTGCTTTTACAGTCCCACCCGATATGGTCATATTATCATAACCAATAGAGCGTTCTATATCTCCTAAGGAAATCTGCGCTGCCTGAGCTTTGTACATATCTACATTCACTTGTATCTCACGATCCAGTGCACCGATCATATCCACACGGGTAATCTCTCGCATCTCTTCTATTTTATCCTGCATTCTATCTGCATAGCTTTTTAACTTATTCAAATCAAAATTGCCGGATATATTTACAAACATGATCGGAAGTTCAGACAAATTAATATCTATTACATTTGGCTCCTGCGGCAGATCAGTAGGTAAATCAGATCTTGCTTTATCAATTGCATCTTTTACTTTTTGCTTTGCAACAGGAATCTTTACATCGGTATTAAATTCAACTATTACGTTAGAATAATCCTGGTAAGAATTACTGGTAATTTTTTTAACTCCCGCAATGGATTTAATTTGCTTCTCAATTGGTTTAGTTACCAGGTTTTCCATATTTGCCGGTGATGTACCCGGATAAATAGTACTAATAAATATTTTGGGTAATACAATTTCAGGAAAGCTTTCCTTAGGTAAATTGTTGTAGGTCATTATTCCGGCCAAAGAAACAATGATAGTAAGCATAAATACAGCAGTGCGATTATTAATCGCCCAGGTGCTGGGTTTAAATTCTTTATTAATGTCTTTCATAATTTTTTACTAATAATTTATTTTACAACTTTCATTTTTTGTTTCACATGATTATTGATATTGTACATCATTAGAACACTGATTACAATTGATCCTGCCACCACATAGCCCAATATGTCATATCGCTCTAACATGCCTGCCGGAGATTGAACTACAATCAATCCGGCAAGAGCAGCTGCTATGCCTCCTGAAATTTGTTGAACCGATGAATTAACACTCATAAATGCTCCCCTATCTTTTGTTTCAGGTATAGCAGTCATAAGCGCAGAGGCAGGAATGATGCGGGATAAGATGCCGGCAAATAGAATAATATTTATAAGCAGGACTAACCAGATAGGGGTTGTACCTAAATTGCAATATATAGTAACCATGATTAGTGTTATAATAGAGCCGATAAGGAACATGCTGAATTTCCCAATCTTGTCACTAAATCTTCCTGCAAGCGGTCCGGCTACCATAGAAAAAACCCCTGTTACCAAATACAACATAGGCAATTGTTCCATTGTAAGACCCAAGTTATGTACCGCAAATACACTACCAAAAGGCATAAGCATAAACCCTCCGGTAGCAAGCAAAGAGGTAGCAGCAAATGCTTTTAAATACCCTGAGTTCGATACAGTCTTAAACAAATGCTGAAGAGCATTTTTATCTGATTTTACTTTTAAATGATCGGAAATAGGTTGTAAATAAACTAATACAATTACTCCTACCACGACACTTATCGCCACTATCATTAAGAAAGGAGCATGCCAGCCAAAATGCGTTGCCAGGTACAAACCGATAGGAAGACCTAATACTTGGCTTCCTGCAAATCCCATTTGAAGAAACCCCATCACTCTGCCTCTTTTTTCCATTTCAAAAAGATCAGTTACGATAGCAAAGCATACGGAAGCAATAACTCCCCCGAACATTCCTGTTACTATGCGTGCTCCCAGAAGAAAAAAATAAGTAGGGGCTATGCCACATAAAAATGTACCCAATACAAAACCGGCATAAAAAAACATAAGCATTTTTTTTCTATCATATCTATCGGCGAATCCGGCTGCAAACAAACCGGATATGCCTGCACTGAATGCATAAGAAGAAACAACAATGCTAAACTGCGATGGCGTTATATGAAGGGCAGGTAATAAGATAGCACTAAGAGGCGCTAATACCATAAAATCCAAAATAACCGTAAATTGTATAAAAGCTAATATTGCAATAACGAATATTTGATATTTACTAAACGTATGTCTTGCTTCTAAAGCGGTTGTTTGCATATATTAAAATTTAACCTCTTCTGATTGATTTAATTCCTGAAATCCTTTACAAATAAATTTATCCCCTTCTTGCAGGCCGGCTATTATTTCCGCATTTCCATTATACGTCCGTCCAACTTTCACATTTACTTTTTGAGCTTGAGACCCTTTACAGATAAAAACATACGCGCCTTCGTCAGCATGCTGTATCGTGTTTACCGGCACAACGATGGCTTTAGGATTAGAATAGTCAATGATTTTTACAACAGCAATTTGATTCGGATGATATTCTTTTTTTCCATCGAGCTTAATGGTAATGGTAAAAGTTCTGTTTAATGGAGAAATTACTTTGGCAGCATATGAAATTTTAGCTTTTACAGTATCCATCATATCCGGAAAGATCACCACTACATCATTACCACTTTTTACTTTATTGATATAGGATTCTGCTACTTCACCTTTTACTTTCAAAGAATTCATATTTACTATGCGAATGGCAGGCATGCCCGGAGCAGTAGCTTGTCCTAACTTTATATCCACCGCATCCACAACACCGTTAATAGGAGAAATAATTTTTGTCATTTTTAGCTGCTCTTGCAAAGAAGACATTTTTTTCTCTAATGACTCTTTTTGATTCTTTGCAGCCAGGTACTGCACTTCGGTTCCTACATTTTGTTCCCAAAGAGATTTTTGCTTTTCAAACATAGTAGTAGCAAGATCAAGGCCCAGTTGAAGTTCTGCAATACCTTGTTGAATTATTTTTGAATCTAATTCAGCAAGCACTTGTCCGGTACTCACCTCTTGCCCTAACTGAACATTTACCTTAGAAACAGTACCCGGCATTTCTGCAGTAATAGATACATTTTCCTCAGCATCTACTATACCTTGTATATCAATGTAGTTATTGAATAAAACAGGGGTTAAAGTAGTCAGTTCAACAGTTTTTATTTTACTGTTTTCTGTTGAATCAATTTTTGCCACCTCCGGTTTATTTGCTTCGCTGCTACTGCATGCAGTGAGTGACGAAAGCATCATACCTAATGCTATACTTCCGGCAAAGAGAGGAAGTATACTTTTTTTAATTATTGTTTTCATATATTAATTTGTTCTTTTTATAAATAAATGGTTTAGTTATTTTAAATTGCCTGATGCTTTTTCATAATCTATTTTTGAAATCAGAGCATCGTATAGGGCACTGAAATAATTAGTTTGTGCCTCTTTCAATGAGGTTTCAGCATTCATAACTTCTAGATTAGAACCAACTCCTTGCTCATATTTGAGTTTTGCTGATTTATAGATCCCCTCTGCTAGCTCTATATTTTTCTTTTGTACTTCAAGATTAGAAGCAGCATTTAATAAATTTGTTCTTGAACTGACAAGTTCCAAATCGATACCTTGCTCAAGCATTTTCAGGTTATTCTCTGCCTTTAATACTTCTAACTTGGACTGCTGAATTTTTCTATGTGTTTGCAAACCATCAAAAATGCCTAATGATATTTTTCCGCCTATCAGAATAGTAGGATACCAGCCCTTTTTTACATCGAAAAAATCAAATTTACTGCTGTAGGCATTAGCACTTGCGTTCCCAAATAATACAGCCATAGGTAAATAATGGAGTCTATTCTGTTTAAGAAATAATTGAGCAGCATTTTTTTGAGTTTGCAAAAGTGAGTATTCTACACGCTTTCCATAATCAAATTTATCAGCCGACAGGTCAAGAGTAAATTTTACGTCAGCAAGTTTATCCGTGAGAGCGAGGGATGCAGATTGTTTCATTCCTAATTGGAATTTCAAAAGAGAGTTACCCAATTCCATCATCTTTTGAATTTTATCTTTTTCTGTTATTAAATTGTTGTATGCCAGAGTTATTCTATCCAGGTCGATTTTTTCTACTATGCCATTTGCATTAAGGGCTTTTGTATCATCCATTAATTTTTTCAAGCGAACTATGTTAGCATTTATCAATAGCATTCTTTCTTCGTTCAATAAAACAGAATAGTAAGCTTTAGTAACAGCTACAGTTGTTTCAATCCTGGTGCGTTGTGAGGCCTTGCGGGACAATTCCAGATAGGTTTTAGTTGCTTGCAATCCAACAAGGTAATCACTGCTAAAAACAAGCTGGCTTGCTTCTATCCCTGCAGTTGCACTGTACTGAATACCAAATTGCACCGCCACATATTCATCATCTGAAGCATAGGGATTAAACGCTTTTGCCGGAATAACCGATGTAGGGACTTTTAAAAAATCCTGCGCACTCACACTTCCGTTTATTTGTGGCAATCCAATGCCTATTGTTTCTTTTACTTTTTGTCTGGCTATCTCTTCGTCATAAGCAGCATTTTGCACCTGAATTTGATTCTTCATTGCAAAATCAACCGCTTGCTGCAATGAGAATGCAAACTTTCCTGTATCAGACGTTGTTTGCGCGAAATTAAATTTACAGATCAGTAACAACAGAATAGTCGTTAATGTCTTGGTTATTAATTGAGATTTCATATTTATTCTTCTTCAGTTATTTGTTTGTATTTATTAATGAGTTTATGTCCTTTAAGAGTACAAATGCCGTATAAAAAATGATCGAGTAAAGAAAGGTGAACTTTTAGCTGACTAAATTGTTCAGGTGGAAAAACCGTAGGACTAAAGCTCATACTGATCTGTTCCATTCTCATTCTTGTAAGAATTTTTATATCAATTTCAGGGCGTATCAAGCCTTGTTTTATACCTTTTATAAGAGATTCTTCTACTGTTTTTAAAATACATGATTCTTTAAAACCGGTAAAAAGCGCCCACGTTTTAGGATAGTATTTTTGCAAATCATAAAAGATGCTCGAGTATATTTGACTGAATACTTTCTCCATGTGTTTAGAAATATTCAACAACTCTTCTATAACATTCTCACAAGATTCATGAATAGCACGGACAGACTTTTCATCTTCAATTAACTTTTCTTTCATGAGCTCATGTACCAGCTCATCTTTGTCAGTAAATATCTGGTATATGGTTTTTTTAGATATTCCACAATCAGCGGCAATATCATCCATGCTAACACTGCGTATTCCGTTTCTGAAAAAAAGTTTCTGGGCGGCGGCGACTATTTGTTCTCTTGTGTCCATTTAGTTTTGTTGCGCGAAACTAAAAAAACTTTGAACACTCCAATAGTTTCCTTAAAAAAAATTATATGAGAATTTAACCTTCTATTAATAGGCACTAACCTTTAAAAAATGTAAAATCAGTTAAATTTCAATGGTCGTAGCATGACCAGCTCAAAAACAAGCAAATCCTGTACACGAAATCGAATAACGTGTACAGGATATAGAGTTTCGTGTACATGAAATCCTTGAACATGTACAGGAATTCAAGTAACCTGTACATGAAATCAAATAACGTGTACAGGATATAGAGTTTCGTGTACACGATATCGAGAAACGTGTACAGAAAATCAAGTAACGAGTGCATGATTTTAAATAATCTGCAGGCAATAGCGAGGAATGCTTATCTAAATGAGTGCTTCGTGGAATCAAAATCATGTAATCTATATGTGAAATCGGCTTTGCTTATGTCACAATCTTAGTGAAAAGTCTATTTTTGCGAAAAAACTTTTATTATTTATTAATATTATGAAACGTACAAAAGTTGCTGAGCTTTTAAAAACCACCGATTTTGGAAAAGAAGTTACCGTAATGGGTTGGGTACGCACTAAGCGCGATAGTAAAGCTGTTTCCTTTCTTGCTATTAACGATGGTTCTATCATTCATAATATTCAGGCTGTTATCGATATTAATAATTTTGATGCCGACCTGTTAAAAACCATTTCAACAGGCGCATGTGTAGCTATAACAGGTACTCTTGTACAATCACAAGGCAAAGGCCAGTCATCAGAAATTCAGGCAAAAAAGATTGAGGTATTTGGTACTGCTGATGATAGTTTTCCTTTACAGAAAAAAGGACATACTCTGGAATTTTTAAGAGAAGTAGCACACTTACGCCCCAGAACAAATACTTTCGGAGCCATACTTCGCATTCGCCATCACCTTGCCTATGGAATTCATAAGTTTTTTAATGACAAAGGATTTTTCTATCTCAATGCCCCTATCATCACCGGTTCAGATGCGGAAGGTGCCGGAGAAATGTTTCGTGTTACAACATTAGATTTAGAAAAACTGCCAAGGAAAGAGGGCAAACTAAATTTTGAAGAAGATTTTTTTGGAAAAGAAACCAACCTAACCGTATCCGGTCAACTAGAAGGGGAGGCAGTTGCAACAGCCATTGGCAATATTTACACATTTGGGCCCACCTTTAGAGCAGAAAATTCAAACACTCCACGGCACCTTGCTGAATTTTGGATGATTGAGCCTGAAATGGCTTTTTATGATATATATGATAATATGGATTTAGCAGAGGAAATGTTAAAATACCTTGTTACGTATGCACTTGAAAAATGTACAGAGGATTTGAATTTTTTAAATACTATGTACGATAAGGAATTGCTGGGTCGATTAAACTCTGTAGCCAACGCAACCTTTAAAAGAATAACCTATACAGAAGGAATTGAGATTTTAGAAAAGTCGGGGTATAAATTTGAGTTCCCCGTAAAATGGGGTATTGATCTGCAAAGAGAACACGAAAGTTTTTTAGTTGATCATTTTAAAGTACCTGTAATTGTAACTGGCTATCCGAAAGAGATAAAAGCATTTTACATGAAACAAAATGAAGATGGAAAAACTGTTAGGGCCATGGATGTGCTGTTCCCTTATGTAGGAGAAATTATCGGAGGATCTCAACGTGAAGAGAATTACGATAAACTTTTGGCACGCATAAAAGAAATGGGTATTAAAGAAGAAACCCTTTGGTGGTATCTCGATCT
>CAZCJN010000129.1:0-7388 GCA_964498865.1 uncultured Bacteroidia bacterium
CTAATACCTTAAAATATGAATAAACCCAGATCAGTATAAAAAAATAACCCCGACTGTTAAGGTCGGGGTTATTCGTAATTGATAGCAATACTGTTATTGAATTATCATTTTTTGAGTAATAGTTTCCATGTCTGTCCTGAATTCAATAAAATACATGCCCTTACTTACGTTGGTAAGATTGATATTTTTTAGGCTGATTCCATTTCTTAAGTCATACGTTTCATCATACACTAACTGACCTAATGAATTTTTGATTTTTAAGTATGCTTTAGGATTGTTATTTACATTATTAACATACACGTAAAAATCGCCATGGTTGGGATTAGGATAAGTATTAAAGTAAGTAGAATTTTCTTTTACAGGATCTATGGAAGTAGCACAGTCAACTGTGAATGAATGAGGGTCCGGTTCTCCAATAAAAGGGTGGTTAGCAAGTTTACCGGTAACATCTATACCTCTAATAAAATATTGAACCGTACTTCCATTTGCTTGACTGGGTATAGAAGCCTCATATTTGTTTGTTCCTGTTGAAGTCATGGCAATAGAATCCCAAGTGCCATTATTCACTCTATATATTACTTTAGGATATCCGTTTTTAATATTTTGTCCGCCATACGAAACCGCATCTACATTTACTTTGTATCCTGTAGAGGAACATTGTTTGCCAAATAAAGGCATATGGCCAATGTATAACATGCTTCTGTCTGCAATTTCGTGAACACGGCAGTGAAGAGCATCGGTAGGATACCAAGGTGCGCTGCCACTTGCCATATACCCTTTTATAGTATATCCGGGCATTGCTTTTTTATAAACGTTCAAGCAGGCATTATCGTTAGAAGTACCTTTAAAGGCTAGGTACACTTTATCGTTACATATGAAAGAGTTGGAGTAAGGCTCTCCATTTTTGCTGCTTTGTATAAATGCTCTATATACTTTGTATTTGTATCCATACGAGCAATTTGTGTTTGCAAAAGCTGCTGCTGCCGATTGGTAGTTGCTGTATCTTGGATCGGAGGAGGGGACCGAATCAATTAGTACTTTATCTACCGCTAAAAACTTTCCCCAACAGTCAATATGTTTAATATAATCGCCTTGTGCATCGGGTATTACCATATACTTGGTAATTCCTAAATAATCGTTCATTTGTTGATTGATCTGTGCAGTACTTATAGAATTTTCATCGGTTACTAAATCTGTTGCTGCTGCAATCCCCATTCCGTCTGACATATAATTTCCACCGGTTTGAGTTAAGTTCATGGTATACAGAGGAACATTTAAATAGGTAGCTTGTTTAACCGGTACAGCATCGTCATTAGCGCGCGGTCTGTCATATTTAAAATCAACAATACCTACTTTATTATTACCATCGGCCACAAACCATGCTGTATAATCTCTTGCCCACCATGAATCAACAGCTGCATTCAAGAACGAGCAGTTACTCATGTTTACACCGGCAGATTGTAATGAGGATTGTACTGAACTTCCTGATCCAGCGCCAACAATTATAACCTTTACACTATTTGACAGGTCTTTAATGAAGCTCATAGGTACACCAAATCCATTAGAATAGGATATAATGGCTGCTTCATTGGGTTCAAACTCGGCTATACTTCTTACGGGTTTCGGGGGTGCTGCACTAGGTGACAGCGTATTTTCGTAGTTATTCATAAGCAATCTTTCCTGATTGCTCATTTCATGAGAAAGACCTCTATTCGGTTGTTGTGCATTAAGAATGAAAGAAGCGAAAAGGGAAGTAGTAAGAAGTAAAGTATTTTTTTTCATATACAATTAATGGGTATTGAATTGAGTATTGAATGTAGTAAAAGCAAGACAGATTGCCAAATAAGATTACAGACAATTGAATCAAATACTTGAAATAAAGCACATTAGCAGTAAAGAAGAAAGATTACATTATTCAAAGTATTCTTTCATCCTTTCAAAAATACTTTTGTCTTTTTTATTAGGATTGGGCTTGAAATTCGCAGAATCTTTAAGTTTTTCCAGTATCTTTTTTTCTTCTGAAGAAAGGTTTTGAGGCGTCCATACATTCAGACTGATTAATAAATCACCCTTTCCATAACCGTTTACATCCGGTATTCCTTTTCCTTTTAGGCGTAATATTTTTCCGGGTTGGGTTCCGGCATCTACTTTTACTTTGGCTTTTCCTTCTAAAGTAGGCACTTCTATAGTTGTTCCCATAGCAGCATCAACAAAATTCAGATATTGATCAAAATAGATGTTATTGCCTTCTCTTTTAAAATGTTCATGGGGTAGTTCTTCTATAGCCAGTATTAAATCGCCGGGCACTCCATTCCTTGGGCCGGCATTGCCTTTTCCACCTAAAGAAAGCTGCATGCCTTCCGATACTCCTGGAGGTATGTTAAATGTAATGACCTCTTCTCCACGTACTATTCCATCGCCTCCGCAAGATTTGCATTTATCGGTAATGATTTGCCCGTCGCCTCCGCATTGTGGGCACACTGCTGAGGTTTGCATATAACCTAAGATCGTTTGTTGAGTGCGCGTAACATGTCCCGATCCTTTGCATGTAGAGCAAGTGGTAAATCCCGATCCTTTGTTAGCACCTAGTCCTTGGCATTTTTCGCAAGAAATATATTTATTTACCTTAACTTTTTTCTCAACCCCAGTGCTGATTTCTTCTAAAGTGAGTTTTACTTTTATGCGAAGATTAGAGCCTCTGTTTACTCTTCTGCCTCCACCACCTCTTGTTCGTGATCCTCCGCCAAAGAAGCTTTCAAAAGGATGTTCGCCTCCAAAAATATCTCCGAAGCGAGAGAAGATATCGTCCATATCCATATGGCCGTACCCACCTTGACCACCTCCAAATCCTGCATTGCCTGCTGCACCTGCATGACCAAATTGATCATAGCGTTTTCTTTTTACATCGTCTCCTAATATTTCATAAGCTTCGGCAGCTTCTTTAAATTTTTCTTCAGCTTCTTTGTTATTGGGGTTTCTATCAGGATGATATTCGAGTGCTTTTTTGCGATATGCTTTTTTTATCTCATCAGCAGATGCTTCTTTTGAAACACCCAATACTTCATAATAATCTCTTTTTGCCATAATGATTTTCTTCTGCCTATGATTACATTATTAATGTTAGTTACCTACTATAACTTTTGCATGACGGATAACTTTTCCGTTTAAATAATACCCTTTTTCTACTTCATCAATCACCTTACCCTTTTTATCTTCTGTAGGAGCAGGTACATTGGTAACCGCATCGTGTATTTCCGGGTCAAATTTTTCTCCTGCCGATTTCATTTCCTGCAATCCATTCTGAACTAAAATACCTTTGAACTTGTTATATATTAACTCTTCTCCTTGTTTAATAATATTAATATCGGTTGCTTCTTTAATGGATTTAAAAGCGCGTTCAAAATCATCTAATACAGGAATGATCTGTTTGAACATATCTTCAGACGCATATTTAATGAGATCTACTCTTTCTTTAGTTGCTCTTTTCCGGAAGTTTTCGAAATCTGCATAAAGTCTCACGTATTTATCATTTAACTCTGCATATTTTTCTTCTAACGATTTTTCCTGGGTAACTGCATTTTGATCTGCTTTCACAGCTTCTTCCGAAGCATTTTGTTTTTGATCTTCTTTATTGTTGGTATCTGTATTATTCATAAAATTTAATGTATATAACCCATGGTCAAACAACTTGCCATTAATGGGGGGCAAATATAATAAAGCCAAACTGTCTGAAAATGCCGCTTGAATAATAAAAAAGTCAGTTAATTTTTCAACTAACTGACTTTTTTGAATTAGGGTAAAACAACCTTAATTCTTTACATACTTGCTAAGCTCTTCTTCTAAAGCGGCACCCCTTAGATTTTTTGCAATGATCTTACCATTGGCATCGATTAATATGCTATAAGGAATGGAGTTGATCTCATATAGTTTCACCGCATCGGAGTTCCACCATTTAAGGTCACTTACGTGATTGGTCCAATAGAGATTATCTTTTTGAATTGCTTTTGTCCATGCTTCTTTTTGATTGTCTAAAGACACGCTGAATATTTCAAAGCCGCTGGCACTTTTAAACTGCTTGTTTTTAAATTTTGTGTAGGCAGCTACTACGTTCGGATTTTCGAATCGGCAGGGGCCGCACCAAGATGCCCAAAAGTCGATTAAAACGATCTTGCCTTTTAAGGAAGAAAGAGCAACGAATTTTCCGTCAACACCTGGGAATTTTAATTCAGGGGCAATATCACCCACATTTAATCCTGTTTTTGGGCTGGTTTGAAATGATAGATATACAATTGAAGTGATTGCTACAATTGCAAGGAGAATGTATTTTTTCATTATTATTGGTTTTTATGGCTTATTATGTAACGTTAGTCTTTTCTTACAATTTCTGCGCCAATATTATTTAATCGTTTGTCAATATTTTGATATCCTCTATCTATTTGCTCAATATTATGAATCGTGCTCTTTCCTTCTGCACTCATTGCTGCAATTAAAAGGGCTACCCCGGCACGAATATCTGGCGAACTCATTTCAATTCCCCTTAAAGCATGTTGTCTGTTAATTCCAATAACGGTGGCCCGGTGAGGATCGCATAAGATTATCTGCGCTCCCATATCAATTAGCTTATCTACAAAAAATAAACGGCTCTCAAACATTTTTTGATGAATAAGGACAGTACCTTTTGCTTGTGTTGCAGTAACTAAAATTACACTTAATAGATCGGGCGTAAGGCCCGGCCATATAGCATCGGCAATCGAGAGAATAGAACCATCTATGTACGTATCTATCTCGTAATTTTTTTGGGAAGGGATATAAATGTCATCCCCTTTTAGTTGCATTTGAATTCCTAATCTTCTAAAGGTGTCTGGAATAATCCCTAATTCATTATAAGCAACATTTTTAATAGTGATCTCACTTTGAGTCATCGCGGCAAGACCTATGAAGCTACCCACTTCGATCATATCGGGTAACATACGGTGTTTACATCCGCCTAATGCTTCAACTCCTTCAATATTTAAAAGATTAGAACCAATACCTGTAATTTTTGCACCCATACTCACCAGCATTTTACATAACTGTTGAATATAGGGTTCACATGCGGCATTATAAATAGTAGTCTTTCCTTTTGCTAAAACGGCAGCTAAAATAATATTGGCAGTTCCTGTAACCGAAGCTTCATCTAACAACATGTAAGTACCCTTTAGCTGAGAAGCATCTACCTTAAAGAAATTAGTTTTATCGTCGTAATTAAATTTGGCTCCCAGTTTTTGGAAACCTAAAAAGTGTGTATCTAATCTTCTTCGTCCTATTTTATCTCCACCCGGTTTAGGTATGTATCCCTTTCCGAAGCGAGCGAGTAGGGGACCCATGACCATGATAGAACCTCTTAATGCGGCTGCTTTCTTTTTATACTCATCGGTCAATAAGTAATCAACGTTTACATTATCGGCTTTAAACTCATAGGTATCTTCATTTTTCTGCTCTACTTTCACGCCTAACGATTTAAGCAGATCAATCAACTTGTTTACATCAAGTATGTTAGGAATATTGGAGATGGTAACTTTTTCAGGTGTAAGCAAAACGGCACAAAGTATTTGTAATGCCTCATTTTTTGCTCCTTGAGGGGTAATCTCTCCTTTTAATTTTTTCCCTCCTGTTACTACAAAGCTGCTCATAGATAGAAAATGGATGTATCGCTGATTTATCTTCCGCGGCGATGGCGGTTGTTATTTCTGTGACCGTTATGCCTTCCACGATCCCTATCCCTGCCTCTGTCTCTCTCTCTTCCGCGAGTTTCATCTGTGCGGGGAGGATTCATATTGCGTGTACGCGCGAGTATATCGTAAGTATTAGCCAAACGAAAGTTATCAGATACTTTTAATTTGCCGCCTGAGAGTAGTTCAAGCTCTTGAAATATTACGTTATCATCTACCGTATTTCTGTTCCAAACCAAGTAAGATTTCTTCATTAAGTTGGCAATGGCTTCTGTGAAAGCTGTTTTTTCTTCTCCTGCTTTCATTTCTGATGCTTTTTCAATTAATCTTTCTATACCTTTTCCATAGTGCTTAAAGCGTATTTTTCCTGATGGATATTTTACTTTTTCGGGTTTTGTAGTAAGGCTTTCTTTAGAAGGCTTTGCATAAGGAGAGTCTACATCTAACTTAAAGTTGGATATGATAAACAGGTGATCCCAAAGTT
Source organism: uncultured Bacteroidia bacterium (assembly GCA_964498865.1). Classification (GTDB taxonomy): domain Bacteria; phylum Bacteroidota; class Bacteroidia; order Palsa-948; family Palsa-948; genus Palsa-948. The sequence continues at coordinate 6,196 of CAZCJN010000129.1, forward strand.
TATGACGGAAATCGGTGAGATCGCGAAGCATTGGGTTTAACCTTCCCATAATGCTGATGATGCCATTGGCAATTTTATTTCTTTCTTCCTTATCTTTTATGGCACATGCGTACTCAATCAATTTTTGAATGTTTCTTCCGTACTCCGGAATCATTACCTGTGGCAACTCTGTGTTATAGGTCATGGCATGTCTTTCTGCCGGGGGGGTATGTTCTTTGGGTGTATGTTTGCTCATATATGATTGCTTTAATTAACCAACATTCAATAGGTAGTTGGAAGTTAACAAAAATAGGCTTATTATTTTAATGGACAAGATAAGAGGTGATGCATTGCACATGTACTCTTCCTGCATAGGTAAATATTTTATACACTCTACTTATATTATTTACAAAAAATTATTACTGCAAATAAGTAAAACTTATTTTATTGCTTATCCAATTAAGTACAGTTTTTGCAGATACTGAGTCATAGTTGTCCGTCTTTTCTAGTACTTTCCTTAAAGTTAAATCCTGCCAAGTAAGCAATTTTCCATTTATCATTTTCTTTAACTACCCTGAACTTATATTGAAAATCTTTCCAACTTGAATGTGTTTCAGCCTTTAGATTGCCCCAATGCCATTCTAATTCTCCTTGATTGTCTGATAATTTAATGATTCGGACTTCAACTTTGTTCCAATCATAATTGTCTTGGCAATTACACCAAGGGCTATGGTCATTTGCAAAAATGAAAGTCGGCAAGTCCCCAACCAACCATTGCTCATATCTACCACTTCTAAGTCCGTTGTCAAGTGTTATAACAATTTGATTGTAGTTGTCAATAAACTCACGAGAAAAGAAATTGGTCTGTTGAAGTTTGTCAAGGTTTTGTTTGTGATTAATAAGGTCAAAGCCAATGTAAATGCTGTCTGCGTTGTCAGTAAGAACGGGGAGTAAATTAATTGAATTTTTAGAATCAGCCCAATCAAGAGCATGCCTGATAAGATTTTGAATTTGCTCTTTGTCGTCTGTTGAACTTTTTATGGTGTTGGCTTGATCGCAGCTGAATAGCAAAAGCCCAAATACTAAAGTTATCGGTTTAATATATTTCATTTCAATTTTTGTCGTTGTCCATGTAGTCCTGCAATGACCGCTAACTTATTTACACAGTCTCTCTATGACGTTGATTTCTCCACAAAAACAGAAACTATATCACC
>CAZCJN010000130.1:0-7332 GCA_964498865.1 uncultured Bacteroidia bacterium
TGGGGGCTCCTCTGCAAGGGTTACTATCAAAGATATTTGTAAAGAAAGGGCAGGCAGTTAAAAAGAATGAACCTCTCTTTGTAATAGAAGCCATGAAGATGGAGACCACCGTTACAGCCTCCACTGATACAGAGGTTAAAAACGTTTCACTTAAAGAAGGGGTTCGGGTAAATGCCGATGATCTTGTGATTACCTTAAATTAATTTTTAAATTTGGTTTCCCTTACTAATTTCTATGGAAGAGATTTATATAAAACCTACAGAGGTTTCGCCGGAAATAGTGCTTAGCCCGTCTAAAAAGATTTATTCGATTCGTGGCATGTCACGTCCGGAAAGTCCGTATCAATTTTATTCTTCTCTTTTAAAATGGCTCGATGAACATGGGGCAAAATACCTGAACGGGATGTCTATAGTTTTTGATCTGGAATATTTCAACACTCCTTCTGCCCGTACAATACGCACCATATTTGCTAAACTTGAAAGCTTATATGTAAGTGGAATTAAGGTGAATTTAGTATGGGTTTTAAATGATGAAGCTTCTAAGGATGAGTTTGAATATGAATTTGCTCACGATCTTACCATCCCCATCCACTTCAAAAAACCAACGCATTAATTTTTAATTAATTGATAATAAGAAATATATCTTATTTTAATAAATACATGTATATACATACAATGTTTATACATATATTTGCTTTATGAAACTGGAAGAAGAGATAAAACAAGTGAACTTTAAAAGTCAGCATCAAAAGCTGGTGGTAAATATTATCTACACGGCTAACTGGTTAAACTATCTTCATACTCAGCTTTGCAAGAAACACAATATATCAGTAGAGCAATTTAATATTCTTAGAATATTGAGAGGGCAATACCCTAATGCCGCTACAATAAATTTACTGATCGATAGAATGCTGAATAAAATGTCTAACGCTTCCAGGTTAGTGGAAAAGCTTCGATTAAAAGGGATGGTAGAAAGACAGATAAATAAAGGGGACAGAAGAGCCTGTAATGTATTAATTACTAAAAAAGGTTTAGATGTGTTGACCGAGATGGATAAAGAAGAAAATGAGAACAGGCCATTCTTGGCGAATCTAAATGAAGATGAGGCTAAGCAACTAAATGTACTTTTAGATAAATTAAGAGAAACTTAAAACAACAAACAATAACAACAAAACAATCAAATCATGAAAAAAACAATTTTAACAGGAGTAGCAATCAGCATGATCTTCTTCTCTGCATTCACAGGTAAAAATCACACAGATGTGTACAAAGTGGACACTAAGCTAAGTTCAATGGAGTGGTTTGCTGAAAAAGTAACAGGAAAACATAATGGAATAATTAAACTTTCAAAAGGAGAAATATCAAGTGATCATGGAAATTTATCAGGTTCATTTGAAGTTGACATGACTACCATCGCTGTTAAAGACCTTACAGGTGAATATGCTGCTAAACTAGATGGTCATTTGAAATCAGAAGATTTCTTTTCAGTTGAAAAATTTCCTACCTCAAAATTTGTTACCACTTCAGTTACACCTATTAAGGATGTAAAAGAAGGCGGATATACCCACACTGTAAAAGGAAACCTTACCATTAAAGATAAAACCAATGAAATAACTTTTGATGCGATCATCAAAACAGAAGGAAACAAAATTGCCTGTGTTGGAAATGCAATAGTAGATCGTTCAAAGTTTGATATTAAATATGGTTCCAAATCATTTTTCCCGGAAATAGGTGACAAAATGATCAACGATGAATTTAGAGTACAATTTAATGTAGTAGCAGTCAAATAATTAACATGATAAAAATTATTTCAAAAGAAGAACAAGCTCAAGGGGCTTTCGATCAAGGTAAAATACTTGAAAGAAAGCCCATAGGCTTTCCTCAAGATGGAGGAAAACAACAACCTTATTCAACCCTTTTTTATTGGGCGCATGCCTGGAGTAATGCTGGTGGCTTGATCGGGGAACATCCGCACAAAGGTTTTGAGATCATGTCGTTTGTTCTTTCGGGCGAAATAGAACATTATGACAGTAATTTGAAAGGATGGAAAAAACTAAATGCAGGCGATGTGCAAATAATACGGGCCGGCAGCGGTATTACCCATGCCGAAAAAATAAATCCTAATTCATCCATCTTTCAAATATGGTTTGATCCGGACCTAAGCAAAACACTTTCCAAAGCTGCTTCTTATAACGATTATGCTGCATCAACATTCCCTATACATGAGGAAGCAGACATGAAAACCAAAGTGTTTGTTGGTGGAACAGAAATAAATATGGATAGTAAGGTGGACTATATACAGGAAATAACTTTTACAACTGTTCAAAAACAATTTCCTTTAAATCCTGAAGCGGTGTATTCCTTCTTTATCCTTGAAGGCGCGTTAAGTTTTAATAACCACAAAATGCAAAAGGGTGACTATGCAATAGTAAAAGAAGAATCAACTATGGATTTTTCAACTATTGAAAAGGGTACTCGAATTTTTATTATTAAAACTCCTTTGAAGCCCGGCTTTGCTACTTATGCAGAAATGATGTCTAAACAATATAATTAAAACTTAAAATACATGGAAAATAACACTAAGATTTCAGCCCTTGCAAACGGACCATTGATGGTAGAAGGAACAGTAACTGTTACCAAGCCAGATGGAACCGTAGAAGTAAAAGAAAATAAATCATTCTTATGTCGATGTGGACATTCATCCAATAAACCGTATTGCGATGGGGCACATAAGAAAAATAATTTTCAAGGATAATATTTCTGAGCTATAAACAGAATTATTATGGACAGGAGAAAATTCATTACTAATTCAATAATGGGAATAGGCGCTATGACCACACTTAATTCATTCGTAAATCTTTTTAACAAAGAAAAATTCTCTGAGGCCATAATGCCTGTTCTTTTTGTGGGGCATGGTAACCCCATGAACGCGATTGAAAAGAATGAGTACAATACTTCCTGGAATGCATTAGGAAAAAACCTCCCGAAGCCAAAAGCCATACTTTGTGTGTCGGCGCATTGGCTTACCAGCGGAACTAAGGTGACTGCCATGGAACAACCCAAGACCATTCATGATTTTGGTGGTTTCCCCGATGAATTGTTTGCCCAACAATATCCTGCAAAGGGCTCACCTGAGTTTGCAAAAGAAACACAAGCCTTAATTACAAAAACAAAAGTGCAGTCTGATTTTGAATGGGGATTGGATCATGGTACCTGGAGTGTATTATTGCCCATGTTCCCGCAAGCGGATATCCCTGTTTACCAGTTGAGTATTGATTATTCTAAACCTCCTCAATACCATTATGAATTAGCAAAAGAGCTGGCGGAGTTAAGAAAGAGGGGAGTGCTGATTGTTGGAAGTGGAAACATAGTCCATAATCTTAGAATGATTGATTGGAATGGTAAAGCATTCGATTGGGCTATTGAGTTCGATGAGAAGATTAAAAAATATATTGATGAAAAAAATCACAACGATATAATTAATTATGAAAAACTGGGAAAGCTGGCTCAATTAGCTGTTCCTACCAATGATCATTATTTACCATTGCTGTATTCTTTAGCGTTGCAGGATAAAAAAGATTCGGTAAAATACTTCAATGATAAATGTGAAATGGGGTCTATCAGTATGCGTTCTTTGATAATCAGCTAGAGAATGGATTACCCGAAGCAACTTCTGAAAGTACATAACCGAGCCAATACGGATAAGATAGCTGCAGATATCGGGAGCAATGAACGTAAGTTCAAGCAGATTATAGATATTATTTACAAAGAACATCCACCATTACCTCAACGAGCGTCTTGGGTTTTATCTGCAGTTAATGCAAAATATCCCAAACTGTTAGTGCCACATTTAGGTTTGTTTGTAGATACCATTTCTCAATTTAAAGTAGATGGAATAAAGCGCAACATGATAAGTGTATTGGCCAAACACGATATTCCGGAGCAATTACAAGGAAAGCTTATTGATACTTGTTTTAAGTTCATGTTGTCTCCAACAGAAACGGTGGCTGTTAAAGTAGAAGCCATGCAATGCATTGCCAACTTGCTTCCTGTGTATCCTGATTTAATAACTGAACTAAAAGCAGTGATACATGACCAACTTCCAAAAACGTCTGCAGCCTTTCGTGCAAGAGCTAAGCATGTTTTAAAGTTTGCGAGTAAATAACAGAATATTTATTTATTTTCACATTCTTTTAAATACAGTTTACATATATATGATAAGGATAAAACATTTCATGACTTTAGTGTTAATTGCTTTTTTTTGCATTAATACATATTGTCAACCAACAATCCTTGTTACAAGAGATAAAAAAGATTATTATGAAGAATATACTGCGCTTGTGTCAAGCCAAAAAATTAAACATGGAAGTTATTTAAAGCTAGATAAATCGATGGTGGGTAATCATAGTTTAGCAATATTTGGTATGTACTCATATGGCAAAAAAGATGGTTATTGGGAAACATATTATAAAGGCACAAATAATATCAAAGACAAGGGTTATTATAAAAATGATAAGAAAGATAGTGTTTGGACAATATTTTATTTTCAAGGCGTTGTAAGGAAATTTAAACAAGTGCAATCTGAGGAAGGGGTGCAACTGCAAATAATAGATGCCAATCCAATCATAAGCAGAACAGGTAATTATCTAGATGATAAAGCTGTGGGAATATGGGAGTTTTTTGATGTGCATAGTGAATTGCTGCAACAATACAATTATGATACTGAATCTCTTGTTTACTTTAAAGATCACGATTTGAAAAATATAGAAACGGGCTTTATTGGTGGCGAAGATTTACTAAATCGATTTCTTTATGAAACCTTTAATCCTTATGGGATTATAGATTCCATTCATTCGACAATAAATCTTAAAACAAGTAAAATGGTCTTTAAATTTACTATTGATGAGAGAGGAAGAATAAAAGATATAATAAATACAGAAAATACGATTCGTAATAAAAAAATATATTATAGAGCGATAAAAACGATCATGAGTCTTGATAAGCAGTTTTATCCAAAGAAAGTAGATGGAGTGTCTCAGAAATCAGAAAAAACCATAACATTTGATCTCAAGGTAGATTCTAACACTCATCATTATAGTACTTCTAACGAAATTTCATGGCTAACCAATAAAAAATTTAATATGTATATAATATTAAATTGAACGATTTCATTGACATGCCTTCTACATGATACTTTGTACTTTCCACTTAATACTTTCTGCTCTGCATCCTGACTTCATGTCATGCCTTTATAGAGGAGAATTTGCCCATGTCAGGCATATACCTTATAATATGTCATAATAACCTGAAAAGGGCTGAATTTAGCGTATGGCAAAGTAATTGACTTTGCTTTAAAAAATTTAAATAGAATTTTAAAAACAAAACTTAACACTTATAACTATGGGAAAAATCATTGGAATAGATCTAGGAACCACCAACTCGTGTGTTGCTGTTATGGAAGGCAGCGATCCGGTTGTAATTCCGAACAGTGAAGGAAAGAGAACAACCCCTTCGATTGTAGCATTTGTAAAAGACGGTGAACGTAAAGTAGGTGACCCTGCAAAACGCCAGGCTGTTACCAACCCTAAACATACCATTGGCTCTATCAAACGATTCATGGGTCATACCTTTGACGAAGTTCAGGGAGAAATGAAATACGTTCCTTACACCGTTGTAAAAGGAGAGGGAGGAGTACCGCGCGTTATTATCGACGATCGCAAATTCTCTCCACAAGAAATTTCGGCTATCACGCTTCAGAAAATGAAAAAGACAGCTGAAGATTATTTAGGACAAGAAGTTACCGAAGCCGTTATTACCGTACCTGCTTACTTTAACGATTCACAAAGACAGGCCACTAAAGAAGCCGGAGAAATTGCAGGCTTAAAAGTACGCCGTATCATTAACGAACCAACTGCAGCAGCACTTGCTTACGGTCTTGATAAAAAACATAAAGACAGCAAAATAGCTGTATTCGATTTAGGAGGAGGTACATTCGATATCTCTGTTCTTGAATTAGGCGATGGAGTATTTGAAGTAAAATCTACCAACGGTGATACCCACTTAGGTGGTGATGACTTCGATCAAAAGATCATTGATTTTTTAGCTGATGAATTTAAAAAAGACGAAGGCCTTGACTTGCGTAAAGACCCTATGGCACTTCAACGTTTAAAAGAAGCTGCAGAAAAAGCGAAGATCGAACTTTCATCCAGCACGCAGACAGAGATCAACCTGCCTTATATCATGCCGGTGGATGGAGTTCCTAAACACTTGGTAAAAACATTAACCAAAGCAAAGTTTGAACAATTGTGCGACGATCTTTTACAACGTTGCTTAGAACCTTGCAAAAAAGCATTGAAAGATGCGAACCTTTCAGCAAGCGATATTCATGAAGTGATTCTTGTAGGAGGTATGACCCGTATGCCTAAAGTACAGGAGATCGTTAAGAATTTCTTCGGTAAGGAGCCACACAAAGGTGTGAATCCGGACGAAGTGGTAGCGGTGGGCGCAGCGATTCAGGGAGGTGTTTTAACAGGAGACGTGAAAGACGTACTCTTGCTCGATGTAACTCCGCTTTCTCTGGGTATTGAAACCATGGGAGGTGTTTGCACCAAATTAATTGAAGCCAACACAACCATTCCTTCTAAAAAATCAGAGACCTTCTCCACGGCAGCAGATAGCCAGCCTTCGGTAGAGATCCATATTTTACAGGGAGAACGCCCTATGGCAAAAGATAACCGTTCGTTAGGCAGATTCATTCTTGACGGTATACCACCTGCACCACGCGGAGTACCTCAGATCGAAGTGATCTTTGATATTGATGCCAACGGAATGTTGCATGTAACTGCAAAAGACAAAGCAACCGGTAAATCTCAGAACATACGTATAGAAGCGAAGAGCGGATTGAGCGACGAAGAGATAAAACGTATGAAACGCGAAGCAGAAGCCAATGCAGACAGCGATAAAAAAGCAAAAGAAGAAGCAGATAAAGTAAATGCTGCCGATGCATTGATCTTCCAGAGCGAAAAACAACTGAAAGATTACGGCGATAAATTACCTGCCGATAAAAAAGAAACCATACAAAAAGCCTTGAGCGAATTAAAAGACGCGCATAAAGAACGCGACCTGGCTAAGATAGATACCACGCTCGAAGCACTTAACAAAGCTTGGCATGCTGCTTCTGAAGAAATATACAAAGCTCAGCAAGCGCAGCAGGCGAGTGGTGCCAGCGGAGGCAGCGCCGAACAACCTCAAGCTAATGCCAACACAGGCGGAGGCAAAGACGGTGAAGTAACCGATGTAGACTTCGAAGAAGTGAAAGACGATAAGAAGTAAA
>CAZCJN010000131.1:0-7307 GCA_964498865.1 uncultured Bacteroidia bacterium
ATTTCTTGTTCAGCAATAGGGTAGGCAAGCCTTCCAAAAAAATCATAGGGAGTACCCATGTCTAGTAATAATCCATCTTCATTTATAATACTAACATCCACAGCACATCCGTAATTATGTAGCGATCCAATTTCAGGGTTAGATACATAATTATCCTTTTGATTTTCGGGAACCTGCATTTCATTCCACATAACCTTTTGTATGGAAAGAGGGCGGGCAGCATCAAATACAATTAATGAATAAAAAGGGAACTCCAGCTTTAATTGTTTTTGAGCACGAGCAAGTTTTTCTGCTACTGATCTTTGTAAATAACCGTGTCGAACATTTCCGTACAAGTTTTTATGTAAGAAGTTATCTTTAGTAGCATACTTGAGGTCTATAACAATAGTTGAATCTAATTCAGATATATTAGTTAGGCCGGCTTTTATTAGTTTTTCTTCTAATTCAGAAATCGTCTCTTTTTTAATATTTACATCAGGTTTACTATCTTCGGCAGAGTTATTGTAAGCATGCCTACGAATGGTCTTATTTTCTTTTGTTGTTTCTTGAAAAGTTTTTGGAATATGACCCATGCTTTTGATTGGTTTTCTGCAAAGGTAGATGATCAATAGTTCCACTAAAAGAATGGCTAGTGCAAGGAGGGAGTATCTTTTTAAGAAGTTCAAAAGTGCAATTAGTATAAAGAGTTCAACAAAAATACTTTTTTTAAATCCACTCGCTTCTATTAGATTTTTGGCATAATTTTAGATTAATATTAAGGGTTGATATAAAAAAGAACAAGCCATTAAAAATATGTTCTACTTTTGTTTGCCCTATATAAAATATAAATATTAAACATCAATAGTTATGTTGAAAAAATCACTCCTCTCCGTTTTGTCTTTGGTTTTTGTTTCATTTTGTGCTTATGCACAACATCCAGAACCTCCTAAGCAACCGACATCGTCTGAAACAAAAGCCAACCCCAATGCTCCTGAAATTACTTTTGAAGCAAGTACTCATGATTTTGGAACACTTAAGAAAGGGGATGAATGTTCTTATGAATTTAAATTTACCAATACAGGTAAAGAGCCATTGATTATTTCTAATTGTCAAGCCTCTTGCGGTTGTACCACGCCCGCTTGTCCAAAAGAGCCAATTGGCCCTGGATCAAGTGGAGTAATAAAAGTTAAATACGACAGTAATCGCGTTGGTGTTTTTACCAAAACAGTAACTGTTACATCTAATGCAAAAACACCCTCAGTTACATTGATGATTAAAGGTACTATAGAAGCTACTCCTGTAGAAGAAGCATTTCCGGGTAAGGGCAATTCAGGAATGAAACAATAATTTTAAAATACTAATAACTAAAAACAATTTAATATGAAAAAAACAGCAATGCTATTAGCCGCTTTTGTTTTTGGAGTTACGCTTATAAATGCGCAAACTACATCTTCACCTGCTGCAACCCCTGCTTCTACCGTTCAAGGAAATCCTAATGCTCCCGAAGCTGAATTTGAAAAAGAAGTTATTGATTATGGTACTATTGAATATAACTCGAATGGCGAACGTGAATTCAAATTTAAAAATACAGGTAAAGAACCTTTGATCATTTATAGTGCAACAGGTTCATGTGGATGTACAGTTCCTACTGCACCTAAAGAACCTATTAAAGGAGGAGAAACAGGAGTTATTAAAGTTCATTACGATACAAAACGTGTTGGTAATTTCGAAAAAACGGTTACCGTTTCTTCGAATGGTAAAACTCCTAATAAAACATTAAGAATTAAAGGTGTTGTTAAAGCTGCTCCGGCACCTGCAGAATCCAATTCAGTAACTCCTCACTAATTTTATTACTGGTGAAATATAAAAATATCCCGTACATACTTATTTTGTGCGGGATGTTTTTTTTCTCTTTAGTTCAGGCTCAACAGAAAGGAGCATTTTTGAAAATTGAGAAACCGCTTTATAAGTTTGGTTTTGTAAAGCAGGGTACTATTGTTCAAATACGCTATGCCTTCCAAAACTCAGGAAGTGATACTCTTCAAATTTCTGATATCAAAGTTACTTGTGGATGTACGGTTGCTGATTTTCCTGAATATCCAATACCTCCGGGTGAATCCGGTGTTTTGCACCTTTCTTTTGATACCCTTGAAAAATACGATCGACAGGACAGAACCGTAGAGGTTATGTCTAATGCCGTTAATTCCCCCACTGAGCTTAGGTTTAAAGGTGTGATTTTACCTGATAAATCTCAAAAGTGATTTAATTAGGCAAACATTTATCTTTTAACTTTGCACAAATTGTTTTATACACATTTTCATACTCATAAAACATGCCTAAAATTTCTACACGAGCTAATCAAATGCCACCCTCACCAATACGTAAATTGGTACCTTATTCTGAGCAAGCAAAAAAAATAGGACGTAAAGTTTATCATCTGAACATTGGTCAGCCTGATATTGAAACACCTGAAACGATGTTGAATGCCATTAAGAATTTTGCTCCAAAGGTGGTGGAATATTCTCATAGTGCAGGAATAGAAAGCTACAGAAGGAAATTGGTTGACTATTATAAAAAGAATGATATTCAGGTCGACTTCTCTGAAATCATGATCACAACAGGAGGTTCGGAAGCAATTGAAATTGCCATGATGTCTTGTTTGAATGAAGGGGATGAAATTATTATTCCCGAACCGTTTTATGCTAATTATAATGGGTTTGCAACCCAGGCCGGTGTAGTAGTTAAACCCGTTCGTTCTTTTATAGAAAGTGGTTTTGCTTTACCGTCAGTTACCAATTTTGAAAAAATAATTACGAGTAAGACAAAGGCTATCATGATCTGTAACCCCAATAACCCTACCGGTTATTTGTATTCTCAAGTGGAACTAGAGGCCTTGCGGGATATAGTTAAGAAGCACGATCTATTTCTATTTGCTGATGAAGTATATCGTGAGTTTTGTTATGGCAATGAAAAACATTACTCCGTAATGCAATTAAAAGGAATAGAAAACAATGTCGTGCTGTTAGATTCTGTTTCTAAAAGATACAGTGCTTGTGGTGCCAGAATAGGTGCTCTTTTAAGTAAGAATAAAGAAGTGATGGCTGCTGCATTAAAGTTTGCACAGGCCAGGTTAAGTCCACCAACATTTGGTCAAGTCGCATCTGAAGCAGCAATTGATACACCTCAGTCTTATTTTGATAATGTAAAGAAAGAATATATAGCAAGACGAGATTTTGTTGTAGAAGCATTGAATAAAATAGAAGGTGTTTTTTGCCCTAAACCTGAAGGAGCATTTTATTGTATAGCACGTTTACCTATTAATGATTCTGATGCATTTTGTCAATGGTTATTGGAGAAGTTTGAATACAAGAACCAGACTGTAATGCTTGCTCCTGCTACAGGATTTTATTTTACACCTGAAGCCGGAAAGGATGAGGTTCGTATAGCTTATGTCTTAAAAATTGAAGACTTAAAAAATGCGATTATCTGCTTAGAGGAAGCTTTGAAAGTATACCCCGGAAGAAAGGTTGTAAGTACAAGTGTAAAGGAAAAAGTTGTTTAATTTTTAAGTTGTGTTGCTTTTCTTACACTTCCATGTTTTAAGAGCAGGTTTTTAGCAGAAGAATAGGGGATTTTCAATTCATTCATTATCATCTTTGTTCCTCTATCTACCAATTTATTGTTAGAGAGTTGCATATCTACCATTTTATTCCCTCGTACACGACCCAGTTGAATCATTGTTGCGGAAGAGATCATATTGAGTATCAGTTTTTGTGCTGTGCCGGCTTTCATACGGGTGCTGCCTGTAACAAATTCAGGGCCTGTTACGGCAACTATAGAATGCTTAGCCGTTTTAGAAACTACACTTCCGGGATTATTTGTAATACATGCTGTAGTTATTCCATTTTTGTTGCACTGCTGTAATGCACCTATTACATAAGGGGTAGTGCCAGATGCTGTAATACCTATTACAACATCTTTTTTTGAAATAGAATGTTTCTTTAAATCTTTCCATCCTTGTTGCGTATCGTCTTCAGCAAACTCAACTGCTCGACGTATAGCCTTATCTCCTCCTGCAATTAATCCTATAACAATACCATGCGGGATTCCATATGTAGGGGGGCATTCCGATGCATCAACAATACCAAGTCGGCCGCTAGTACCGGCACCTATATAAAACAGCCTTCCGTTGCACTTCAATTTCTCAACTATCACCTTTACTAATTTTTCAATTTTGGGAATCACTTTTCTTACAGCAATAGGAACGCTTTTATCTTCATTATTAATATTTGAAAGCAATACTTTTATAGTCATTTTTTCCAAATGGTTATAGCGCGAGTCTGATTCGGTAATTTTTTTCATTTAGATTAATACAAAGCGGGGTAATTAGCCGGATTGCTTTCGTGCATTAATTTGTAAATGGCTTCCACAATATCTTCTACGTTAGGTTTAGAAAAATAATCTCCATCACTTCCGTAAGCAGGGCGGTGTTCTTTAGAGGTTATTGTTTTGGGTTCCGTATCCAAATAATTATAACCACCTTGTTCTTCTAAAACTTTTTGCATCATAAATGCTGTGGAGCCCCCAGGTACATCTTCATCGAGGAAAACAATACGATTGGTTTTTTTAAGTGATTCTACAATCGAGTGATGAATGTCAAAAGGAAGAAGGGTTTGTACATCTATTACTTCTACAGAAATATTTTTCTTTTCTAAATGAGCAGCGGCTTCCATGGCAATACGGCAATTAGAACCGTAGGTTACCAATGTAACATCGTTACCCTGTTTTAAAATTTCAGGTATTCCTAAAGGAAGTTTGAATTCTCCGAAGTTAGAAGGTGCTTTTTCTTTTAAGCGATAAGAGTTAAGAGGTTCAATGACTAAAGCAGGTTCATCCGATGTGAGTAAAGTGTTGTAAAATCCTGCTGCAATGGTCATGCTTCGGGGAACGCAAACGTATATACCACGAATAGCATTTATTATCATGCCCATTGGTGAGCCGCTATGCCAAATACCTTCTAACCTATGTCCCCTAGTACGAATAATTACGGGCGCTTTTTGCCCGCCTTTTGTTCTGTACTGAACAGTGGCTAGATCATCACTCATGATCTGTAAGGCATATAATAAATAATCGAGGTATTGAATTTCTGCAATTGGCCTGAGTCCGCGCATAGCAATTCCTATAGCTTGACCAATAATTGTACATTCACGAATACCGGTGTCAAATACACGATGCTCTCCATATTTTTTTTGTAATCCTTCTAAACCTTGGTTTACACCACCGATTTTGCCAGCATCTTCTCCAAAAATGTGCACAGCAGGATATTTTTCTAAGATGGCATCGAAGTTTTCGCGAAGCACTTCTCTTCCGTCAATCATTTTTTCTTCCGTTGGGTATTCAATAGGAACAACATTTGCTTTTAATACGGCAAAGTCAGACTCACTATAAAGCGAAGAGGAATACCGTTCTGAATTTTCTGATAGGTTTTCCAATATCCATGCAGAAAGTTTTTGTTTTGTTTCAGTATTTTCTTTTATCTCCCATATGGATCTTCGAGCAATGGACATAATTTCCCTTCTGGAAGGATCTATTGCAGATTTAAGTTCACCTATCAGTTCATTAATAGCCGGATTATTTATTTCATTTAACAAAGTGAGTAGGGTAGATATTTCTTCTTTGATGGGAGCATTAAATGCCTTCCATGCATTGTTCTTTGCATCTCTTACACGTTGTTTTGCATTTATTTCTATTTGATCTAACTCTTCCGAAGTAGTGATAGCGGAATTTAAAATCCATTCTCTCATTTTTTTAATAGGATCAAAATCTGATTCCCATTGTAAACGTTCCTTGGATTTATATCGTTCATGCGAGCCTGATGTAGAATGACCTTGAGGCTGCGTCATTTCATCTACGTGAACAAGAACCGGTATATGTTCTTCACGAGCAATTTTGGCAGCTTTTTCATAGGTTTCACATAGGTGAGCAAAATCCCATCCTTTTGTTTTTAAAATCTCATAGCCTCTTTTGTTCTCATCTCGTTGAAATCCTTTTAATACTTCCGAAATATCTTCTTTGGTAGTCTGGTATTTTTTAGGGACAGAAATTCCATGCCCATCATCCCATACCGAAATTATCATAGGAACTTGAAGCACGCCTGCAGCGTTGATCGTTTCCCAAAACATTCCTTCGCTGGTACTGGCGTCACCAATGGTTCCAAAAGCAACTTCGTTACCGCCATTAGAAAATAGTTTAAATTCTTGACCCTCCAGGTTGGGGTTATTACGATAAAACTTGGATGCCAGAGCAAGCCCTAATAAGCGTGGCATTTGTCCTCCTGTAGGCGAAATATCAGCAGAGGAGTTTTTTATTTTAGTTAAGTCTTTCCAGCTGCCATCCGGGTTAAGAGAGCGAGTAGCATAATGCCCGCCCATTTGCCTGCCTGCACTTGTAGGGTCGGCATGTACATCAGCATGTGCATATAATCCGGCAAACCATTGTTCTAGCGTTAAATTATCTGTTGCAAACATGAACGTTTGATCACGATAATATCCCGATCTGAAATCACCTGCCATAAACACGCGAGCCATAGCAATTTGAGCTACTTCTTTTCCATCCCCAAAGATTCCAAACTTTGCTTTGCCGGTTAAAACTTCTCTTCGTCCTAACAGGCTGGCTTCTCGGCTTTCGTTGACCACGCGATAATCGTTAAGAATAGTTTTTTTAAACTCTTCGAACGATAATTTTTGCATGGTGTTTTCTTTTGCTGTTTTATGAGTACTCATAGAAGGCAAATATAATGAAACTGATACTTTCCCAGCACAGTTAAATTTTTAAAGGCCGTGTTCTTGATACATCTTTTTATATTCGCAACTTATGAAATGGATAGTAAAAGCTATTGTTCAGAAAGGGATATCCTTTTTGCCTTATGGCAATAAGGTTAACTTTCTTTTTCAGAAATACATTACCAAAGGCGTAGAGTTATCAGATGAATATTTTGAAGACAGATTGATACATTGCCGCGAACATTATAAAAATTTCCGACAATATAACTCAGTAAAAGATTTTTCACATTTAGAATTGGGTACCGGCTGGTATCCGGTTGTACCAACCGGTATGTTTTTATATGGGGCTGCAAGCATAACAACCGTAGATCTTGTTCGCTTGAGTAACCCGTCATTAACGCATGTTGCATTAAGAAAATTTGCAGAATATTATAAAAATGGAAAGCTGGAAAGATTACTTCCGGGTATTAATCCCGAAAGACTGCACATAGTTTTAAATGAGGCAGAACACCTGTCTTCTGATTTCTTTGATCTGCTTGATAAATA
>CAZCJN010000132.1:0-7290 GCA_964498865.1 uncultured Bacteroidia bacterium
CTACCTTGTCGAGGTAGTGCTCTGAACCAACTGAGCTAATTGCCCGTAATTTCTCATTTAAAAAAAAAGCCACCGGTGAGGGTGGCTTCTGTGGGAGCAACAGGGTTCGAACCTGTGACCCTCGCCTTGTAAGGGCGATGCTCTGAACCAGCTGAGCTATGCTCCCAATTATTATTTCAAAAATAAAAGAACTTTTCTTTCAATAGACTTGTACAAAACTTGTACAAACCCCCATCAATTTCTCAACCCCTTTATTATCAAGCCATTCAGAGGCTAAAATTCTGCTTGTAAGGCAGATGCTCTGAACCAGCTGAGCTAAGCTCCCAAAATGGATTGCAAATATATAAGATTTCTAATAGCAACAAATCACAGATTTTAGTCTTTTAGAATTATTTATTATAAGGGCATAGGGGTATGTATTGTGTGAAATGTCTCATACTAAACTTTCTAACTTTGTTTTCAGTAAAAACCTGAATTCAAAGTTTTGAACGTGGAAAAAGAATCCGAATTAATAAGCAAATTACAATCAGGTGATGCACATGGCTTTGAATCCTTATTTAACAGCTATTACCAGCCGTTGGTGGGATATGCAAGAACCATTGTTAAAAATGGAGACGAAGCAGAAGATATTGTTCAGCAGGTATTTGTTTCTATATGGGAAAAGAGAACAATTATCGAGATTCATACGTCACTAAAAGCTATGTTGTATAAGGCTGTATACAATACTTGTTTAAATAAAATTAAGCACGAAACAGTAAGAAGAAATTATTCAAAAGAGGTGTTGATGACAAGCAGTATTTTATTTAATAACGAAGAAGTGCAGTACAAGGAGTTGCAGAAAAAAATAAATAGCAGTATTGATGGCTTGCCTGAACAATGTGCGAAAATTTTCAAGATGAGCAGGTTTGAATATTTAAAGTATCAGGAAATAGCCGATCGGTTAAATATATCTGTGAAGACAGTAGAAAATCAAATGGGTAAGGCGCTAAAAATACTAAGGGAAAACATGAAGGAATATTTGGTGGTTGTATTAACGATCATTCTAAATAAATAATGGTGAAAGAGAAAGAAAACATAGATGAGCTTTTGAGCAGGTATTTTTCCGGCGAATCATTGCCTGAAGAAGCTATGTATGTACACGATTGGAAAGATGAGAGTGAAGAAAATCGTTTGTATTTCGAAAGTTGTGAAAAGATGTTTCACGGGCATATATACAAAGCTAATATTCAAAAAGGATGGGGCAATGTAAAAGCTCAAATTAATAACCCTAAGAAGCCTAAATCTATAATTACATTATGGCGTGCTGCAGCTGCTGTACTTATATTGGTGGGGATTGCATCAGCAATCTATTTTATGACGAATGCTGGTAATAGTTCAATCCAATACATGGCTTCTACCGACTCTGTTCATGCTGTTTTATCCGATGGAACAGATATCATTCTCTCTCCTCATTCCCAATTGATTGTAGCAAATGAGTTTGGTGACAAAAAACGGAATTTGTATTTAAAAGGTTCAGCTTACTTTTCTGTGATCCATAAGGAAGAAGCTCCATTCATTGTAGATGCAGGAGGTGTCTTTATTAAAGATATAGGAACAAAGTTTTTTATTCAAACTTCTTTAGACACAGATACAGTGCATGTGCGTGTTGATGAAGGTATAGTTCTGTTATTTGACAGCCTTCATGAAGAAGTGGAGATAAAAGCAGGTAATAGTGCCATGTATGTGAAATCAATAGGAAAGATAATTCCAGGCCCTTCTAAAATCAGTGAACATATTGAATTATCATTTTCTGATATGAAGCTTGCAGATATAGTGCAAAAATTAAGTCTGGATTATAGAGTGAAAATAGAAATTGCCAATCCGGCTTTAAATAACTGTATGATTACTTCTCAATTTAAAAATGAAAAATTAGAAACCATCCTATCTGTGATAACGGAAACGTTAAACATTTCATATACGAAAACCGATTCCGGATATATTATTAGTGGAGAACGTTGCAATCAATGATACAGAAATTTATCCTTTTCATTTGTTTTTTCATTCTGTATTGTAACGGTTTACAGGCACAGGCAATACCTTATTTGGAAAGACCTGTGACAATTAATTTTTCAAATGCTCCTATTACAGATGTGTTTAAGTCACTTTCCAGGCAGACAGGAGTTGTTTTTACATATTCATCATTTAATGATCAGGAAAAAATATCCATTATAGTTAATCAGAAACCTCTGCGAATTGTTTTGAATCAGACTCTTTCGGGTTCTCGTAGTATTTATAAAATAAAGGATAAATACATCATTATAAAACCTGCTGAACCAGCTATAAGCCAAACGTATGTTGTTTTGTCCGGATATGTATACAATGCTACAGACAGCAGTAGAATTGACAGGGCAAGTATTTATATCGAAAGCTCAAAGCGTTCTTCACTTACCAATGAATATGGTTATTTTATCTTGCCTAATATAGATGCTTCATCAGCAATTAAATTGTCGGTAGCTAAACAAAATTATGATGATGCAGTTTTAACTGTCAATACCACAAAAGATACATTGCTTGCTATTTATTTGCATCCGAAGTCAGTTACTAAAAGTAATATTGATACGATTGCCGCATCAACTATTCAGAAAGATACCCTGGAGAATATTTCTATAAATAATTCCTCATCAGATCAATCTGATTTTCTTGAACAACTACGCTCGAATCTTAACGATTTTAATTCAAACTTTAAAAATATTACAGATACGCTTTTCAGCAATTTCGCTGTTACACTTGTTCCGTATGTAAGTACTAACCGATTATTATCCGTCAATACTGAGAATCGGGTTTCCCTTAATCTGCTGGTAGGATATTCTAAAGGTGTAAAAATAGCAGAGATAGGCGGTCTTATGAATATAGATGATGGCAGTGTAAAATATTTTCAGATGGCAGGCATAGGTAATATTGTTTCTAAAAATGTTTCAGGAATGCAGGTGGCGGGCATACTGAATATCAATAACGAAAGAACAAATGGTTTTCAGATAGCAGGTATTTATAATGAAACATATGTTATGAATGGTTTTCAGGTGGCAGGTATAGTGAATAGATCTACCGGTCATGTGAGGGGAATGCAAATAAGTGGCGTTGTAAATAGAACAGACACCGCATCCGGATTTCAACTATCAGGTTTAATGAATAATTCGGACTATGCACGCGGAATTCAGATAGCACCATTCAATTTTGCAAGAAAACTAAAAGGCGTACAGTTAGGAGTTTTTAATTTTTCGGATACATGCAAAGGAATTCCCATTGGTTTTTTAAGTTTTGTAAAGCATGGATATCATAAAGTAGAATTGTCGGCTGATGAATTACATTTTACTACTTTTTCTTTTGGTACAGGTGCAAATGCCTTTCATAATATTTTTTTAGGAGGGTACAATTTTTCAGAACCTGGTATTTATACCTACGGTTATGGAATAGGTTCTGCTCTAAAGCTTTCCAGGAAATGGAATTTTACTTTTGATGTAACTGCCCAGCAGATACAATCGGCTGACTATTCTGAGATAAGTGTAAATATGTTAAATCGATTTTATGCTGGTGTAGAGTTTACCCTTTTTTCCGGAATGCGTATTTGCTTAGGGCCTACCTATAATGTATTAGCATCAGATATAAACAGCAATCATTATTATCAGATTGAAAATATTCTACCTGCTGATCTGTTATATGACCAAACCCATGGCGAAATAAATATTAAAACATGGGTAGGGCTTAAGGCCTCCTTAAAATTGTTTTAATCTGCCAGACGGTAGAAGATTTTTTCCTTTTTTGAATAGGGGTATCTTGAGTTTGTGTTGTCAATAAAGTATAAACCAATAAAAACTATATATACAATGAAAAAGGCTATCAATATTATTTCGGCATTATTAATTACCATCTCTACCACTGCATGTCATAAAGATAAAATATGGGTGGTTGGAAAAGGAGGAGAAACAACAGAGGTGAGAAATGTATCCAACTTTAGTGGCATAGAGTTAAAGATGAGCGCCAATGTAGAATACATACAAGACAGCATTTATAAAGTAGAGGTGACTGCACAATCTAACTTACTCCCTGTTATCGAAACAGTGGTATACGGTACAGTTTTAACCATAGATAATAAAGCTTGGATAAGTGGTAAATCATTACCTATAACTGTGGTTATTCATGCTCCTGATATGAATAAATTACGTGTAAGCGGAAGTGGCAATATACATTCGAAAACAGCCATCAATACAACTTCAATGGAAGTAGCAGTGAGCGGAAGTGGTAATGTGAGCATTCCGTCAGTAACTGCCCAAAATATGAATTGTAAGATCAGTGGTTCGGGAGACATTAAAATAGAAGGTGGATCTGTTTCTAAAGAGGTTTTTTCCATATCAGGCTCGGGTAATATCAGTACTCAAGAGCTGATGTCAGATGATTGTGTGGTTACTATTTCCGGTTCAGGAGATGCAACGGTACAAGCGGTTAAAACACTCGATGTAACTATATCCGGCAGTGGCAATGTAAAGTATAAAGGAAATCCAATTGTTACCACTCGTATTACCGGCTCAGGAAAAATTATTCACCTGTAATCGTACCAGCAGATCAATAACCTATATGAATTTTATGAAAAACTTTTTGCTGATCTTGATTTTCTTTCCTGTGTATTTTTTGAATGCACAAGGGCCTACACAAACAGTAAGAGGAGTAGTAGTAGATAAAATTTCTCAAACTCCATTACCTGGTGTTGCTATAGTCGTAATAGGTTCAAGCCCTATCATTGGGAATATGACCGATACAGATGGTAATTTTAAATTGCTAAATGTACCTGTGGGCAAACAATCTATAAAAGTGTCGATGATGGGATATAAAGAAGCATTATTGTCAAACCTCTCGGTAAATGCAGGGAAAGAGCTGGTGCTAACTGTTAATATGGAAGAAGATATTAGCCGGCTTAATGAAGTTGTAATAACAGCTAAAACAGAAAAAAATAAAACACTTAATGAAATGGCAACTGTGAGTGGCAGAACATTTTCTGTAGAAGAAACTCAGAAATTTGCTGCTGCAGTAAATGACCCCGCTCGCATGGCTACTTCCTTTGCCGGTGTTGTTTCTGCTGATGATGGTAATAATAGTGTTTCTATACGTGGTAATTCCCCCAACGGACTGCAATGGAGGATGGAGGGAGTGGAGGTGCCTAATCCTAATCATTTTTCTTCTTTAGGAGCATCGGCTGGAGGTATATCCATTTTAAATGCACAGTTGTTGACTAACTCCGATTTTTATACAGGGGCTTTTACAGCAGAATATGGTAATGCGCTTTCCGGGGTATTTGATTTGAAACTCCGAAAAGGGAATAATGAAAAAAGAGAATATACCATTCAGGCCGGAGTGTTAGGGGTTGATTTTGCACTGGAAGGCCCGTTTAAAAAAGGATACGAAGGTTCTTATCTCGTTAACTATAGATTTTCTACGCTTAGCATTCTTAATAAAATGGGTGTAAATATTGGGCAAGGCGTAACTAACTTTCAAGACCTGTCTTTTAATTTTTCTTTTCCTACTGAAAAGATAGGAACATTTACACTATTTGGTTTTGGTGGCCTTAGTGGACAAGTCAGTGAGGCCAAAAAAGATTCTGTTTTATGGAAAGACGATAATTTTTATAAGCTAAATACACACTTTTATAGCAACACTGGTGTTATAGGAGTGACCAATACTAAGCTATTTAAAAATCAATCGTATTTAAAAACAGTTGTTTCATTTTCTCAAACTCAAAACGGAGAAGAAGTAGAGGAGATGCAATTAGATTATAAAACCGTTTCTCCTAAAAATTATGAAAGATATGTGCAAAATAAAGTGACGCTTTCTTCTGTTTATACAAAAAAGATGAATGCTTTAAGCAGCATACGAACCGGTGTTATTGCCGATCAGCTGGCATATGATTTCCTCTTTAAATCAGCAGAAGATACAACGGTTATGGTAGAAAAAGTACATTCCAAAGGTGGAACGCAACGAGTGCAAGCATTTTTTAATTTGAATTACCGCCTGGCCCCCTCATTAACTGCCAATATAGGAATGCATTATATGCAGTTTCTTCTGAATAATTCCAATTCACTTGAACCGCGTGCATCTATAAAGTACGATATAGCAGCTAAACATGCATTAAGTTTTGGCTATGGTTTACATAGCCAAATACAAAATATTGGCTTGTATTTCCTGAAAGATGCTGCTAACATTGCTCCTAATAAAAATTTAGGACTGAGCAAATCACATCACTTTGTTCTGGGTTATGATTGGAATGTTACTGACCATTCCAGGATTAAAACGGAGTTATACTATCAAAGCTTGTTTAACATACCTATCAGTAAGGATAAAACAAGTACCTATTCAGTTTTAAATTCTATTTGGGATTATAGCCCGGAACCTTTAGTTAATAATGGCTTTGGAAAGAACTATGGAATTGATTTTACCTATGAACAATTCATGTACAAGGATCTTTACTACATAGTATCTGCGTCTTTGTTTGAATCTAAATACAAGGCCCCTGACAATCAATGGTATAATACTCGCTTTAATACTAATTATTCTACTGTACTGACATTAGGAAAGGAATGGACCCTCTCTGAAAAAAGAAAACGCAGAGTGATTGGGGTAAATATTAAATCTATTTATGTAGGTGGCTTTAGATATACTCCTATTGATTTACCTGCTTCGATAGTAGCAGGAGAAACACAATATGTGAATTCTAAAACATTTGAAAACAGAAATCCCGACTATTGGAGGGTAGATATACGATTCAGTTTAAAACGTAACTATACTAAAGCGACAGGCACTATTGCCATTGATATTCAAAACGCAACCAATCATAAGAATATAGGTGGGCAGTATTACGATTCAAAAACAGGAGAGATAAAATACTGGTATCAAATGCCTATCATTCCGGTTTTGAGTTACAGATTGGAATTTTAGTATGCCTGTTTAAAGAATCACTTGCAATAAAAAAGGGGACAGGATGATAATTCCCGCCCCCTTTTTTTCTGTAGAAAACTACTTATTTAGAATAAAGCGTTGTACTATTGAGCCGCCTTTATCTGCTGATACTTTTACAAAATATAATCCATAATTGAGGTCAATATTAAAATGCTTACCGTAACTTCCATTTGAAAAGTGAATAGATTCAGAAAAAACTTTTTTTCCTGTAATGTCCAGAATATCTATTACTCCTTGATCGGCGTTAATGCCGGAGATAGCTAATTGAAACTCTCCGTTGTTGATAGATGGATTTATTTTAATTGC
>CAZCJN010000133.1:0-7190 GCA_964498865.1 uncultured Bacteroidia bacterium
TCATGTCTTTATGATGGCAAAAAAATCATAAAAATAATTGGAGGCTTAGCCTATATACTCGGCGATGAAGGTAGCGGGGCTCATATTGGGAAAGAATTTATTAAAAGTTTCTTAAATAATGAATTACCCTTGCCTATTCATCAGGCGTTTATAAAAAAATACCGCTTAGATAAAAATGATATTATAGATGCAGTTTATAACAAAAAGCATCCTAATCGTTTTCTTGCCTCATTTGCTAAGTTTATACATGAACACCTGGATAATCTGTTTATAGAATCACTAGTAACAAAAAGTATAGAGGATTTTTTTGAAAAAACAGTATGCAAATACAATGGATATAAAAATATTCCTGTTGGATTTGTAGGATCTATTGCCCAACATTTCAATTCTATCTTACATACCGTGGCAAAAAGCAAGGAAGTAAGCATATCTAAAATTATTTCACATCCCATTGATGAACTTGTAAACTACCATACACATAAATAATTTTCTTATGAATTTTATATTATTTGACGACCATCGTAACCAACTACTACCCATTACTTTTACAAGACCTGTTTGTGATATACGCATAGGTATTTTAACTATAAGAGAGAAATGGGAGAAATATCTAAAAGCAAAAACCTCTACACTTACCGAAGAATATTTAAATAAAAAATTTCCACTAACAGAAAAGCCTCAGAACCTGTTAATTAATGGGTCCATCTGTCCTAATCAGAAGCTTTTGAAAGACATTCTATCTCTCAAAACAGGCGATGCTTTATATAGTGGCGATACCCTTGTTGCAATAAACACTTCTTCTGCAGACATTACCAAATACAAAAGCAAAAAAGAAACAAATTCGTTTTACTTGCAAGTAAAAAATTTATGGGATATTTTTCAAAAAAATGGAAAAGCAATAGAAGATGACTTTATACTTCTTACCAAAGGAAAAAAATCACAAAAACTAAATAAAAACAATCAGGTAATTAACCCAAAAAATATCTTTATTGAAAAAGGAGCTAAAGTTGAATGTGCTATATTAAATGCAAGTACAGGACCCATTTACATTGCCGGCGACGCAGAAGTAATGGAAGGAAGCATAATCCGTGGCCCATTTTCATTAGGGGAACACTCACAAGTAAAAATGGGCGCTAAAATATATGGCCCAACTACGATAGGCCCTGAGTCAAAAGTAGGAGGAGAAATCAACAACTCCGTCATCTTTGGGTATTCCAACAAAGCACATGATGGCTTTTTAGGCAACTCTGTAATTGGAGAATGGTGCAACATTGGAGCAGACAGCAATAATTCCAACCTTAAAAACAATTATGCAAATGTTAAACTATGGAATTATACTACAGAAAAATTTGAAAATACAGGTCTCACTTTTTGTGGCCTTATCATGGCTGACCACAGCAAGTGTGGTATTAACACCATGTTTAACACGGGTACAGTTGTGGGTGTGAATGCTAATGTGTTTGGTGCCGGATTCCCTCGCAACTTTATCCCTGACTTTTCATGGGGAGGTGCGGCTGGTTTTACTACTTATAAATTAAACGATGCTTTTGCTACTGCAGAAAAAGTACTTCAACGCAGAAACAAGTCTTTAAATGATACAGAAAAAGAAATCTTAAGCAAAGTAAGCGAAATGACAGAAAAGTACAGATAAAGCTACTCCGATGTTTCTGCCTTAAAAGCTAAATCAAAATAAACGCTGAAACCAAAGAAAATATTTCGCAAGGATCCCTTTTTATCATCGGGGGTATAAGTTAATCCCCATTCGTCCATGCAAATATTTTCAGGACGGTATACATGATCAAGCATGTTATATCCTAAAGTAAACCCTACTCCTGTCCATTCATCCATCATAATATAATAAGTAGAGCCTATATTTAAGCTAATCACATTAGTTTTAGTTAAGCGAGGTTGCTTATGAATACATTGAACTCTTGTATATTTTAAAAAACTAAAACCAGGTTCAATAAAAGGAGACCACATGCCTTTGCCTGTTTCGGTAAGCTTGTCATATGCAAAGCGTATTCCTGCAGTATGAATAGAAAGTATAGGATGTGCGTCTGTATTAACTTTAGGGAAAACCTGGTATTGTGTAAATCGATAAAATGCTCCTGTATTAAAATGTTTACCACCAAAATTTATAGAAGCTCCTCCATTAAAAACTCCGGAAAACCCTTTAGTAAACGCCCGGTTGCCCAGCATTCTTGGAAGTTGGGCTTCTCCACGTATTGTTGTTCGTATGGAGCGTTGTTGCGAATAAGCGGAAGAACCCACCAATACTCCAAACAAACAAATAGAAGTAATTTTAAAAATCTTTTTCATAGCCTTTTAAGATTTAAATTTTTCCATCACCTCCATACTTACACCTGTATTAGAATAGCCACCATCATTATAAATGTTTTGCATAGTAATCATACGGGTAAGATCAGAAAATAAAGCAACACAAACATCAGCACACGACTCAGCACTGGCATTTCCAATTGGAGAAATCGCATCGGCATAATTGTAAAAATCTTCAAAACCTTTTATTCCTGATCCAGCTGTGGTTTTTGTAGGGGATTGTGATACCGTATTCACCCGCACTTTGTTTTTCTTTCCGTAATGATAACCAAAACTGCGTGCAATGGATTCAAGCATGGCCTTCGCTTCCGCCATATCATTATAAAAAGGGTATGTACGTTGTGCAGCAATATAGGTAAGTGCTACTACACTCGCAGAATCATTTAAGGCATCCAACTTCATAGCTACGCTAAGCATTTTATGCAGTGAAATAGCTGAAATATCTATAGACTTATGAAAAAAATCATAATTCAAATCAGTATAGGGAATGTTTTTCCTCACATTCGGAGACATGCCAATAGAATGTAGTACAAAATCTATTTTACCACCTAATACCTCCTGCGATTTCTGAAATAAATTAGTAATATCTTCTGCCAATGTTGCATCAGCAGGAATAATTTCTGATTTAGTTTTATCTGACAACTTTTTTAATTCCCCCATACGCATAGCTACAGGAGCATTTGTAAGCACAAATTTAGCTCCTTGTGCGTGAGCACGTTCTGCCACCTTCCATGCAATAGAATTTTCATCAAGTGCACCGGTAATTATTCCTCTTTTCCCTGATAATAAGTTATTTGACATAAATCGATTTTAATTGGTTGTAAAGTAGGCAAATATAAAAATTGATTTTAGTAGAAGGCCTATTTATTTAATCTATACTCCTGCTCTACTTTCCTAACAAAAATACAGTGGGCTGTTTATCCAGTTCGGGTATAGGCGATTTTTTCCAATCTTCAACAGAACGAGTAAAAATCTTCTCAGCATCGGAAGCTACATTCGCTGCTATGCAAAGTAAAGTTTGAGTAGAACAGCAGGAAAGGATGTCTTCGAAAAGATGTTTATTCCTATAAGGCGTTTCAATAAAGATGTGGGAAGCTGAGGGTTGAATAGAATAATGAATCAACCGATCGATTTCTTTCAATTTCTTTTTTCTATCTGGTTGCGACTTAGGCAGGTATCCATGAAATATAAAATGTTGACCATTTAGACCCGATGCAGCCAATGCTAAGAAAATAGAAGACTGACCGTAAAGGGGTACTACACCAATGCCTTTTTGGTGTGCTATTTTTACAATTTCACTACCCGGATCGGCAATACAAGGCATACCTGCGTCACTCATCAACCCAATGTTCTCACCTTTCTCAGCAAGTTCAAGAAAATTTGTCATCTCTTTCTTTTCTGAATGTTCATTCAATACATAAAATACAGCCTTATCAAATTCATTTTTAAAACCTATCTTCCGCAACGCACGCCTTGCTGTTCTTAGGTCTTCAACAATAAAAGTATTTAGTGTATTGATTGTTTTTTCAAGAGCAGGATAAATATAATCTGAATAATCACTATCAGAAATGGGTACAGGTATTAGATATAATTTCCCTTTCATAGATTGTTACTTGACAGATTTTTCATGAATAACTTTTATCAATGCTTCACAAGCACTATCCAGCATATCAAATACTCGTTCAAAGCCCTCAACACCGCCAAAATACGGATCGGGAACAGGCATATTTAATTCAGGATGTGACAAGTTCATTATATAATCCACCTTCAATTTGTGTTCCCTACTTAAAGCTCTATCTACCACTCCGTCATATACTTGTGCATCTGCCACTAAAATAAAATCGAAATTGTCAAAGTCTTCTTCTGTAATTTGCCTGGCTATCAATTTAGAAATATCTATCCCTCTTTCTTTAGCCGTTTTTATCGCTCTTTTATCCGGATTTTCGCCCGCATGCCAATGACCGGTTCCAGCCGAATCTACAATCAATTGCAAACCATATTTCTTAGCTTTATGCTTTAGAATCCCTTCTGCCATAGGGGATCGACAGATATTGCCAAGACAAACAAATAACACCTTATTATGTAACATAGAAATAGAGATATTACTATATTTTTGTCACCCCTTATGCTATTAGCAACTACAGCATTTTCAGGTACGTTTTATTTAATTATACGAATCATTGAAAATATACTGATCATCTACTTTACTGTATATTTTCTTTTTGATTTATTTCTTTTTACTTATTCCGTTTTTTACTTCCGCAAACTGAAAAAGAAATCGGAACAAACATACAATTATAACGAATACTCTATTTCTGTAATCATTCCCGCCTATAACGAAGAAGTCTCTATTGTGGAGTGTATAAGGATGCTTTTAGAAGTAGACTATCCGGATTTTGAACTTATTGTTGTAAATGATGGCTCTAAAGACAATACTCATACCCGGCTAATGAATGGCTTTTCTTTCTACCCATGCGAAGCTGATTTAAAAAATACAATAGCGACTCAACCTATAAATAGTTTTTTTTCAAACAATACTCATGATATTCTGTATATAAATAAAGTTAATGGAGGAAAAGCAGATGCCATAAATGCCGGGATCAACTATTCAACTAAAAAATTCATCTGCACCATAGATGCTGATTCCATTTTAGATTCCCAGGCTTTAAAAAAAGTAATTATCCCGATGATAAATAATCCGGAAACTTTTGTTTCCGGAGGACAATTAGCAGCCTCTAATGGCGTTACACTATCACACAATAAGGTTATTAGTTCAAGTATGCCAAAAAATATTTGGGTATTATGGCAAATTATTGAATACATAAAATCATTTATGATATCACGTATTAGCCTGAGTAAATTAAATTCATTATTGATAATGTCCGGTGCTTTTTCGATTTACAAAAAAGAAGACCTCTTACAGGTTGGTGGATTTCTTACAGAACATAACAATCATCCCTACATACTCTCAAGCATAGGTAAGGGAAATAAAACGGTTTGCGAAGACATGGAAATTGTAGTACGTTTGTGGCGCTTCTATAGGGAAAATAAAAAGAAAGGAAAAGCCAAATTTATTCCTGACCCCGTATGTTGGACAGAAATGCCTGACAGTTCAACCAATTTATATAAGCAAAGAGTACGGTGGCATTTAGGATTAAGTGAAACTATGTTTATTCATCGCTCTATATTATTTGAACCCAAATATAAAGCAACGGGCATGTTAGCCATGCCTTATTATTTATTTTTCGAGTTGCTTTCACCTGTTATTAAGCTCTTTACATTATTTTTTATAATCATCACTTCTGTTCTGGGTCTAATAAATACCGGATGGATTATACTTTTACTGATAAGCATTGCTTTAACAACAGCTATTATTACCAGTTCTATAACCGTATTTATAGAAATATGGAGCGAACATCATATTACAGCCAATAGAGATGCCCTAAGATATAAGTCCTTTAAAGATTGGTCCTGGCTACTATTTCTAGGAATTGTTGGAGATTTTTCATTTGCTTTATTTAGAACCTATGCCCAATTGGTTGGAATAATCAATTTCTTAAGAGACAAAGATGAATGGAATAAATTCGAACGTAAAGGAGTAAAAACCATTTAAATATGACAGCTCCCTTTTATATACAAATAACCAGGCATCACTTTGTTATTCTCATTCAGGTCTTGCTATTACCTTTTAAATACGCATTAGCTCAAGAGGAAACTAATAACAACCTGATAAAAGAAGAATGGAGAAAGGCCGGCTACCAGGCCAAACTTAGTGGTGACTTAAATGCTTCATTAAATAATTATCAAAAAATATTGGTTTTAGATGGCAATGACTACGATGCCTTGCTTGCTACAGCAAAAATATATTTTCAAATGCACAACTATGAAAAGGCTTTGGAACAATTTAAAATAATTTATAAAAATGACAGTGCTGATACTGAAGCTTTAAATGGCATGGGTGAATGCTATCTTAAAGCAGATAAAAATAATGAAGCAATACTTTTCTTTAGCAAAGGAGTTACCATATCTCCTAAAAATACTCCCTTGTATTTAAACCTTGCAAATGCCTATTTAGGGGATAATAATCTTAAAATGGCAAGAAAGAATTATGAAGCTGCCATCAAATTAGACAGCACTTCTGCTCAGGCATATGCAGGATTAGGAAAAATATTCTACTGGAATAACAAACCAAAAACTGCGTTGACGTATTATTCAAAAGCAATAAATATAAATCCATCTGATAAAAAAATAAAGGAAGAGTATAATGATGTTTTAAATGAGATGAAGTTCTCAGCAACTATTGGCATATTTAATTTGAAAGAAATACAAGAATCATTTAACATTAAAACATTTACACAGCGATACGGAATAACCAAACGAGTAAATAACTATTTCAACTTTTCACTTACAACTTATTATGATCATGCTAAAAGATATACCTATATAAAAGATAGCTTAAGGCGATTTGATAATACGGTTGCCACCATTTCACTTATTTTAAATAAACACCGCTTGTCGCTGAATTTAGGAGGTAGCTCAATTGACAATAAAACAACTGCTTACGGAATAAACTGGCTAAGCAATTACGCTATAGGGAAAATAAAAATTAAAAATAATTTCGCTGCTGCATATGATTACTTCTTTTATTGGAACAAAGTAGATCAGGATTACATTATTAATTCAATAAAACTCAGTTACAAGTGGTTGGCAATTGATGCCAACTATAAATATGGTGTAGTACGAAGGAATTACATTTGGGATTTTGATACTAAGGACATTAATCCTTATCATTCGTATTATACAGGAATCGCTTATTCATCCTCAAGCAATCCTAAGATTACTATCGGCATTAC
>CAZCJN010000134.1:0-7121 GCA_964498865.1 uncultured Bacteroidia bacterium
AATTTTTGGTTTATATAAGTAATAGAAAATTGATCAGGATTATTACTCATTAAAGGGTGGCTTAGAAAACTATTAATCCATTTTCTTATATCTAATATCTTTATATCACTCTTGTTATCTACTTCATTCTCGGTAAGCAGAGCCATAATAATAGCCTTGTCGGTTATAGTAGCAGCTTTTTTTGCTAAAGTATTGAAATTTATATTCTTATACGCTTCATCTTTTGCTAAAATGCTATGTGAACCCTGTTTGTCTTTATCCCAGCGATGTAAGTAATGTAATTCAGTATAGTTTCCAATCATATTTAGGATATTTGATAATACGCTCATCATTATGGCATTCAGCGATTCTTCTATGGCTTTATAAACGACCTCCCCCACTAGTTCTCTAATTAAGTTTTTAAAAGTTGCTAATAATTCTGCTGCAAAAACTTCAGCAGTTGGACCTCCAAATATAATACCTAAGACACATACAGCCATTGTAAATACTTTCCAAACCAAGTCTCTAGAGTCCCATATATCTTTTAATGATTTACCATCTTTCCAGAGGAATTGGATTCTCACACAGACATTTATTACTTTGTTAAACACTACTCTCAAATATTCGATTTCTTGATTATCAATAACAAAAGGCTTCCAGTTTTTTTTAGTTCTTAATTGAGTGCGATTTTTAAATATATAGTCAAAAACATTTTTTGAAAAATATTCATAGTTATTATTTTTATAAAATATATCAAGAAATTTATCTTTATCCGACAATAATATCTTTAACTCTGATATAAATAAAACTATAGTATCTATTTTGTCTGTTTCACTATATTTTTCAACTCCCTTATAAAATTCAGGATATAAATATTCAGAGACAGTAGCCATTGCTTCAGCAGTATTTTCCCCAGCGTCTTCAGTTTGGGAAATTTTCTTTTCTAAACCACCAAATGCTACGTGATAAAAAGAAGTAGCCATATCGCCTTCTGCATAAAAACCTGTGGCTATATATCCTTCATTATAATTTGGAAATATTAGAGTATTTCCTAAAAAAGTGTTTGCTTTAAATAGCGCACTTGAATATCGTTTTGTTTCGTCTGGACTGAGAAGTTGGATAAATTCATCAAATGAATAGAACTTATTCCTCTCAAGAACAGGGTGCTGTAGATTATCTAGAAAATATGTGCTCAATTCTAAAAAGTTACTATGTGCAAAGAAATCTTCAACAGCATGTAAGGTCTGTCCTATTTGTGAGATATTAATTAAAAAATCTTGTTTTGAGTTAGTAGTATGATTTGGAGACCGTATTCCATAAAAGACAGGAAGTATAAATTTATCATTTAAATGCATTAATTTAGCCCCAGCAATATCAATATAATCATCTAAGTATTTATATCTAGCGGTTTTAGATTTCAAATCAATGTCATCATCTATGAAGTACGATTTTTTTGTATACCCTTTATTTTTATCAAAATAAATTAGATTTTTTGAAGAAAATGCTCTATCTAAATGATCACTGGGGTAATACTGATTAAGTTTGAATCGAAATCGATTGGGATTCGATTGATTAAGTGTGTCCTGTTGAATGGATGTATTTTCTTCAATAAAATTATCAACAATAAGTATAAAATCATCAAATGACATATTACGTTCTCTTACAAACTTTTTATATCCCATCATCTTTAGGAAAGCAAAACTCAGCTCCCATAATTCTTCTCTATTGTCGTATTCGAATTTCAGATTATTTTTTTGATCTTTTGCAGAAAGTGCGTCAATTAAGTCTTTTGGGAATTTAATTAATTCTCTTAATTGTGCTAGGTTTCTTAATAATTCTAACTTTGATTTAGAAACATCTTGCTGTAGGTCATTAGCAGAAACATTTGCTATATTTTCAAATTGATGTAGATTAGCAGTTGCCTCTTCCCATAATCCATCACTTACTTTTTTTATTGCTTGTTTTTCTGATTTATATATTTTTTTCCAGTCATCAATTAGTTTCTTTAGTTGTGGATCTTTATAAATCCCGACTTTAATCATCTCTAATTTAATTATTCTTTCGGCTTCCTTTTCAAGGTTCTCTAATTCTTCAGATGTTAGTAATTTAATGCTATCAATTACATTCTTAGTAATTTTTTTACCTTCGTTATAGTATACAATTCCAGTATAAATTATTTCCCTAAGCCTCGAATCGATAGAATTTAACTCTTCTTCAATTAGGCAATAGATGCTTTCGATATACTCATTGTAATTTTTCATTTTATTCGCAGTTTCTTCTTTTATTTCAAATAAACTATCCGGAGCAAACACCTGTGAAAAATCTGTTAACCAATTTCCTAAATATAATGCATTATGTACATCATCGAATTTTTGATTGTCAGAGTCTGAATAAACATTCTTATAAACATCAGGAAATTTACTCTTAATAATCTGCTTTAAAAATGCTGCTACATTCCCTTCAATTTCTTCATGTCCGTGAGCTTCCATGTTTATTATATTTATATTAAAAATTATATGTAAAAGAGTGTACAATTTCACAAAACTGGAATGATACCAGTTCTGTGAGTCAAAACAAAAAGAGATTATTTAACAATAAACATATTACCAATACCATCGCCTTCAGTTTCGTCTCGCCAACAAGGCAGTCCTGTTGCATCCAATCCTGTTGCATCTTTTTGTAAGATAACCAAGTTTGTCGGTAAAACATTATCCCAACTATCTACAAATTCTCTATCGTAATTCGGTTTTAACTCTGCCGCTATCGATAAGTAATTCGGATCATCCGGCACAAATTCTCCAATGGATTGAGGGATTTGATAGAACTGATTAAAATAAGCAACAGCCGCCTCAAATCCCGGGCGAACTGGAACGATAACCCGTGCAGCACCTGCTTTTAAGAAATTAGCAAATAGTGGGTCATTATCATCTAAGTTGTACAAATCTATCCAACGGTTTCGGTTTGCCCAAAAGTAAGGATAGAAGATATATGTCATCTGATCCCACTCAAAGGCATGTTCAAAGAAACGGATAACCGGAGCTTTATTTACGGCATTTCCAATATTTAAGGTTGGATCTGCCGTATATTTAAAGTCTTTATCATATCCTTCTGTTTGCAGAAAATTGGCTGTTGATTTGTCGAAATTCTCGTTTGCCATTAGTTCTATACAGGCTTTTTTTAATTCATTATTTATAATGGTTTGGTATTGTAATGGATTGCTACCTTGTATCTGAACACCGCTTATTATTTGTAAACGGGATAATTTCTGTTCGTATTCTGAAACTTGTTGGTAATATGCCTGCATAATTGCGTTGTATGTTGCTAATCTCCATTTATCGAGAGCTGAAGCCTTTAGTTTACAATTAATTAAAAAATTTATAGTGAAGCCACCCACATTAAAAGTGCTTAAAGAAATAGGGAATACGCTTTCAACATTTAATCCGATATTACTCATAAAAGTAGACCCTTCTCTACTATTATAAGGCGGTTGATTCGGCGATACGATAACACCATCTCTGGCAATAAATCTACCCCAAGGCACTGTAAAGTTATAATTATCAGTATTAGCTAGTACTGAAGATGATGATGGTGTTGGCCCTCCGGTTGATTGATAACTGAATACATGTGTATAATTTCCTTTATACTGATTACAATAATAACCCTCCGGTATTGGTATCTCATACTTAAAGCTACCCATTTTTTCATCCCACTTTTGAACTGTGCCGGTAGGATTTTCTGAGAATGATTTTCCAATGGTAATAGTATCTGTAGGTGGCGGTGCTACATCGGCATCATAGGCAGCTGCAAAAAAGAT
Organism: uncultured Bacteroidia bacterium; assembly: GCA_964498865.1. GTDB lineage: Bacteria > Bacteroidota > Bacteroidia > Palsa-948 > Palsa-948 > Palsa-948. Next base: position 3,794 of record CAZCJN010000134.1, read on the forward strand.
ATAATTTTGCTCCGTTAAAATATCCGGTGATGTTAACGCAATTTCCTCTGTTTGTGTCGTAGTGTGCCCTTTGCTATCTGTTGTTGTAGTCGTAATTAAGATTCCATGATCTTTGGGGTCTATTGGTTTTTTTATACCCCCAACAGAACTATTTGCTTTAGCATATATATGATAGGCACTAGGCTCTGGAACCATGAATTCCAACATCATCCGCTTACCATAATTCCATAGGGTATTTCTGTAAATCTTATTTACCCAACGATAAATACCTACAATATGATTAACTTCAGGACCATTTTCAATTGCTCTGTTTTCAAACCCGTGTTTATTAATTTCCTCAAATTCTTTAATAATGGTAATCCGTGTTTCTTTTCTTATTCTCTTTTATACCCTGTTGCTTGCCCGCTCCGTAACGCTTTTAGAAAAATTAACCGCGCTACTATTCTGAGTGCTGCTACTCTGATTAACAGATACATTTGTGTTTGAATCTACTTTAACCGGACCAAATTTACCACTAATAAGTACACCCTGATCTATACTAAAATCATTATTGATAATGGTGCTGCTCTCTTTATTCATCTCACTCCGATCGGTAGTCTCTAAGTCCCGTTTCTCTTCGGTAATTGTCTCTTCTTCGGTAATTGTCGTCTGCTCCATATGTGTTAAGTCACGAGTAGAACGATCCTTATATTCACCTTTCATCACATTTTCTATATGTGCCACTTCTCCAGCTTCATAACACAGTATTTCTTGTTCAACTTTTAATAAATCACCTACTCCTAATATGGTATAACCCGGCTGTATGCCCCCTGAGCTTGTCGTATCATCAATAAAGTCATCAGGAACATAATTCGATTTTAATTTTACTAGACTGTTCCCAATAGGAATCATTAAGTCATAAGGTTTTAATGTAGTTGCAATTTTACCGGATAACTCTTTGAGTTTATCTAATAGTGCGTTTCTTGTCTTAGATATGGGTATATATATAAGAGTATTACTTTCTTCTTTACCTATCTTAGAATCTATACAAATGACCTTTTTTATCGTATTTATGAAGCTTATATCTTCTTCCTTATCGAAAGCCAACTCATCAAAATTATATTTTATTGGCTTTATTTTCCCATCATCAAATTTTGGTTCTACCGGAATTGGTCCATTATAATTTGGGTCATTAGCTATTGCCAAATTATAGGCTTTTAACTCTTCTTCGTATAATAAATATGCTGCATTGTAGTCTTCTACGGCTTTTTCGTATTGTTCGTTAACATTTTTAATATTTGCTTGTATTTGAGAATGATAGCAATCAGTCTTCCTATCTAATAATAACAGAGCATTATGGTAAGAATGCCATTCTACAGTTAAAGTTTCCCTGGCATCAGCAATAAGCTTCTGTTTTTCTATAAATTTCTGTTGTTCTGTTTTAGAAATTGGTGTATTATTAGAAATTTGAGGTAATGGGAAAATAGAAGATGGCAGTACGACACGGGCATTAATAGCATCTTGTATTGCATTCTTAGTTGCAAGTTTCTTGTCTGCATCTACTTGTGAGAATATTCTTAATAAATGATAGGTTTTTAAAAGTGAAATGGAGGCTGTTCGTACATATACATTTTCCGGAGAAATGATTTCAGCTATTATATTTTCCCATAGTTTAATTTCTTGTGGTAAAATTTCTGATATACCAATAGCAGTTCTTTCCGTGCTTAAGTGTGCATCCAAAATGTTATTAATGTCATTAAATGTTAATTTGTCATCTGTGAGTTCAGCAATATCTTCGTTTGTCAAAAAAACATTTTCAAAATCAGCCTCTAAATCACCCATAGACTTATAGTAATTAGCACTACTTTTAAATGATGATATATCTTGCATGATTTGCTGAAGTGCTTCCTCCTTATTAGGATTTTGAGAGTGGCTGATTAAATCTGTGATATACGTATCAATATTGTTTTGTATTACTACTGACTGTTTCCAACTAATATTGCTTAATTTTTTGGTGGAAGCTTTTGTAATTCTTGGATCTCTAACATTTACAAAACGAAAGAGTTCATTGCCTGTTGGTTGTCTGTTGTCTACTGTAATGCTCATGATTTTTAATTTTAGATGTTAATTAATTATTTTTAGTGAATGAAAATAGTATTAGTTAAACTCAATAATGGGTATTCATACTTAATAGAAGTATATAATGTTTGCTACTTAATCTCTCCATACCATGTACTTTGTAATAAGTATTTAGATTGGGGACTAAAATCAATAGATGCACAAACATTTTACAGAGCTGATTTAAATCTCAAAATTGAATGTATAAAAGGTACACTCAATAGAAAACTTGATTTAGTTGTGGCTAAATTAGAAGAATCTGTAATCCCATTTACATCTAGCTTAGTTGTTATGGATAAACTAGAAGTGATAAACCCTCAACCTTCAAATTTTATTAAAATTTACAATTATACAATACAAAATGAATGTAGTATAAATTTTGGGAAACATACTCAGACTTTTGAGAAACTAATTGTTTGTAATAAAGTTTCAACTAAAGGTTATTCAGGAAAACTAATCACAAATTCATGTAATACTCTTTTGGGTATGGTTATTGCTGATAATAGATCAAAGTCTTTTATTCTACCGATAACAAACATTATAAACTATATAAAGAACTCTTTTTAGTGATATATTGTACTATGTAGATTTATTAATATTCATAATACACTTTCAAACTTAAATAAAAAAACGGAATTTGATTCTAATTATTTTTATTATTGTGTATTTTTAACATTTTTTATATAACTAATACTAAATATTTTCCTTTTCCAACAATTTCTTGCTCAGCAAAGCCACTTGGTCTTCGAGCAGTTGCAGTCGATCATTGGTCTTGCGCCTGAATCCGATATGCTCGAATCCTTTGATGAGCATGTTCAGTCCTTCCTGTATCAGGTTGGTGATTTCTTCCGGTGATAAACGATTCATGTTTTTCATATCTGTTTATTTTAAAAGGTGATTAATTGCTTTTTTTTTATTGCTTATCTGATTCTTTATTTCCTATTGGCAATGTGTTGTATTCGCGCACGATGGCGTTAGCCACCACCACGACAAGTGAGAATGTGAGGCGCACTATACTAAAAACCTCATCGGTTAAATGTATCAGGTTGAGGTTATCCACCACACCGCCTGCAATATAGCCGCACAAGGCTACTATGCTTACCCACAGCGCACGGTCTTTTATGTTCGGGTTGAGATAAATTTGTATGCCTTGCAAAATGATGAGCAGCAGCATGAGTGTTGCACCGATGTACGTACGCATAGCGCCATCTACCTTAGCAGCATTAAAGGT
>CAZCJN010000135.1:0-1824 GCA_964498865.1 uncultured Bacteroidia bacterium
GAACCAACAAGAATCAATGAAAAGATTATTTTGCCTGTTAGCTGAAACAGGAACAAGGCTGGTTGCAATAGAAGTATCATTTGCAAACGATTCTATATTGGAAATGCTTTTTTGAAAATCAGAGATGATAAAACACCTCTTGTTTTTAATTTCTGAATGACTGAGCAGGTCTTGTTGTCTTGAACTGACCTCCGAGAGTGTTTTAACGGACGGCGAAATCTTAATATCATCTAACATGAAAAGGAATTCTTCCCGATTTACCAGTCGTTGATGTTTTCCTTCAAAATCATTAGTTAGTAGCTGAAAGAAGTCGGAAGGAGAGTAGGCAAGGGCTAATTCTCTTGCTATTTTTTTAGATTGATCAAACAGCGCGCCGTTGATTCCTACATTTTCCATGCTGAAAGAATTATCTACATAAATACTTACGGCATTAATCCCCCCAATAGCTGCCTTTTTTTTATTAGTGGGAATATAAGGTTGTGCAAAAGCCAGAACTAAAAATGAAACGGCAAGTATGCGAGTAAGTAAAACAAGAAGGTGTTTTAATTTGTTCCGACTTTTGGCTTCTTGAGTTACTTCTTTTAAAAACCTGATATCTGAGAAATATATTTTCTTATAACGACGAAAACTGAATAAATGAATGATGATGGGGATAGCAACAGCAAAGAGGGCAAATAAAAACTGCGGAAATACAAAATTCATTTATAATTCATTTTTCCCTAAAGTATGTATTTTCCGCAGTGATGGTTTAAGTTTTTATGAAACAACTTTTTTAATAACCTCCTTTTCCCATGGCTGCCATTCCCTGCTGTTTACATAATTGTTTATCATGCGCCTGTAAACAGATTGTGTATAAAAAAATCTTAATGTTTCTGTTGCCGGCCTGCTGAGCCTGTAGTTGGCACTAAGCATACCATCAATAACATATTCGATAGCAGGATTGTCAAAATAATTGATTCGCTTTAGTGAGCTCATTGCATTGGTACGCGTAATAAATTCGTAGGAGGAACTGCAATAGCTTACCAACTGATCTACATATTTGGCATTGTTAAGACATGCTATTTCCAGCCATTTTACTTTTACGTTTTTTCCCGGCATCCCCTCTACATCTTTAGTTTGTTCCAGGTAACTTTCTATTTTGTCGGGATAAGCAAGGTAAAGATATTCTAAGGTTTTTGTAATGACCTCATAAGAAGGATCTTTCAAAAGCTTTTCAACTTCAGGCAATAACTCTTTAGGTAAATCCGAAAAATGGTCGATCATATACTTGCGAACCTTTACATCGCTATCGGATAAACCTGCTTTTATGATCTCTTTTGATTGCTGGCTCTTATCATTTAAAAGCTGACTGATTATTTCTGTTTTTAAAGAATGAAAGTTGACCTTATCGGTCATTCTATAATACGAAATAAGAAATGCTCTTTTATCTTCAATATCTGTATTTTTCATTGCTGCCAGGGCATCATATTTGTCAAGTAAATTAGATGCATTCATTGCCTGCGCTTTCAGCATTTCAAAAGACTTATTGAAAGAAACAGATTTCAAAACTTCATTGTTTGGGTCGAATAATACAAAATCAATTTTCTTTCCTTCAGGAATAGCAATACGAACGATTTCAGTTTGTTTTTGAATTGTGGCTAGTTTTCTATCGGCCGTTCCATCCGTATAACGTACTTCAAACCAGATCGGCATTTTCCATAATCCTGCCGGAGCATTGGCTGTACCTTTTGTTTCCTGTATAAAGGGATCGATACTTACCGAGTTACTTTTATTTTCAAGAGACTTCGGTAGTCCTGTTATCTCGGTTAAATCCTGAACTTGTTG
>CAZCJN010000135.1:1924-7066 GCA_964498865.1 uncultured Bacteroidia bacterium
TCTCTTCCGCCTAAAACATTGTTCAGCATGTATAAAACAAAAGACCCTTTAGGGTAATGACGTACACCGCCTGCCTCGCTATGTGCAACGGGAAAATCATTTTTCTTTGATTCATTAAGTGATTCAATCTGTTCTTCTCTTCTATCCCAATCAAAAAAGTTTTTCCCGAAAACCTCTTTTTCTGCCATAGTATTATAATAAGTGGCAAAACTTTCTTGCAGCCAGTGATGTGCATCGCTGCGCGCGGTAATATAATCACCAAACCATTGGTGGGCTAATTCATGTGCATTGGTTCCAACATAGGTTCTGTCTAATAATCCTCTTTCATCGGTAAAATAAAAATCACCGAATAAGGTAGCGGTTGTATTCTCCATGGCTCCATACATGAAATCCTGTACCGGAATCTGTGAATAGCTTTCCCAAGGATAGCCTATGCCAATTTCTTTCTCATAAAAGTCAAAGATTCTTTCACTTTCTTTATAAGTAGTATTTACGCGATCCTTCCATTCAGGGTAATACCATAAATTTATAGGGATGCCGGATGCTGATTTAGTTTGTTTGATATCGTATTTGCCTATTCCCAACATGATAAGATAAGGTGCATAAGGATGGCTCATCTTATAGTACCACGTGTTTGTACCATTCTTATTTATTTTTTTATTAATCATTTTTCCATTTGAAAGCACTTTATAGGCTGTATCAAAGGTTACGATCATATCGGTAGTGATCTTGTCATTCATTTCATCGTACATGGGAATCCAATTACGATTGTCTATGCCCTGGCCCTGACTCCATATTTGTTTGCGACAAATATGGGCATTGTCATTCCAGCCAATAAAATATAACCCCTTTCTTGGACGGCATTCATAGGTAATAACTAATGAATCCTTGTGCCCCCAAGTAAGTAAAGGTGTATAAATGATTACCTTTTCATCATCGTTCCTGTATCGTGCTTCCTTGCCGTTGAGCAGAATGCTTTTTATATCCATTTTAATTCCATCTAAAAGGATAGAATCAACTCTTTGTTGGAGAGGAATGAAGGTATGGGTTACTTTTCCTTTTACCAGATTGGTTGCAGGCTCAAAAGAAACCTCCAGTTTTAGATTTTGAAAATCTACATTATGGTCTCTGGGTGCCAGCAGTGCATCATTAAGATAACTCCTTGTATTGTTTTGAGAAAAGGAGAGAGTAGTCAACAGAATTAAACAAATGATTAGCGTAATGATTTTTTTCATTTATGTTTTGTGTTGGTTGCGGTTTCAACTTTTCCTAAAATCTTTTCAGGTAATGGAGATTGTTGATCTTAAAAATTTTAGAAATTATTTTAAGGAGCTTTTGTAAGCACAATTATAATAAAATTAGGTGACAAAAACATGTCGTTTATCCGGTTATGAATTTTTAACACATCGTGATTACGAAGTGTAGAAACATTGTATAAATTCACTCAATGAACCTAAACATTCTTTGTGTAACAATGGCAATTGTATCTTTGTCTTCTTGCGCACAAAATTCAAATAAAGAAATACCCATGATGCAGAATAAAACTACTTCGGAAGCTGCCAATGCAGCAGTTACTGATTCTAAAAATGACACTGCAACCTTTGGTGCAGGATGTTTCTGGTGCGTAGAGGCCCAGTTTCAAATGTTAGACGGTGTAATAAAAGTGGAATCCGGATTTTCGGGAGGAGAAATTAAAAATCCATCCTATAAAGAAGTTTGTACCGGCAGAACAGGCCATGCTGAAGTGTGTAACATTACTTATGACCCTTCTAAAGTTTCTTATGAAGAGTTGCTGTATGCCTTTTGGCAATCGCATGACCCGACTCAATTAAACAGACAGGGAGAAGATATTGGTACCCAATACCGCTCTGTAATTTTTTATCATAACGATAAACAAAGACAATTAGCAGAAGAATATAAAAAGAAATTGAATGATGAGAAAGTTTATAATGATCTCGTGGTAACGGAAATCTCCCCTTTTACGGTTTTTTATAAAGCGGAAGACTATCACCAAAACTACTTCAATCAAAATGGCAACGAGTCGTATTGCCAGTTTGTAGTACGTCCTAAGGTTGAAAAGTTTAAGAAAGTCTTTAAGGATAAGTTGAAAGCAACGAAATAGTACAATTTAATAAACTGACTTTACTTTTTCTCTTAAGTTGTATCCGCTGCTCATTACTTCTCCGTAAGCGCCTGTAGTGCGTAAAGCTATAAGGTCACCACGTTTCGTTTCGGGCAGCATCATTGCTTTTGCAAAACAATCGGATGATTCACAAATAGGTCCTACCACATCATAACGCACCAGTGAGTTGGTGTTTTGTGAAGTAAGGTTTTCTATTTTATGATAGGATTGATAGAGAGCAGGTCGTATTAGTTCGGTCATACCTGCATCCAGGATAATAAAGTTAGTACTGATTCCCTTCTTAATAAATAACACTTTAGAAATTAAACTTCCACATTGTGCCACAATGGCCCTGCCTATTTCAAAGTGCAGTGATTGGTTGGGGCGTAACTCTAAAAATTGCTTGAACAGAGCAAAGTAAGAAGCAAAGTCAGGGATGGGATTTTTATCAGGTTCATGATAGTCTACACCTAATCCACCTCCTACATTTATATGATTCAGAATAATTTTTTTACCGGCAAACCAATTTTGAACTTCGTTTGCACGCAGGCAAAGTGATTTGAAGGCACTCAGATCTGTTATTTGAGAGCCAATGTGGAAGTGTATCCCTTCTACCTTAATATTACTTAGTTGTAAGGTGCGTGTTACTACCTCTTCTAATTCCCATTGATTGATACCAAACTTATTTTCTTCTAGCCCGGTTGTAATGTATTTGTGAGTATTGGCATTTACATTTGGGTTTATCCTGAAAGCAATTTTTGCAACAACGTTTTTCTTTTTTGCCAGTTCATTGATTACTTCGATTTCCTGCATGCTTTCGCAGTTAAAGCAGGCAATATTCTTTTCGAGTGCAGTATTTATTTCTTCATCGCTTTTTCCTACTCCGGCAAAAAAGATATCATTGAACTTATGCTCGCTTGCTTTTAATACTTCATTTCCACTTACGCAATCGGCACCCAGCCCGGCTTTTTGAATGAGCGTTAAAACTTCATCATTAGCATTGGCTTTTAATGCATAATGAACATGGTAAGCATATTTTGACGATTCTTTTTTTATTACGTCAAGCGTTTTCTGTAAAAGACTTAGATCGTAATAATAAAAAGGTGTACGGGTTGAAGAGAATTTTTTTATGGCGTCTGGTGAGAACATAAATTTTACAGATTAAATAGCCCTTTGTTTAAAGACACCAAGGCGTCTTTCTTGTATTTAGAATCAATTAATACCGACACATTATTTTCGCTTCCTCCGTATGAGATCATCCGTATGGGGATATTTTTCAGTGAATCTAATATGCGGAAAGCATAACCTTGCTTATCAGCAGAAAAATTGCCGACTACACAAACAATGGTTTGGTTTTTATCTATTTTGATAGAGCAGAACTGTTCGAGCTCTTTTTTAATGCTGTCAAGTTGATGATCAGAGTCAATTGTAATAGAAACAGCTACTTCGGATGTTGTGATCATGTCTATGGATGTTTTGTAGCGTTCAAACACTTCAAATACATTTCTCAAGAACCCATAAGCCAGCAACATTCTATCGGACTTTATGTTGATGGCAGTAATTCCGTCTTTAGCAGCCACGGCTGTAATTCTATCACCCGGTGCTTTTTCGGCAATGAGCGTACCTTTTGCCTGGGGTTGCATCGTATTTAATAAACGCACGGGCACTTTCCGCTTTTGTGCAGGAAGCACGCAAGTAGGGTGGAGAATTTTTGCCCCGAAGTAAGCCAGCTCGGCGGCTTCATCAAAAGATAATTCAGTTATAGGGAACGTTTTATCAACGATGCGTGGATCGTTGTTGTGCATTCCGTCTATATCGGTCCATATTTGAATTTCCTCCATGCGTAATGCAGCACCTATTAACGTGGCTGTATAATCACTGCCACCTCGTTTTAAATTATCTATTTCTCCAAAAGTGTTTCTGCATATATACCCTTGGGTAATAAATAATTTTTCTTTGGGATATTTTTTCAGCTCTGTATTTAAGTTTTGTTCAATGAAATTCAAGTCAGGCTCATCATTTTTATCAATGCGCATAAAGTTAAGAGCAGGGAGTAAAACGGAAGGTATTCCAATTTCTTCCAAATAAAAATGCACCATGGCTGTAGAGAGTAATTCTCCTTGTGCCAGGATTGCCTTCTCTTCATTCGCTGTGAATGAATCTATAGTAAATGATTTTAAAAATTCAAAATGGGTCTTTATTAATTCTTCTCCCTTGGTAAGTGTTGGCTTCTTCTTATATAGCTCCTTTATAACGCTTTCGTACTTTTTTTCAAGTGCTTCAATCAATTGTTTTGCTTTGGTATTGTCTTTTGCGTACAAAGCAGATGCAATTTCTACCAACGCGTTGGTAGTGCCACTCATAGCAGAGAGAACAACAATTTTTGGTTCATCATTTACGATAAGAGGAACAAGGTTTTTCATTCTCTCTGCAGAGCCAACCGAAGTTCCACCGAATTTTAAAATTTTCATAGGTATAAAAATTGAGTTGCGAATATAGAAAGGAATTGATGAATTGAAGAGCTATTGAGTTGGTGAATTTCAAAATTTTATAGGATTGTTTCAGTACAGAAGGTATTTAACATTCGATAACTAAATCATTCATTAATTCAATAATTTAGCATTTCATGGAAGCATTGAATACCATAGATAAGGACAAGATCCTTTTTCTGGATATTGAAACAGCACCTCAGTATGCAGAGTACAGATTTGTACCAGATCAGTTGAAAAAAATGTGGGATTCAAAAGCAAAGTATTTGATCAAAGAAAATGATTCACCGGCTACTGTTTATAAAAGTGCGGGCATTTATGCTGAGTTTGGAAAAGTGATAAGTGTAACTGTTGGTATGTTCAATAAAAAATCATTTCGACTCAAAACTTTTTTTGGTGATGATGAGAGGGGATTGCTTATTGAATTTGCTGATCTGTTACGAAGTAATTTTAATACAAGTAAACATTTTCTTTGTGCTCATAATGGAAAAGAATTTGATTTTCCTTTTCTTGCCCGTCGTATTCTTATTA
>CAZCJN010000136.1:0-6969 GCA_964498865.1 uncultured Bacteroidia bacterium
ATGTTTAAATTAAAATTATACTTTTGAATGGTCCAATTATTAGGGGAGCTTACAAGTCAAGCAGCTCTATTATACATATGTATTATCTCCTCAACTCTGCGAACTAAGAAATATGGTTGATACAGCTTATTTGATTGTTCAACAATCTATAAGAAGAGAGAAAAATAAAAGTGTTTTTTATAATTTGGATTTAGCTTGATTCCATCCTTTTTCTAAATTTTCTTCTTTGATAAAAGAATCAAAAGACTGACGTAAATCATATTTTTTCTCATGAATAACTGCCATATTTCGAGCCAGTAATGAGAAATGAAAAAGGTAGAATTAATGTCTCCGGCAGGTTCTTATGAATCTTTACAAGCTGCGCTGCAAGGCGGTGCTGATGCTATTTATTTTGGCATTGAACAACTAAATATGCGGGCGAGGTCAACTAATAATTTTTCATTAAATGATCTCAGTGAAATTCATAAAATATGCTCCCAAAAAAAAGTAAAAACTTATCTCACCCTAAACACAGTTATCTATGATCACGATGTGTCATTGATGAAGATGATTATAAAAGCTGCGAAAGAAAATAAGATTGATGCCATTATTGCCTCTGATCATGCTGTTTTAGTTCATGCGAAAAAATTAGGAGTTCCTGTTCACATTTCTACCCAAGCCAACGTAAGTAACATTGAAAGTGTTCGATTTTACTCTGAGTATGCTGATACCATTGTACTTGCCAGAGAACTTACCTTAAGGCAAGTTGGAGACATTGTAAAACAAATAAAACGTTATGATATAAAAGGCCCTTCCGAAGAATTGATTAAGATTGAAGTATTTGCACATGGAGCTTTGTGTATGGCAATTTCAGGTAAATGCTATTTGAGCCTTCACTCTCATAACGCTTCAGCCAACAGAGGGGCATGTATACAAAATTGTAGGAGAGAATACGTAGTAAAAGACAAAGAAGAAGAAATTGAATTGGAGATTGATAATGAGTATATCATGTCATCCAAAGATTTATGCACCATTGATTTTATTGACAAATTAATAGAATCAGGTATCAGTATTTTAAAAATTGAAGGGAGAGGACGTTCTGCTGATTATGTCTACACCACCACTAAATGTTATAAAGAAGCTATTGAGAGTTATTACAGTGGAACATACAGCAATAGGTATAATATTTCTGCATGGAAGCAAGAACTGTTAACTGTTTTCAATAGAGGATTTTGGGGCGGCTATTACTTAGGAAAAACACTGGGAGAGTGGACTGATGAGGCTGGTTCAAAAGCCACGAAAAAAAAAATATACATTGGAAAAGGAACGAAATATTACAGTAAAAAAAGTATAGGGGAATTCAAATTGGAGTCTCACAAACTTTCAATAGGTAATGAGGTATTGATAACCGGGCCAACAACAGGCATAATTCAAACCAAAGTACATGAATTGCGCATACAGGATATTCCAGTTCATTCTGTAAGGAAAGGTGACACATTTTCCATGCCTTTGAATAACAAAATCCGTCCATCTGATAAGCTATATAAAGTAGTAAATGATAGAGATCACACAACAACGCAATAAATGTATAGGGTGTAATGCGTGTGTTGAAGCATCCTATTCAAGATGGAGAATGTCGAGAAAGGATGGCAAAAGTATTCTAATGGACGGTGTAAAGAAAAGAAACGTTTATTCTGTAATTGTTGGTAATGACGAATACAAAGAAAATAGAAAGGCAGCTAATAATTGTCCTGTAAGAATTATACGATTAAAACAACTTTAAAATGGATAAAAAAATAGAATCTTTTATTAAGGAACAAAAGAATTTAACTCTTTGTACTTCTGTGAATAATCTGCCAAGCTGTGCCAACTGTTTTTATGCTTATATGAGCGATGGAAATTTTTTCGTATTTAAATCGAACAGAACAACAAAACATATTGCCAATTCATTAATCAATTACAACATTGCCGGAACTGTTATTCCAGATATAAGTAAGATAGGAACTATAAAAGGAATTCAATTTACAGGAAAGTTTACCGTACCTATAGGTGATGTATTAGACAAAGCAAAAAAGATATATTATGCCAGACACCCCTTTGCATTGCCTATGCCTGGTGAACTATGGATGATAGAATTAATATCTGTAAAAATGACTGATAATACACTTGGATTTGGGGGGAAACTAATGTGGGAAAAATCATCGGTAATGAAGCAAATATCCCCCACCATAGGTGGGGGCTTTTATCAGCCTAAACTCTAAAAGAGTTTGTAATTCTTATCCTCGGATTCCTGCTTCTTTTCCTCCTCCTCCTGATACTTGATGTAACGCCTGATTTTCTCTTTATCCAATCCTACTGTACTTACAAAATACCCCCTTGCCCAAAAATGATTGCCCCAATAGGGCTTCTCTCGCAAATACCGCTTCTTCTCAAATAACTTTATCGCTGTCTTTCCCTTCAAGATTCCCATGTACTCAGATACTGACAGCTTCGGAGGTATCGATACTAATACATGGATATGGTCCACCATAACATTCATTTCCATCACCTCTACTCCATACCATTCACTAATCTGATTTATTTTCTGTTCAACAAACGTCTTGATCTTTCCATCCAACACTCGAAATCTATATTTCGGCGTCCATACGATGTAGTACTCACAGCAGTATACTAGACCTCTTTCAATAATTATACTAAACAGAACCCTGTTAATTATGAAAGAGGTCTACTGAAGGGTTCACTACCTATGGAAGTTTATCAGGCATGGACATGGACGCCATTGCAATAGGGCTGGAAGAAGTTTTTGATCCCAATAATTTGCATTATAGAATTAGAAGTACGGTTTATTTTGGGGAAAAGCTCAATAAACTTGGAATGCCTCTTATGATGCCCATTGGAGGCCATGCTGTTTTTATTGATGCTAAGGCATTCTATTCACAAATACCGGTTGAACAATATCCGGGATAAGCCCTGGTATGTGAACTTTATATGATGGAAGAGATACGATCTATTGAAATAGTATCCGTAATGTTTGGCAAATATGATAAAAAGGATGTCCTTATACCGGATCCAATGGAGCTGGTAAGACTGGCTATTCCAAGACGTGTATATACGTAAAGCCACATCGAGTATGTCATTGAGCTTTTGAGAAGTTACTGTCGCAAAGAACGTCTGTAAAGGGTTATAAAATTACAGAAGAACCTGAATTTTTAAGGCATTTTACTGCCATATTCAGCCATTTAACTTAATAATAGAGCCAATTCTATACTCCAAAAAGGCCTATTCCTCCCTTTCTGACATCTATTCTCCTTACTTATGACTTAAATCATATTTCACTATGATAAAAAGCTACAATTTTGATTTATAAAATTGAATTCCCATGATGATTCCTTTAAACAAACAAAAAGAAGTGCCTTCTTGCGATCAGTGTGAATCTGCGCATAGCTCCATTTTTTGTGCGCTTAGCAAGTCTGAATTAAGTATACTTTCACAAAGCAAGTCGCATATTTCTTTTAAAAAAGGACAGATGATTTTTTATGAAGGGAATCATCCCCAGGGATTATATTGTATTTATTCAGGAAAAGTGAAAGTCCATAAACTTGGCTATGACGGGAAAGATCAGATTTTACGTCTTGCCAAAAAAGGAAATGCCATAGGCTACCGTGCCCTGTTGAGTGATGACAAATACCATGCTTCAGCTACAGCCATTGAAGATTCTCTGATATGTTTTTTTCCGAAATCAGCCTATCAAAGCCAGATTATTGTGAACCCCGCACTGTCTATGCAAATTATCAAACTTTTATCTTCAGATTTAAAATCTGCTGAGCAAAAAGCGGTAAACATGGTTCAGAAACAAGTACGGGAACGAATAGCGGAAACCTTATTAATGCTAAAAGAATTTTTTGGATTAGAATCCGATAATGCAACGATAAATACTATTCTTACGCGCGAGAGCATTGGTAATATTGCCGGTACAACAACTGAAACTGCAATAAGAGTTTTGTCCGATCTTCATAAAAGCAAAATTGTAAATCTTATTGGGAAGAAGATAAAAATCATGAATAACAAAGAGCTTATAAGAATTGCTAATCTTTCTGATTAAATTTTATCTTTTTGATTTGTAAAATCGAATGTGATCTCCCTGACGGTTTTGGTTTCCACCTGATAATTTTTTATATGTTCTAAAATTTCAATCAGCAAATTACGTACTCCAGGCATTTTGGTGTTTTCATATTCCTTTAATTTCTTGGGGAGATTATTATATTTTTTTGCCTCCTTATATCTCTCTATGTTTTCAGTATTAAGATAGATGTATATCGGATGAAAGGCGATAATGTTACATATTCGGTGGTAATGGGTAGCTTATCCATCTTAAAGGGAAACATGCCTAATAAGTGTCCAATGTCACTCCAACAGAGGGGAACAACATGAACTAAAAAACCCATATAATCAAAAGATGGTTCGTACTGTTGAGGGTAGTAAATATTGCTTTCATAAATGACTCCTTGACTCTTGTAATATTCAGATATTAGTAAACTACTTACAAAAGAATGAGAGCGCACACCCACCGCCTCCGGGTATAAATTCATCAGATCGTCTATAGGCTTCTTATAGCTGTATTGCTCACCATTTAAGATTGGATTAAAATTAGGGTGAATAGCAATTTCGATTATATCAGATTTGTATTTTTTAATGTTGGGGTATGATGTGTTGCAAAGAAGGTAGCTTTAATATTATAATCATCCACTAATCTCAACGTATCTTCCATTACCTCATCGTTTGCCCAATCTACATCAAAGTTTATTGCAAACTGCATTACATCTGTCGGCTAATTGGACTTCAGGTTCTTTATAATTTACTTAGATTGCCATCTTCTTATATTTCTTTTAACAATGGACATTTCATTGAGTATGTGAATGCATATGGTCAAAAGATTCAATGCAATCAGGCAAGCTTACATAACAACGATCAACGAAATCGGCTTTTCTATTTTATCACCATCTCAACAATCAGAAAATTAAGTATAAGGCTTGCCCACAAAGAAAAAAGAACATTACGAGTTCTTTCAATATGAAATAAATCTGAGTTGATAACCACCATAGTTTTGAAGGTAGGGGTGACTAAAGCAAGGGGGTATGAGCGAATCATCCAATGGCAATGTGCAATGACCTCTCTTTTTTTAATAAGCACATAGGCTTTCCAGGTAGTGTAAAAAAGGGCTGTTCCCAAAAGAAGAAAACAAATTTCTGCCGATATGCCTAAATATATTGTCGCATCTGAATAAAAAGAAAGATACAGACCTGTTGGTACTACTACTCCAAGGACTACGATCACATAAATTTTCCCCATAATATTATGGATATATGGATAATGGCGGAGAACAAACGACATAAAAACAGGAACAGCAGATAGAAGACATAACATTCCACTGGTAACATACAGGTAAACTGCAATTCGCCAAAACGGATTATGCAAATTCCGTTCTCATTTTAGAAAAAAGTCAAGATCGATTTGAAAGCTATATTAGGAAATTGATAAACTAAAATAAATGATAAAGAAATAATCAGTAGCCAGGAAAGGAATTGGAAATACTGGAATAGAAATCTAAAAAAGAAATATATGCTTTCAGGATAAATAAATATTTAATTCAATTCATTCTTTAATCTTCCTGATAACCTGTATATACTGATAAGCATCTTAATACATACTATCAGCAAACCCAGAACAACCATTAAAAGCAAGAACAAAGGGGTATTCCAATTCCAAATGTAAGAGGATGTGTCTGCCTCCGTTGCTAATGCAGCATAAACATTAATACCTAATAATCCAACTATTAGTACAACAATTGCAGTAATAAGTGCTGTCAACAAGATTTCAGAATCTTTCATAAAAAATATTTTATACATCAGTTTATAATTTTGAAATATGCATTAAGTTCCATTAAACCCCACAACACCAGAAAGAAGAATACCGCTAACAAAAGAAAAATTCCCGTAAGCATAATTACCCTCGAGAAAACCTTTCTGTTAATCTCCTTTCTATCCTTTTTAGTTTCCTGCCACGTAGTACACTTATTTATGATTTCATTTATTTGCACAGCTCTTAAGGTCAATTACTAAAGCTGTTGATTTTGCTTCTTCAATTCTCCGATCAATGAACGGTTTAATAACGTTTAGTAATGTCCAAAGCATTGCAAAACATATTGCACCCCAAAGTGCCAAAAGCCCATAAGGGAGCTATGAACATCATGTCTTCTGTGATCATTAACTTGATTTGTGGCTGGTTTGGTGTCATATGGTATATTTTAGTTTATATCAGAGATGCCTTTTATTTCGTTCAATTGATTTATTAATTCCGTTTTTTTCTGCTCTCCAATTTCGCGGTCGCAATCATCAAATCGGAAGTACAATTTTTCAAGTTCATCTTTATCAAAAAGGCTTTTTGCCATCTGGAACACTTCATCATTTTCAACAGCAATGTGGTCAAGGAGTGCTTCTGTGTATATATTTAGTTGCTGTTGCGCTCTCATGTAATCTTTTTTATTAAGAAAAGCTTCTATACTTTTTATCATATCACGGAAGTCTTCATGGTTTTCCAGCATTTCTTTTATAACTCCTTCTTCCAGCAACTCATTCTTTTTATTCATCTCAGGAAAAAGAATTTTTTCTTCTTTGTAATGATGATACTTGTCTGCGTAGCTTTGGAAAAAATTGATGAGAGAGCTAACAACATTCAGATAGGCTGCTTCACCTTTAATATGAAACTTATCAGCTTGTTTGGCAATGTCAATCGCAGTGGTGACGAGACAATGCTCAAACAAAGCCATGTAGCAAGTGTGCCAAGTCGCAAAAGTAGGAGTCCCATGGGCACAGAAAATAAGACGCCCAGGATTTCCAATCCCATCCCAAGCCTGCGTTGTTGGGTAGCCATGGATACGGGCCAGCTGAAAATATGACTTTGGATCTTGCGGATCAACCGCTTGGAGCTGTC
>CAZCJN010000137.1:0-6906 GCA_964498865.1 uncultured Bacteroidia bacterium
CGGAACAGACCCTTTTATTACATACTTGTTCAGTTCATGTGAAATTTCCTCAAATTCTTTAGCTCCCTTTCTCATGCTTAAAAAAGAAACTCTTTTTAAATGAAGAAACTCAACCACATTTGAAAAATATTCATATTCTTTCGAAAGCGAAATAATTTCATCCAAAACATCATAGCATAAGGCAGGTTTGGGTTTTGAATGGAATAAATGTTTGTATTGAGCAGATAATTTTTTTATTTTAATATAAGCTTGATCCAATTTATCCAACTCACTTTGCCTGTTCGAAGAAATGTCCGTTAATAAAAAATCTAATATTTTTTCTTTCAAAGCCGACTTTAATACATCGAAGCGGGCATCCTTTTTTACTCCATAAATTTTTAAGCAGCAGGTTTGATGGCTGGGGCATGCATTCGGCTCTTTAAGCAATTTAGCCAGTTGCAGTTGTTTTAACTGGGCCTGGTTATGCGTAGAGAAACAGGTAAGATACTTTTGTAAAGAATGCCATTCGGCAGAGGTAAGGCATTGAACCAAAGCGTATAAGTTTTCCATACCCGCGTTTTTAACTATTCAAATGTAACACTTTCCAGCCTTTAATCTTAATTCAGGAACAATTTCTACCCAAAATCCGTTTTAAAAGGACATTACTTTGAATTAGCAATAATGCGAGCCGCCTCATCTTAATGAATGGAGCCATCCATATTGCCCGCGCCCTGAAGATTTTTATCCTGCCCGCGGCAGGCAGGATAAAAGGAGGGGAATACTACCGAGGACCAACCAATAAAACCATATAGTATGAAAACATCTCAACTCCTCCTCTCTGTATTAGTAGCCATGACAACAGTATGTGTAAGCGCCACCAATGTGAACAAGGCGGAAAACCGCGGCGTAACTGCCCAACAGATAACAAGCTACCTCAACACCTGCTCCCATCAGCATTCTGTATTTTCGGTGAACATGGGCACCAACGTAGCGGTGGCATCCATAGAGAACTGCAGAACCTCTACGATTTATATATACGGAGGCATTGTTATTGGACACACAGATAGCGGGGTTGCTTGTTATTAATTAAACACTCACTAAAAATTTATCTTTTGCATTTTACCCCCTATGGATATAGCTGAACCTGTAGTTGAAAACGATGAAACCGATCATGATCTATTGGAAAATGCCTTCGGACCTGGATATTATGTTCTTATGCGGATCAAAACTACTAAGATGACATTAGAACCCCTGCAAAAAAGGGAGCTGATGGAGCTTATACACGAAAGGGATCATTTTGCCATTTGGAGATTTGTGAAAGAACTCAGGAAACTATAAGTGAGTGGTAGCTAATCCATTAAGACTACCTCCGCCGGCAGGCGCGGGGTAGTCTTTTCTACCCCTTCTGTTTTCAGGCAAAAAGTGGCCTGATGTCAATCATTTCTTATGCTGATACAAGTCATTTTGTAACGGGGTATGCCGGGCTACCTTTGATAGATTAAAATACCTCTTTTATGAAAACCATTTTTAAGTTGCTCTCCCTGGTTCTTACCATTCAACTGTCATCTGTTTTATTTTATGGATGCGCGGCATCAAAAAATCAAACAGAAGGTCCAACAAGTGAGACAGACCTTGTTTGCGGAATGAAAGTAGTTAAGGCCGATGCGTATAAATACAAACACGAAGGCAAGAAATATTATTTCGATTCGTATAGTTGTAAGGAATCATTTAAAATGAATCCCAAAAAATTCATTGACAATGCATGTAAATAAAAATAATTTATTGTCCTATCGATCTTTCAGCTTTCATCAGGTTGTTGCGTGTATTTTGGTTAGCAGGGTTCAGCACTAAGGCTTTTTTGTAATATTCAATGGCCATTTCCATATTTCCTAAGTTATGGTAAATAGCACCCAGGTTGGCTAATGCATCCGCATTGGCCGGAGCGTACTTAAGAGCCTGTTCAAAATATTTTTGTGCAGTTTTATAATCTTTTTGTTCAAAATAAAGTACACCTGCATTATTGGCTGCATTGGTATATTCAGGAGTTATAGTAAGCACTTGCTGATATACTTTTAGAGCATTTGCTTTATCTCCTGTTGAATAATAACAGACTCCCAGGTTATACAAGGCTTCTGTATTCTCCGGTAAAATAGCTATAGCATTTTTATATTGTTGAATGGCTTGGGTATAGAGTGCTACTCCTTTTGTTCTATCTGTTTCTTTCTCGGCCTGCTCTCTGTAAGAAGAACCCAATGCGCTTTGCGCCCTTGAGCTGTTAGGGCTTGCCTGAACGCCTGATAAAAAGAGAGAATAGTTATTTTTCCATTCCTTGTTCCGGGTGAATGTTTTATAAGAAAAGAGTCCTGTAATAATGATAAGCAAACCCCACTTCCACCGGCGTAACGGTGTATTTTGTTTAGGTATAAATAATATAGCGGCAACAGACAAGCAAAAAGCATAGGAGGGCGTCAGCAAAAACCGCTCTCCTAGTGTAGAGCCAATCAAAATAAAAATGTTGGATACCACCGACATGGTAATGAAGAAAAACAAAATGCTATAGGCCAATATGTTTTGTTTTACATGAGTTGCCGGTTCGTTATTT
The DNA here is from genome assembly GCA_964498865.1 of uncultured Bacteroidia bacterium. Classification (GTDB taxonomy): domain Bacteria; phylum Bacteroidota; class Bacteroidia; order Palsa-948; family Palsa-948; genus Palsa-948. The sequence goes on from CAZCJN010000137.1 coordinate 2,582, forward strand.
GTTTGAAGTCGTTTAATAATGATAAATCCGGCGTAGATCAATAGAGGTAAAAAAAGAAAAATGACAAACAGCACTTTTATATCTGAGAAAGAAACAATAGGCAGTTGATTAAAGGAATAATCCCATGACAACGGATGGGGGAAAAAGAGCAGTGAAAAGTATTTTCCCAGGATCATGATAGCAGTAGCAAGCCTGTCTGATTCATTTGTAGCAGCAGCTAACGCATTATTGATAACCTGCATCTTTTCTGCAAAGGTTACGGCGTCTAATACAGAACTTCGGATCAACAGGTATACGCCCAGTGTACCAATTAAAGGCAAGGTTAACAGAGCAATTGATTTAAAGGAGAGCTTTCTAAAGAAAAATAATGTAAGCGGAATGGCTGCAATGAAGGTAACGGCTATCTCTTTGCATAATAGTCCTAAAAAAACAAACAGTATGCTAAAGCATAAAAACTTGATCTTGCGTTCATCTACATATTTAAACATGAAAAGAAGAGATCCTTCAAAAAAAAGAAAATTCATTACATCATCTCTCCCCTTTATATTGGCAACCGCCTCTGTGTGTATCGGGTGGGCGGCAAATAGTAAAGTTACAGCCAGTGGGAAGTAGATTGAAATAGCAGGATAGAGAGAAGAGGAAAATATATTGCCAAGTAAGTAGTAGAGGAGGAGGCATGACAGGGAAAATAACAAAATATTTATGAAGTGTCTTGTGGATGGATTGTTTCCGAAGAATTCTTTTTCTATAGCATAAGTAATTAAAACGAATGGGCGATAGGATTGATCGTTATGCCCGGTAAAGCCGTAAATAAAGCTGTGCGTAAGAATACTTTTTATACCCTTTATGCCCGATTGCACATCAGCATTTTTTACTACTACAATATCATCGTCGAGCGCATACTCGTTTTTGAGTGTATTCGCGTATAATGCAAAAGCAAATACAAAAATTAAAAAAGCCCACTTTTTATTAAAAATGGGCCGGATATTTTTTTTCTTGGGATTGAAAGAAGCAGTGGACGGGGTGGCCTTTTCTTGTTTAGAGAATTTAGATCGGGCTTTCATTCTGCCAATACAATGATCTTGTTTTTTAAAACTTCTACAACTCCCCCTTTAATTTGAAAAGAATGTGATTGTTTTTGGTCATCGGTTACTTTAACGGTTCCTTTAGTAAGAGAAGAAATAAGAGGAGCATGATTTTTTAAAACGCCAAATGAACCGGCAGAACCGGGCAATGTTACGGATTTAACTTCACCGCTATACAGCTTTTTATCAGGGGTAATTATCTCTAAAGTCATAGTATAAAATTGTTATGCAATATACAAATAGTTGTTGGTATACAGATTTTTAAACAGCGCAAATAAATACATTGCTGTTCTTATTATTGGCAAAATGGAATAATGATTTGAAATTTACGTTTGCAATTATGTAATTGTGTTTCGATGATTTGTATTCCTCTTCTATAGATACTATTTCGAGCTTCTCAATTTCGTTTTTGTTTGTAAAGCGCACATATACTTTTATCTTAAAATCTGTATCAAGTAGTTTGGATGCGTCTGCAATGTTTGCATCTACAAATCGTTTCAGTTTCTTGTATCCATATTTGTAGTTGTAAGTGAGCGCTGAGATATCGGATAGTACAGCACTTCCTGTAGGATGGCTGCCTGCACCTTTACCGGTAAAGGTTTGCTTGCATGAAAAGGCACCTTCCACTTCAACGGCATTGTATTCATACAAGACGTTAAAGAGTTCAGATGTGGGGTTCACAAAGTGAGGCATTACAAAGACACGGTATTTATCACCTACTTTTTCTGTACGGGAGATCAATTTTATACGAAGCCCTTTTTCTTTTGCATAGAGGATGTCTTCATAGCGTATGTTTTGTATTCCCAAATTCATGATCTGTTCAGGCTTTAACAGAATACCAAAAGCATGAATAGAAATGAGTAAGATTTTATACTTGGCATCGCTTCCGGAAACATCCAGCCAGGGATCGGCTTCTGCAAAACCACTTGCTTGTGCATCTTTCAGAACGTCGTTGTAATCTTTCCCCTCCAACTCCATCCGGGTAAGAATATAGTTGCAGGTGCCGTTTAAAATGGCACGCACACTTTGTAAGAGCTCATTGTCATAATATTCCTCTAAGTTTCGGATGATGGGAATGCTCCCTCCTACGGATCCTTCATAGATAAGAGCAACATTATTTTTTTGCTGAAGTTTAAAAAGTTCGGCAAAATATTTCGCCAGCATTTCTTTACTTGCGCTTACTACGCTTACTCCATTTGAAAGAGCTGTTTTTACTATTTCAAAAGCAGCGTCCGTATCGCTTATAAGCTCCACAACAGCATCGAGATCTTTTCTGGAAAGAATATCCTCTTTGTTGAAGGTAAATCTTTCAGCATCTAACTTTCGCTTTTTACTTTTATCTCGTACGCATATTTTTTCAATAGTAGCTTGCAATCCTTGCGATTGATTTAGTACATCGTATAAACCCTGTCCAACGCAACCGAAGCCAAAAAGACCTATTGATATTTTTTTATTTGCCATATGATTATTAAAGGGGGAGCAAAAATATGAAAAGTTTTACCCCCTGATTTTTTTATAGAAAAATCAGACCTATTTTTTTGCTTTTAGAATTATTGCATTTATCATTAAAAAATGACAGATAATTATTTTTCTTATAATATGTATCGATTGAGAAATAGTATATATTCGCGACCCGAAAATTAAAACGCCATGAAAAATTCTTTATTGGGCCTTGTAGTAGGTCTCATTCTCCTAATCACCGCTTGTTCTAAAAATAAACCTGAATTTGGAGGTATTCGGGTAAAATTAACCGATGCGCCCGCTGCCTATAAAAAAGTGCTTATAGATATTAAGGAAGTACAAATTCATAATGTTCCTAAAGCAGGTAAATCGGATTGGATCAGTCTTCCGACAACGAGTGGCATCTATGATTTACTTACTCTGCAAAACGGAATAGATTCGACCATAGTTAATACGACTCAACTCGAAGAAGGTAAAATAACAGAAATGCGCTTACTATTAGGCGATAATAACTTTGTAGTTGATTCAATGGGTGTAACTCATAACCTTACTGTACCCAGTGGTAGTCAAACAGGCATTAAAATTACGGGCCCAATTCAAATAAAACCAAATACTACTGTTCAGGTCTTGATCGATTTCGATGCAGAAAAATCGGTAGTTGTTAATGGTAACAATGAGTATCATTTACAACCTGTCATCAAAGTAGTAGATTAATTAGGATCAGGTTAGCAACTTAGAGGCAACTTGTTCTGCCTCCATCTACAGGAACATTTACTCCATTGATATAAGCAGCAGCCGGAGAGGCTAAAAAAGCTACGGCATTTGCAATTTCAGAGGCCTCCGCGAATCTTCCTGCTGGAACCTCCCTAAGCCATTCTTTCGTTTCCTCTTCAGAAGATATTCCTGCTTTTTTGGCCCTGGCATCTATCAACGTTTTTAATCGCTCTGTAGTAGTGCCGCCCGGTAAAACATTATTCACAGTAATGCCAAAAGAGGCAAGCTCACCTGCTAATGTTTTTGACCAATTAGCAACTGCAGCTCTAATCGTATTAGACACTCCTAATCCCTTTATAGGTTGCTTTACAGAAGTGGAAATAATATTTATGATACGTCCGTATTTTTCTTTTTTCATTCCACCAATAAAGGTTTGTGCAAGGATATGATTGCAAAGCAGGTGATTAGAGAATGCCTGAGAAAACTCTTCGGTTTTTGCATCGGTAATAGCCCCGCCGGCCGGGCCTCCTGTATTGTTTATTAAAATATGTACACTGTTTTTAGAGGCAAAATCTTCTACTTTCTTTTTTAGTTCATCGGGTTTGGTAAAATCAGCACAAATAAAAGTATGTTTTTGCCCTTTGGATGAATCCAACTCTTTTAAGGTTGCCTTTAATTTTTCTTCATCTCTCGCTACAAGAATGATATTTGCTCCTAGCAAAGCAAGTTCAATAGCAGATGCTTTTCCTATACCCTGGGTACTTCCGCAAACAACGGCACTTTTATTTTTCAGATCGAGATTCATGAATTAACAATTACTATTTTTTCAATCTTATCACCCATTTTTATTTTATCAATAATATCCAACCCTTCTACTACTTTTCCAAAACACGTGTGCTTGCGATCTAAATGTGCAGTATTAGTGCGGCTATGACAAATAAAAAACTGTGAACCGCCTGTATTTTTTCCTGCATGCGCCATACTTAATACACCCCTGTCGTGATATTGATTTTCTCCCGTTAGCTCACAATCTATTTTGTAGCCGGGTCCTCCGGTGCCGGTTCC
>CAZCJN010000138.1:0-6801 GCA_964498865.1 uncultured Bacteroidia bacterium
TAGTAGTCGGCAATGCCATCGCTGCCGGTATCGTCTATTCCTTTTTTCTGGTCGCTCACTACTTCCAGCACGTTGCCCAAATGGTTGCTTAACTCAAAGGCTTTTTTACCGCGGGTACCGCTGTAATGGCCTTCGCCTCCTGAGGGCAGGTTTAAGAGGTCTATCTCTCTTCTCATGATCCCTAACCTGCTACTGCCGTAAAGGGCATTTTCCATTATATGAAAACCGGCATCGTTGGGTTTATCTTCATAGGTAGCCAGGGCATTGCCTTGTGCATCGCGCAGGTAATAGGTGGTTGTCCAGGTAGAGGGCGTACCGAGCGTGGTACTTGGTTTGGCTATCTTAGCTATGCGGTTGCCTTGTGCATCGTATTTAAATTCCAAATGATCGCCGGAGCCTGTTTTGGTGATGCTTTTTATTTTTCCGTATACGGTCCAGTCTATCGCACTTATTCCTTCTTGTGCATCGCTTTTTAAATTTCCTATTTCATCGTAGGTATAATTGCCGCTGTTTTGGTCGTCTATATCCGTAGTGTAATTGTCTGGATCTACTATGTCTTCTACGTACTCAAGCCGGTTGGTTCCGCTGTAGTAGTTATAGGTAAGGTCGTCCATGCTTTGTTGTTGGGCGGAGGTGCCGTAACGGGTTAAAGTTAAAATATTTCCGTTAGCATCGTATGTAAAGGATTCATTGTAATCTACATTGTTAGATGCGCCCGACCAGGTGTTGTTCTGGATAACGAGGTCGTTGCTTCCGCTCCTATTCAAAATCTAACTTACATACGTTGATGGATACTACCCATTAAACAGCTATTCACTATTAAAATAGCAGACCGTTCTAAAAGAACGTGTGACCGATATCAAATACGGCCGGGGCAATATCGTAGAACGTTCGCACGTTCTAAAAGAACGGGTACATAATATCTTATATGGGGCAGGCAATATGACATAACGTCAAGGCAATCTAGAAGAACGTCAGAACGAATTAAAAGAACGTTCCTGTGTTCTAAGATATCGTTCTGCCAATATCTTAGAACGGCCTGACATTATCAAATAACGCGTAGACATTATGACTTATCGGGCATATAAAATTTCAATTGAAAAGGTTATTTCACCTTTTTAGGGCTGCCGTTCCTCTGTCTTTGTGCATCTTCTAGTCTCTTTTGTAATTTCTGTTGGAATGAAGAGGGTGCTTTAGCGGGTTTCTTTTTATGAGCTTCTATTTGGGCATGTAATTTTTTCTCGTCTACAAACATGCGTATCACAAACATTTGACCGAATGAAATAAGATTGGCCAATGTATAGTAATAGCTCAGGCCGGCAGAGAATTTATTTAAGAAAGGGAGGAACATAAGAGGCATTAAATACATCATGTATTTCATCCCCGGCATTTGTTGTTGTGAACCCGGGTTCCCCATTAACTGACTGTTCATTTGGGTATATATCAACGTAGTAATGGTACAAAGGATGGCCCATATACTCACATGGTCTCCGTATATAAAATCAATAACCGGAAGTTTACCAAAATCCCATACCGAATCATAAGTAGAAAGGTCGGTTACCCACCAAAATCCTTGCTGACGAAGCTCTATCGATGCGGGAAAAAAACGAAAAAGAGCAAGAAGGATAGGCATTTGCAAGAGTGCCGGAATGCATCCGGCCAATGGGTTTACACCTGCTTTCTTATAGAGTGCCATCATGGCCTGCTGTTTCTTCATGGGGTCATCATTCCCGAACTTTGCATTAATCTCATCAACCTCAGGTTTTAACACACGCATCTTAGCAGATGAAGTATATGTTTTATAAGCAATAGGAAATAAAAGAATTTTAAAAACCAAGGTTAAACACAAAATAATAATAGCATAGTTCAGGTTGAAACCATCTAAAAAGTTAAATACGGGAATCACTAAGAATTTATTCACCCAACCTAAAATTCCCCATCCTAAAGGAATCTGCTTTTCAAGGCTTAAATCGTATTTCTTTAAAGTTTGAAAGTGATTGGGACCAAAGTAAAATTTCATTCCAAAGCTTTCATTTTGCTTATGCGAATACGGTATTGTAAATGCGGCTCCAAATGATTTTATGTAGGCAGGATCACTATCAGCAGCAGCAGAAATTTCAGCTCCTGTTTTCTCAAAAAAATTATCGGCTATAACTACCGAGGTAAAAAATTGTTGTTTAAATGCTACCCATTTAGTTTTAGCATTCAACTGTTTCGTTTCATCTTTTGTTTCAGATATATAGTCGGGTACTTCTTCCAGGTATTTGAAGTAAACAGTAGATGCATGTTGTTGGGTTTCTTTATGCTTTTCCTGGAATGGTGTCCTCATTTTCCAGTTAATGGAAAACTCATTTAAATTAGATGCAATCACATCTTGCATTCCCACCACATTTAATTTTACATCCAACAGATAAGAATTAGGCTCTATTGAATAATTGTATTCAATATACTTACTACTCTTACCCGTGCTATCGCCATTTGAATACAAGCGCATAGCAATATTGGTGGCACTTGTTACAACAGGTATAAAATACAGATCGCCTGTATTAATCACGCGATTGCTTTCCGTATCAAATAATAGAGAAAAAGAAGACGTCTCCTGATCAAATAACTCTAAAGGAGAACCATCGAATCGTTTATATTCTTTTAAAATTACGGACGAAACCCTACCTCCTTTTTTAGAAATAGTGGCTTTTAATTTTTCATTTTCAAGAACAAAAAAGGCGTCCGTATCTTTCGCTGCTGAAGCAAAAACATCGAACTTGTTTTTTAAGGCAACTGCTTGAGTAGAATCATTAGCAGCGGTTGAAACAGATGAAGTGTCATTAGAAGTTTGTATAACTGACTTATCTCCTTGATTATTTACCTCCTTTTGAGCAGTTACTAATTCTAAAGAATCTTTTGATCTTTTCTGCTTTTCCAATTCCTCTTTGCTGGGAGCTGAGTACCACATCCACCCAAACATAAGAGCACAAATTAAAACAATACCGGTGATGGAATTTTTATCCATATTAATTATAACTTTCTTTTGTAAAAGTGCGCAAAGATAGTATTAATGCGTAAAGCAGTATGAGTGCCAAAAAGACACAAAAGTCCTATTTAATGACTATGTACTTTTTTTAATGCACCTACTTGTATAGCAGCACTTACCAGGCTTACAAAGAGAGGATGCGGATTCGCAACAGAACTCTTATATTCAGGATGGAATTGCACACCAATAAACCAAGGATGGTCTTTTAGCTCAACAATTTCAACCAGGCCGCCTTCCGGGTTTATTCCGGAAGCAATCATACCTGCCTTTTCCATATCGTTAAGGTATTCGTTATTAAATTCATAACGATGGCGGTGTCTTTCAAAAATTTCTTTCTTTTTATAAACGGAATATACTTTAGTGTCTTCTTTTAACAGGCATGGATAAGCGCCTAAACGCATGGTACCTCCCTTATGAGTTACCTGCTTTTGTGTTTCAAGCAGATCAATTACAGCATTAGAGGTGGAAGGATTAATTTCTGTAGAATGTGCATCTGTTTTACCCATTACATTACGGGCGAACTCAATAACAGCACACTGCATCCCTAAACAAATACCCAAAAAGGGCACCTCATTTTCACGGGCATATCGAATAGCGGTAATTTTCCCCTCTATGCCACGCTTACCAAAACCCGGAGCCACAATTATGGCAGCCAGGTTATTTAATTTTTCCGAAACATTCTCTTCATTGATCCATTCAGAATGTATCCATTGAATATTTACCCGGCAATTATTAATCGCCCCTGCATGTATAAGGGCTTCAGATATAGATTTGTATGAATCTTTAAGCTCTACATACTTTCCTATCAAGCCAATATTGATTTCTAATTTGGGGTTAAGTAACTTATGTAGAAATTCTTTCCAGTCATCTAAATAAATATTCTCAGGCACCGGTAAATGCAACTTATTTAAAACTACCAGGTCTAGCTTTTCTTTTTCCATTAGCAATGGCACCTCATAGATAGTAGCTGCGTCCATCGCTTCTATTACTGCTTCAGGCTCAACGTTACAAAATAAAGCTACCTTATTACGTATGTCTTTATTCAGCTTATGTTCTGTACGACAAACCAATATATCAGGCTGTACTCCATATTCTAGAAGTGTTTTTACGGAATGTTGAGTAGGCTTGGTTTTTAATTCCCCGGTTGTAGATAAGTAAGGAATCATGGTAAGATGAACTACCAAACAATCCTTATTCATTTCCCATTTCATCTGTCGTACCGCTTCTACATAGGGGTGTGATTCTATATCCCCTACCGTACCACCTATCTCGGTAATCACAATTTGATATTTACCGGTCTTACCAAGCAAACGAATACGCGATTTTATCTCATCGGTAATATGCGGAATCACTTGTACGGTTTTTCCTAAATAGTCCCCACGTCTTTCCTTTTCTATTACGGATTGATAAATCCTGCCCGTAGTAACATTATTGGCCCGGGAAGTGGGTACACTCAAAAAACGCTCATAATGCCCTAAGTCAAGATCGGTTTCTGCTCCGTCATCAGTAACATAACATTCACCATGTTCATAGGGGTTCATGGTTCCCGGATCAATATTTATATATGGATCTAGCTTTTGAATGGTAACGGAATAGCCTCTTGCCTGTAATAATTTAGCAAGAGAAGCTGAAATAATGCCCTTACCTAATGAGGAGGTAACACCTCCTGTAACGAAAATATATTTTGTACCTGCTGACATACTAAAATAATGGGAAGTTAAACAACCTTTCGGCTGTGAAGGTAGTGAAATTTATAAAATGAATGCTTGAATGAAAGCCTAAATTCTACGCCCATTCTTTCTACATAGAAAAACATTTAGATATTTGACATAAATTAATCTTATCATGAGTGAAAAACCAAAAACAAATATGTTTAACGATTTATTAAAAGGTGCTCTTACCACTGCCATTAGTGTATTGGTTACCTATTATGTGACCTCCGCCATTAAAACCGATCAACACCAGCAAAATGACTCGGAGAAGGAAAAACAACGTACAGAGGCCTTGGAAAAAACAAACGTTATACTAAGTAGTTATATCTCCCGTTACGATAGTTTACATACCAAATACTTAGCCTTGCTTGAAAGTAAAAACAGTCGTGCCTCTTTTAACCGATCTGAAGATATCGAGAATTCTCAATTGGGTGATGTAATTGAAAAAGATCCCTCCACTTCTTTTAATAAAGTGTCTGCACTCTTAATTAATGGAAATTGGGTTACCCCGGATGGGACCGTTCAATGGGTATTTAATAACGGACAAGTTAGGGTTAGCGGAGTTGGTAGTTATATCGGATTTATTGAAGGCCAGGGCAGATACGATGCATCAAACGGAGAAATTGATGGAACTGTACACATTTCAAAAGCCTATTATCTGGCTACGAATGAAAGTTTGAGATTCACCTTTAAGATCAGTTCTGACAATAGAACCATGTATGGATCAAATACCGATAATGCAGGAGTTGTAAATGCAATGACACTCTACAAAAACAACTAATAGGAAATTTTATTTATTAAAGAAACAACCTGCAGGGGTAAAATAAGAAAGGCAATCGTACGATTGCCTTTCTTATTGCTTCTTTATCTATCCTTTATTTTACAACTACCATTTTATTAGATACTCCGTTTTCTGTAACAGTTTGTATAGAATATAAACCACTTGTATTAATATTAATAGTGATCGATTTATGTGCAACAGCATTTTTGCTATTAACTAATTGACACATACTATTATAAACATTTACCGCCTTTATCATTTCTGCTGATTGAACGGTTACCTCTCCATTAGAAGGATTGGGGAAGATATTTATTGTACTGGTATTATCTATGTTTTTTATCCCCGTAGAAGGATTAGTAGTTAAAACCAGAGTTTCTGCCCAGGTACCGGAACCTGAGTTAGTAGAAATGGAAGAACCTGAACTATAGGACTTAGTGGTCATACCATTATTTTGCCAGGAATCCATCATAGTGATTGCTTTTGTAGTTTGATTATAACCACAACCCACCACTACGTGCCCGCCGCCGCCGCTCCAACAGTTTGTATCTCATACACTCCGTCTTTTTCAGAAACTGTAATCATTGATCTATACTCATTATTAACAAGCACAGGAATGTTATAAAGATTAGTAGAAAATGTGTTCCAATTTTCATCAACACCAACGATCGTATAAACAGGGCCTGCAACCGCTTTTGCAAATTCTGAACGACTGCTAAAACCATGTTGGCTTTCAAACCCGGCAGGAATATTTTCTAGAAAAGAAGCTAAATTTTTCTTAGTGACCTCATAAATTTTTTGATTACGCTCGCTGATATTAAGTGGCTTTTCATTTGGTTCTGTACCCGCATAGCAGCTTAGACCGATAAAAATTGAATAGATAGTAGTAAAAATTACTTTTTTCATAGTAGGATTTATTATTTTGTGTAAAAATGAGTAATAAACAAATTTATATCAAAATTTTTTATGACATAAAATATACTATTTCTATGGATAAAATAGTCTTTTCAGGTAAAAGACTACCATCATGCTCAATATCTAAAGCATGCTATCAACTAATATACTTCGTGGAAGAATCAGGCATCTATCTTCGCATACTTTGCATTTCGTTCAATAAATTCCCTGCGAGGTGGGACATCATCTCCCATAAGCATAGAGAAAATACGATCTGCTTCAGCTGCCGATTCAATGGTAATTCTTTTTAAAATACGGTGCTCCGGGTTCATTGTGGTTGACCATAACTGCTCAGCATTCATTTCCCCTAACCCTTTATAACGCTG
>CAZCJN010000139.1:0-5225 GCA_964498865.1 uncultured Bacteroidia bacterium
AATCATACTAAAAAAGACTTGATTAAATTCAGGGGATTTAAATACAGAACTTTTAATGAAATAGATTGCCTGTTTTTTATACAATCACTCCAAAATATTTATAAAAAACATGAATCATTAGAGAATGTTTTTATAGGAGATGATATACGATCTGCCATTCTTCATTTTAGAAATATATTTTTCTCCATTAAACACCCACCAAGAACTCAAAAACATATCTCTTCTCCCCCTTTAAAAAGTAAATTAAATGGAAGTGCTTGTAAACGTTTGAATATGTTTTTAAGATGGATGGTTAGAGACGATAAACGAGGTGTAGACTTTGGTATTTGGAAAAATATTTATCCTAAAGACCTTCTATGTCCTTTAGATATACACTCAGGCAATACAGCCAGAGAGTTGGGCTTACTTAGCAGGAAACAAAACGACTGGCGCTCTGTTGAAGAACTTACCAGTCGTTTAAAAAAATTCGATAAAAATGATCCAACTAAATATGATTTTACATTATTCGGATCAGGTGTTTTAAAAAAACAAAAAGCTTTTTCTACACCAAAGCCTATGCGTCTTGCTTCTTTTTTTTAGCTGTTTTAGCTGCTTTTTTCTCATCAGAAGCTACCGCTTTTGCAGAAGCAGCGCCAACCGATTTCGTTTTTTGAGGACGAGTTACTCCATAAGTACCTCTCCATATTTTTCCTCTTCTACTTCTAATATCACCTTTTCCCATAGTTTTTAGTTTAAAATTATATGAACGCGAATATATGAAATTGTAGTATTATAAAAGGGAGCTATAGTAAAGAAATACTATAGCAAGGTGCTATCCTAACAAAATTTGAGCCGGATACTTAATACTTTACCTCACAGCACATTGACAAAATGCTAAATCCTTCTTATTTATAATTACTCTTTAAACTCATCATCTCCTTCATCAAACAATTTCTTTGTTTTAGAAAAGAGAGAGTCAAAGAAATTACCTCTCATTTTTTTAGAATGAGTAGTAATAATTTCGGCATGAGGATGAGTATTTCTCGATTTTTCAACTTCTAATTCATCAAATCCTTGCAATACTAAGCCAACCCCTGTTGAGAAAAGTGGGCTGGTTACATCTTCAGCTCCTTTTGAAAGATGCTCATTTGGGTAACCAATACGGGTATCCATTCCTACACAATACTCAACTAACTGTTTCATGTGTCTCAACTGGGCGCCACCTCCTGTTACCACTACACCAGCAGCTAATTTTCTTTCAAATCCGGAATTTTTAATTTCAAAGGCTACTAAATCTAAAATCTCTTTCATTCTTGCTTCAATAATAGAAGCAAGATTTTTTGTAGATATTTCTTTGGGAGTTCTACCTTTTAACCCCGGTATGACTATGATTTCATTATCTTGATTCTCTTTAGCCAATGCAGACCCGAATTTTATTTTTAGCTCTTCGGCATATTTAGCAAGTATAGAACAACCTTCTTTTATATCATCGGTAATAACATTTCCACCAAATGGAATTACTGCAGTATGACGAATTATTTTGTCGTAAAAGATAGCAATATCCGTTGTTCCCCCTCCAATATCCACCAACGCAACACCTGCTTCTTTTTCTTCTTCACTCAATACGGCGGATGAAGATGCAATTGGTTCAAGAATAAGGTCTATCACTTGCAAACCTGCTTTCTCCACACATTTCTTAATGTTTTTTGCAGCAGCCATCTGTCCCGTAATAATATGAAAGTTGGCTTCTAAGCGAACACCTTCGTGTCCTATAGGGTTTTTAATTCCTGATTCACTGTCGATTGTATATTCCTGAGGTAATACATGTATTATTTCTTCTCCCGGCAACATAACTAATTTATACATGCTATCAATAAGGGAATCAACATCTTTTTGTACAATAGGCACATCTACATTTTCTCTGATACGCGAGCCACTATGCTTTAAGCTTTTGATATGCTGGCCGGCAATCCCCACATGCACAGATTTAATTTCTACACCTGATTTTTTTTCTGCTTCTTCCACAGCAGTCCGTATAGCTTGCACGGTTTGTTCAATATTTGCAACTACCCCACGCCTTACTCCCAATGACGGAGCTTTCCCCATCCCCAAGATTTCAATTTTTCCTTTCTCATTTTTCACACCGACCAGTACAGCAATTTTAGTTGTGCCAATGTCTAAACCAACAATAATGTCGGTGTTCTGGATAGGATTAATTGATTCGGTATTCATATTATTATGAGTATGCTATTTATTATTAGATATAGGTTTTATTTTCTTTTTAGTACACACTACCTGATTATTGTATTTAAGATTTAAGGTATCGTAATTGTCCCAACCTGTATAATTCAATCCTTCTTTATAAAATACTTTCAACTTCCAAAATTTTTCTTCCATATTTTGTAAATCACCAAAAATGATTTTGTGATTTCCAACTTTTGGCACCAGTTCTATTTCATTATTATTATTCAAATATATCTGCTCAACAAATGCAGACCAGAATCCATCTGCCAAGATAAATTTTGTCATCATGTATAAGTCATCCAAATGCGTTTGAGTTTTCAGCGTATCGTTGTTAATTATTTCTTCTATAGTATGTGATTGCCATGTCTCAAAGGTCTCACTAATATTTCCGGTTGCAATAATAGTACGGGCAGTAAAATCAGGAGACCAGGGCATTAGCTTTCCAGTTGAATCTATATAATAGCTTACACCGCTTTTATTAATGATCCTTAATAAGGGATTACGCTGTATAATTTCAATATTAGTGATCCCATCAATTGAAAGATAAACATCGGCCTTCTGAACCCAAGGATTAGAGTACATAATACGTTCAAGTGCATTTACATCTATGTCTTTTAAAGGGGCATTTTCTATTTGTCCGAATTTTTGAGCAATAAGTGTACGAATTGCATTTTCTTCAACAAAAAAATTTTCTTGTAATGGGTTGCGCTCTATATCAATATTCACTTTACTGCATAACTGCTCTTCTTCTTTTTCCTGAACAAATGCAAAGACTACACCCAAAGTTCCAATTGCAATAACCCAAACAACAATCTGAAATATTTTTTTAAATAGTTTCATACATTTTTAAATTAAACAGCTTCTATCTTCATTAATTCATTCTTGATAGGCTCAATGAGGGTATCAATATCCCCGGCACCTAACGTCAGTAGCACCTCCAATTTCCTTTCTTTTAATTCAGCAACTAATTCTTCTTTAGAAATTACTTTTTTATTACTTGATCTGATCTTATCAAGCAACATAGCGGAAGTAATTCCTTCTATCGGTTTTTCACGTGCCGGATAAATATCTAACAAAATAACTGCGTCCAGTAATTCTAAACTACGAGCAAATTCATCTGCAAAATCACGGGTTCTGGTAAACAAATGAGGTTGAAACACTCCTGTAATTTTTTTAGACGGATACATTTCTTTTACTGCTGAAATACAAGCACGGAGCTCTTCAGGGTGGTGAGCATAGTCATCTATATAAACCAAGTCGTTAGTTTTAACATGGTACTCAAACCTACGTTTTACTCCTTTAAATGATGCGAGGGCATTCTTAATATTTCCGGAAAATACATTCATGTTTTGGGCAACAGCGATAGCTGCTACCGCATTCTCAACATTATGTTTACCGGGTATACCTAAAACCATTTCATGCATAGTAGCTTCAGGAGTTACAACATCAAAAACATACTCCCCTTTTTTAATGGATATTTTCCTTGCATAGTAATCAGAGGAGTGCTGATGCACCGAATAAGTATTTATTTTCTTTCCATTTTTTTCAAAAACCAAAACTTTATCGAGCCCCTTTTTAATAACTAATATACCTCCATCTTTCACTTGCGAGGCAAACTTTGCATAAGATTCTTCCAGTTGCTTTTTATCTTCGTAAATATCTAAATGATCAGCATCGGCAGAAGTAATAACAGCGATATCCGGATGAAGCGTAAGAAATGAACGATCGTATTCATCTGCTTCAACAACAGTAATAGGTTTTATTTTAGACCTTTTTTGTTTCTCTTTTATTCTCTCGCTTAATAAAAGATTAGTACCATAATTTTGGGCAATACCACCTAAAAAAGCAGTACAATCTACTTCCGATGATTTTAAAATATGAGCAATTAAAGAAGATGTGGTAGTTTTTCCGTGTGTACCTGCAACAGCAATAGTAAATGATTGTTTGGTAATCATTCCTAACACCTCTGAACGTTTCTTAATCGTAAAATCATTTTTTTGAAAATAATTTAATTCTGAATGATCAGTAGGAACTGCAGGTGTAAGTACGATGAGCGCATCTTGCTTATTATCTTTTATTGCAGCGCTAATCAAATTAATATCATCATCATAATGTATTTGTATGCCTTCACTTTCTAGTTCTTCGGTAAGGGTTGTTTTAGTTTTATCATACCCGCTTACTGATTTTCCC
Organism: uncultured Bacteroidia bacterium; assembly: GCA_964498865.1. GTDB lineage: Bacteria > Bacteroidota > Bacteroidia > Palsa-948 > Palsa-948 > Palsa-948. Next base: position 4,414 of record CAZCJN010000139.1, read on the forward strand.
ATTGCATTAAAATACCGCGCAATGGCACTCATTCCTATTCCCCCTACACCAAGGAAATAGATATATTTAATTTTATCAACCATTGTTTATCTTTTTAAACTAATTATAAAAATTAGCTTATTAATTTCATTTTTCTCAACATGCCATATATGGCATGTTATTTATTCTTCATAGCCAGTTTCATTGCTGCTTCTGCAATCGTTGCAGCAGCAGCAGGATATGCCATTCTATAAATATTTTCACTTAACTTAATTTGCTTTTGCTTATCTAACATCAAAGTAATAATTTCTGTACTAAGCTTTTGTCTCGCCTCATTGTCTTTAACTAGTAAAGCTGCATCATTATTTACTAACCGCATTGCATTTTTTGTCTGGTGATCCTCAGCAACGTTGGGAGATGGAATAAGAATACAAGGCTTTTTCACCAAAGCCAGTTCTGAAAGTGAAATAGCTCCCGCTCTTGACACTACAGCATCAGCTGCTGCATAGGCCCAATCCATCTTAGAGATAAATGGGCCGAGCCATCCATATTCATTTTTAAATTGGTGTTTTGCCGTTTCTAAATAAGTTTTACCTGTTTGCCAAATCACTTGTATATTATTCTTATTCAACAACTCCAAATTACTTCCTATACTTTCGTTAATGGTTCTGGCTCCTAAGCTTCCTCCCACTACCAATAAAATTTTCTTTTGAGTATCTAACCCAAAGAACTTCATGGCTTCATCTCTTTTACCATCAAGAGATAAAATATCTTGCCTAACAGGATTACCCGAAAGTATAATTTTGTCCTTAGAAAAATATTTTTCCATTCCG
>CAZCJN010000139.1:5325-6718 GCA_964498865.1 uncultured Bacteroidia bacterium
CCAACAAAAAGTATTTCTACATTCTTATCTATCTCTTTTAATGCATTAGCGATGGCAATTGCCGGGAAAATATGCCCGCCTGTTCCTCCTCCGCTAATGATAAAACGCATTTTTCTAATATCTTAATCTGTTTTAAACCATCATACTGTCTGTACAGTCATTCTCTTCTTCTCTTGAATTGGTTTCTGTGTTTTTGCTTTTTCTAGTTCTGTACTTGCACTTAATATCATTCCAATAGCTATGCTGGTAAACCAAATAGAAGTACCGCCCATGCTAACTAATGGCAATGGTTGACCTGTTACAGGAACCAGATTAACGGCGACCGCCATATTTATCATTGCTTGAAAAACAAGTATGAAAGAACAACCTAATGCCAACATACTCGGAAAGATCTTTTGACACTTTGTAGCAATACGAATAGCCCTGTATAATAAGATCAGGTAAAGTAAAACAACTAATACAGCCATCCATAATCCATACTCCTCTATAATAATTGCATAAATGAAATCGGAATAAGGATGTGGAAGGAAATTACGTTGTGTGCTTTTACCAGGTCCTTTTCCCATAATACCACCGGTAGCGATTGCAATTTTTGCCTGCTCTACCTGGTAATTAACTTCACTCTTTCCATCAATATAATTTTCTATACGTGCTTTCCATGTTGCACCACGATGAATAAAATTGGGGAAATTCCAAATAATCACTCCTAAAATAAATACTGCTATTATCCCTGAAGCGATAACCGATAGTATATGTTTATAACTGATCCTTCCGACAAACATTAACACCAAGCAAGTAGTAAACAACATAGCTGCTGTAGAAAAATTGGCAGGCAGAATGAGTACGCAAACAATAACTACCGGTACGATAATAGGAAGGAAAGCAGTTTTAAAATCTTTAATCTCATTTTGTTTCACAGACAATGTTCTAGCTACGTATAATATAAGTGCAATTTTTGCAAAATCAGAAGTTTGAAAGGTTTGATCAATTACAGGAATTTTCAACCACCGGCTTGCCTCATTAATATTAGATCCGGAAATAAGAGTGATAAATAAGAGCGGAACTGCTACTATCATAGCAATAACAGCGAAACGGGAATAAAAACCACTGCTTACTTTATGTGTAAAGAACATCAATACAAACCCCGACACAATAAAGAAAAAATGGCGAAGTAGATAATACTCCGTATCGCCTGACTTATATTTATATGCAAGTGTAACGATAGAACTATACACTGCCAGTATAGATAAAATAGAAAGAAGAACGACAATAATCCATATTGCCTTATCTCCTTGTATCTTAGTCAATATATTTTTCATAACTCTTTATTTAACGACTCTCTATTATATAATCAAAGAGATTTTACTGCTTGCTTAAATTTCCTTCCACGATC
>CAZCJN010000140.1:0-6700 GCA_964498865.1 uncultured Bacteroidia bacterium
CTTTCAAAAACAAAGCCCCTACCCGTTCTCGAGAACAAGCAGAGGCATTTGTTTGATTAACCCTCAACAACTTATATTACTATAATACTTTGAGGATCTTCCCATGCAGCAGGACCGTCGGTTAATATAGCCCGGTGTCTGAAAGAATAGCGTTTACCCGGTTCAAGCCCTACGATAACGGTAGCTGCCTGAACAGTAGGTTCGGCATCTGTCCAGCCATTTGTGGGCGGATCGGCTGCGTACTGCCATTCATGAGAACCGCGCTTAAGACCCGAAGCAAGCAACTCGGCCGTACCCGGTAATTTACCGTTTTTAACAGTAAATACTTGCCTTTGTACGGGAGTGAATTGCCTCGTAGCCATTCCTGAACTTAGCACAATGGTCTCCCCTCCTGTTTCGGCATTGGCAGGGGCGTTGGCTACATTCTCTACATAGTGTCCCAAAGCGGTTAACATATCCTGTAGCAGATCCTTGCTTTGGTGCATGGCAGCCGTTTGTTCGGGTCCTCCACCCTGCGCTTTGTTATAACTGTTTTGCAATGCTACCACTGCACCGTTCACTGCATCAAGCGTAGGTATCGGTGAAGGGAAGAATGAATTACCCGTCATTTTAGATACCACCTGCGTTGCAAAGCCCAGCAACTCCGTTACGCTCATTCTCTGCATTCCTAACTTCACTTTTGTTTTCATAATGGTTTGTTTTTTTTGCGCCCCTGCTTTTTATTTTACCCTTGCATGAGGTGAGAGGCGCAACAACCACCTGCTTGGGTAACACCCACGGCCTTGCTTGTTTACCTGCAGAAAAACAAAAGGCGGCGAGTGTTACCCCATACAACAGGAAGCGCAGTTGTATATTTTGCATTTAACAAATCTTAACAATAGCAGAAAAATTTTATTGCTTTTTAAGGGAAGATGCATCATGAGTACCTATTGCACCAACATGAGAAGATGTTAACGCAATATCTGCTCATATTGATGCAGTATGCAAACATATTGCGCCATCATGAGCAGGTGTTAACGCAATATCTGCTCATATTGGTACAGTATGCACACATATTGCTCCATCATGAACAGAGGTTGGGGCAATATGCGCTCATAAAGCATCATCCTGTGAACAGGCTCTTCCTTTATGAGCAGATGTTGCAGCAACAGGAGATCATAATGCAACAAAATGTGCTCATTAAAACTCAACAACACCTCATATTGCCGCATAATGACCACAGCTTGAGGCAATATGTGCAGAGGTTAATGCAAAATGTAAAGAATAGGGGCTGTTCGGAGAAGTGGGTGGGAGTATCCGGAGAAGGCAGTAATATTAAATTTTAGACTTAAGGCTTACAACTCTAACTATCGAGTTGTAAGGTTCTCGGTTTTTTATTTACTTAGCAACAAAAAAAGAAAAGGCGAGATGTTACTCCCGCCTTAAATGTTTTCATCCCGAAGTATCGGGAGAATAACCCTTAATTATAATGGACTAAAAATATTAAAATAAAAAAGCCCCTGTTAAGTACAAGGGCAAAAACTTGTTGAGGCGAGCCTCACTACGGAATAAAATCCTTATTGTGATTTGCTTCATTACAAAATTATAAATAAAACTATAACCATGAAAAAAATTTTAGGATTAGACATTGGCACAAATTCAATAGGTGCAGCTCTTATTAATTTACCCGATAAATTTGAAGATTATGGTAAGGAAGGTAATATAGAATGGATTGGAAGTAGGATTATTCCAATGGATGGAGACTATTTGCAAAAATTTGAAAGTGGTACTCCAGCCGATACCAAAGCTGCATTTAGGAGACAAAAACGAGGTGCAAGAAGATTAAAACATAGGTACAAGCTTCGCAGAGCTAGGTTAATAAAAGTATTTAAGGCACTCGGTTGGATTAATCAAGATTTTCCACTTGATAACTCACGTAAATTTAAACAGGATATAAATGAAAACGGATATTCATTAAAAATCAGTGATGAAATCCCATTTTCTGATGAAACAATAGAGGGATTTGAAAAGGATCTTGGGATTGAAGGAAAAAAAAGCAAAAAGAAAAGTGGCAGAAAAGGAGGAAAAAGCATTGTGCCTGAAGATTGGATTGTTTATTACTTACGTAAAAAAGCGATTACTGAAAAAATTGAAATATCAGAACTTGTCCGGATTCTTTATTTACTTAATCAACGCAGAGGATTTAAAAGTAGTAGGAAGGATTTGAAGGATACAAATGTTTTGCCTTATGATGAATTTGTAAGCCGAAAGGAAAAAAATGATTTTGGCGAAAACGGAATTGAAACACAATTTGTATCCATAACAAAAATTAAATCAGTAATATTTAAAGAAGAAAAGAAAGACAAAAAAGGAAATATTACCAATGTTTACACAATAAAAGCCGAGGACCCCCGTATGCATACTTGGGAAGAAAATCGCAAGAAAGAGCCTGATTGGGCAAAAGAAATTAATGATAAAGGTGAAAAGATTGCGAAAAAAGAATTTACTTTTTTAGTTATACAAAAAATTGATAAGAATGGCAAGCCGACTCAACTCAAACCACAAATGCCTGAAGAAAAGGATTGGGCACTATGCACAACGGCATTAGATGAAAAAATTAACGACTACAGAACACCAGGAGAATACTTTTATGAGCAGATAAAAGGAGCGTACAAAGCCAAACGCAATTTCAAAGTCCGCCAGTATCCTGTTTATCGTTGGCGTTATCAAAAAGAGTTGGAAGCTATTTGGGAAGTGCAATGCAAACTCAATCCCGAATTGAATAAATTAAACTCAGACAAAAACACTCGTATTAAATTGGCTGAAATTCTTTATCCCACTCAGGCTAAATATAAACTTGCAAAACTCAAAGAGTTTGAAAATAATGACTTGCTTCATATTCTTAGCAAAGACATAATCTACTATCAACGCGAACTAAAATCACAAAAAAGTTCAATTAGTGAATGTCGTTATGAAAAACGTAAAGGAATTGATGGTGAAACGTATGGATTAAAATGCATTCCTCGTTCCTCTCCTCTTTTTCAAGAGTTTCGTATTTGGCAAGATATTCATAACATCAAGATTCTAAAACGTGAAGAAAAAATAGATGGCAAGACCAAAATAGATATTGATAGATCAGATATATATATCAACGAGTCAGTTAAAGAAAAACTATTTGATTTATTCAAGTCTAAGGTAAGTATTTCTGAAAAAGATACTTTAGAAACAATTAAGGAGTGTAATAGGCAAAATGATATTGTCATTGCAAAAAAGGGAGATGTTCACTCACACCGAATAAACCTATTTGCTAATCGTGATGCTTTAAAGGGAAATGAAACTTTAGCTCGTTATCGTTCTGTTTTCAAAAAAGTAGAATTTAACGGCGAAGCAATTTTAGAGGATAAGGATAAGCTAATGAGGTTATGGCATATTGATTATTCCATTACATCGTCAGATGAAGAAAAATCTAAAAAAGGAATTGCAAACGCTCTTAAAAAACTTCTGCCCGAGAATGAGAATAAAAATAAAGCCATTGAAGCATTTGAGAAACTTTCGGAATTAAAAAAAGAATATGGCTCTTATTCGGCTTGCGCCATAAAAAAGCTTTTGCCGGTTATGCGCTGTGGCAAGTACTGGAATGAAAAAGAAATGACAGATCAAATAAAAGCAAATGCGAATAAAATTGAAGAAAGATTAGAATCCATTGAACATAACCCAAGAAGGATTGGAGAGATAGCGGATGATGATGTAAAAAAACAAGTATTAAAAAGCTTTATCGGCAAAGAACATTTAACAAAAGGGCTAAATACATACCAAGCAGGATATTTAATTTATAACAAGCATTCGGAAAAGGTGATAAAGCCCGTTGATTCTATCGAACAGTTTACAAGTTACATTCAAAAGGAAATACCCAATAATAGTTTACGAAACCCTGTAGTAGAGCAAGTTGCTAGAGAAACTATGTTTTTAGTGAGAGATATTTGGAAAAAATATGGCAATATTGATGAAATACACATAGAGTTGGGACGAGATTTGAAAAATAATACTGATGAAAGAAAAAAAATATCCGATACTCAAAAATCAAATTTTGATGAGAAGCAAAGGATAAAACAATTGCTCTACGAATTAATAAATGATGGATTTGATCAACATGTTGATGAAGATAAAACAAAGCCATTTGATTTTAAAGACGGGAAATTTGAATGGAAAACCAAAATTGAAACGACAAGTTTTAAAGTAAATCCAAATCCTGAAAGCCCTGTAGATATTGATAAATTTAGGATATGGAGAAATCTAAACCCTAAGTCTGAATTTGAATGGGCAAAGAAAGTAAAAGATGAAAAAATTCCAACAGAACAAGAAATAAAAAAATATGTGCTATGGCTGAGTCAAAATTGCCGTTCCCCTTATACAGGAAAAATCATTCCGCTTAGTAAACTTTTTGATATCAACCAATACGAAATAGAGCATATTATTCCTCAGGCCAAAATGAAAAATGATAGCTTTAATAACTTAGTTATTGCTGAATGGGGAGTAAATAAAGCCAAAGATAAACAACTCGCTGCAAGCTTCATAGCAGACAGTAAAGGGAAATGCAAATATGGAGATGTGGAATATACCTTGTTTATGTACGATGAGTACGATAAATATTGCAGTGAGACGTTTAAATTCCAAAAGCAAAAACGAAAAAATCTTTTGGCAACAGAATCTCCTGAAGATTTTGTAGAACGTCAGTTAAACGACACCCGCTACATAGGCAGAAAACTCTCTGAATTACTTGCACCCATTACAAAAAAAGAAAATGGGATAGTTTTTACCGGTGGAATGATTACGTCAGAGTTAAAGAAAAATTGGGGCTTACATAGCGTTTGGAAAGAAATTATTAAACCCCGATTTGAAAGATTAGAAAAAAATAACGCGGGAAAAACCTATATAGTACATGATAAAGACAAATACGGCAATCCAATTTTTCATTTCAATGTTAAAGAAAATCAGGGACTGGATACAAAACGCATTGATCATCGTCATCACGCTTTAGATGCTTTAATAGTTGCATCAACTACACGCGAGCATATCAGGTATTTAAACACATTAAATGCTGCCGATACGGATGATGAGCATCGTAGAATACGTTTAGCAATTACTAATCCCATAAGTAAAAAAATAAGGGACTTCCGCCAACCTTGGGATAGCTTTACAGAACAAGCAAAGGAACAATTAGAGCAGATAGTAGTAACTTTTAAAATAAATAATAAAATAATTTCTCAACCCAAAAACAGAACAGCTTATTTGAAAGTTGAAAACGGAAAACCTAAGAAAGATTTTAAACTGCAAAAGCCAAATGAGAAGTGGATGTCCGTTCGGAAATCTATGTTTAAAGAGCCCCTGGGTGTTATTTGGTTAAAGGAAACGAAATCGGTTTCAGTACCAGAAGCATTTAAAGTACAGATCGAACGAATGAAAGTTGAACAGGATAAAGAAAAAAGAAAAACAGCAAGCTACATTTACGATCAAACAGCAAGACCAATTATTAAAGATGTGATTTTTCGAACAGGTATTGCTTTAACTGAAACCAATACACTTAATGATGAGATAAAAAAATATCTTCAGAAAAATTCAAAGAAGGTTTCCAATGGAACAAGAAAAAAAACAGTTTACATTCTAAACGGTCTAGAATTTGAAAACATAAGGATTGCAGAATTTATTCCTTACAAAACCAAAAGAATGAAATTGACAAATAAAGATTATGTAGAGAAACTGACTATTGAAAAAATGAAAAATGATTTCCCCTATTTTTCAGAAGATGAAAAACGAAACAATGCTTTCAACAATCTTTTTTTACAACACATTAAAGAATATAATAACGACCCCAAGGAGGCTTTTAATGCAGAAGGTTTAGAAAAATTAAATAAGAAAGCAATTGAAAATAAAAAAATTAGAAAACCAATCTACACTATAACGCGCTTGGATGGAACTGTAGATGAAAGCGATATGTTTAAAGGAAGTTTTTATGAAACAGATAAAGGAGCCATGGCCTACTTTATTATGTATGAGAACATACAAACAAAAGAACGAGAATATTTATTACCATCCCCCTCAATAGCTACACATAAAGCAATAGAAAGGTTAGCCGATAAATCTAAGTCTGGAATTGCTGATGAAAAAGACGGATATGATTTAATTATTCTTTCCCCCGGAGATTTGGTTTATGTACCAACTAAGGAAGAAACAGGAAAAATAAAATATGGAGAAGAAATTGACAAAGTGATTGATTGGAATGAAAGAAAAATAATTTCCGAAAGGATTTACCAAGTACGCAAGTTTTCCAAAAAACAATGTTATTTCTTAAAATCAAGAATATCGGACTTAATCATTCCCTACAATAATGATTCTGGAATAGGTGAATATGGGAGCCAAAACTTGAGTGAAAAAAGTGATGATGATATTAAAATTGTTGAAGTCTGCATCAAACTAAAAGTTGATCGTTTAGGAAATATAAAACCTGTTTTTTCCAATACACAAAAAGCAACTGCAATTCAATAAAAACCTGACCCCATGCACCTGTAAAAGAAAACAACAAACTACAAGTAGATTACTATATAGGAAGGACACTAGTAGTTTTCTTGAATAACAAAAAGATAGTGTAATAAAAATCAATATATGATCAAACGCACTCTCTATTTCGGCAACCCTGCTTATTTGGGAATGAAAAATGCCCAGC
>CAZCJN010000141.1:0-6663 GCA_964498865.1 uncultured Bacteroidia bacterium
CCTGTTTTTCTTTCGATATTTTATCGAGGCTATCCATAACTTCCCCCATGGGTATTAATTCGCCTCCTATAGTTGCTATTTCGGTTTCATATTCTTCTCGTACGTCAATAAGCTGAAAATCTGCTCCTGATTCTTGCATTCTTTTTAATTCTGAACAAGTAACTTCTTTCATAAAAAATTATTTTATTTGTTTAGATAGCCCTTTCGGGAGAAAATGAAAAAATGTATCGCCACGCAAACCTAATCGCAGGGTTTCAAGAGGAAGAGATTCTTCCGGGGATATATTACCTAAATTAACATTTGCTCCTAAGAATTTAATCCACCAAACCTGTTGTGATTTTTTAGGTGCTTCCCAAATGATATTTTCTTGTTTTACTGCCGATACAATTTTGCTGACTAATGCTGTATGAGCGTGACCGCTGGAACGATAGATACCTACAGTTCCGCTTTCTCTTGCTTCTGCAATTACTTTCCATGAACCGGCACTTAACTCATCTTTCATCATGTTCTTCCACAGGTTAGGATGTATGAGTATGCCTTCCTCTTTAGATCCCACCTCAGAAAGTACTGTAAAGTTTTTTGCAAGTTTTGCAATGTATTCACATTTTTTTCCGTGATCGATTTCTATTGATCCATCAGAAACTTCAACAGTATCTATTTTGTATTTATCTATGTATTTGCAGTAATCATCAAACTGCCCTCGAATCAAAAAAGACTCAAAAAGAGTTCCTCCGAAATAAACTTTTATATCGGCCTCTTTAAACAACTTGATTTTTTCGGTAAGGTTCTTTGTGATAACGGAAGTGCCAAATCCAAATTTAACAAGGTCAATAATGTCTGCCGATGTTTCTATAAGATCTTCCGTTTGCCTAAGACTTAACCCCTTATCCATAACCATAGTAAGACCATCTTTTCTTTGTTTTTTTGTGCGTTTAGGAAGATGGGAAAGTTGTACGTTCATTTTTTTCTATAAGATTTAATCATATCAATTACAGTTCTGTTTTTTCGCAGCTCTGGTAAGAATTTAAATATTTCTTTATGTTTTTTATAATCTAATTGTAAGGCACTTTGCAGGTAGGTAAGTGCCTCTTGTTTTTTTCCGGCCCATAACAAGCAGGCAGCCATACGGTAGAAGAGTTCTGCACTATCCGGATGGTGCTTGATTCCGCTTGATAGCACCTCAACGGCTTCTTCTTTATATCCTTCTTCAAAAAGCAAATTCGAATAATCAAGCCAAATATTTTCTATCGATGGGTCATGTTCAATTACTTTTTTATAAGCTTCGATGGCCTCATCAATAAGTCCCATTTTTTGGTAAGCATCACCCACGATGTACCAGTAGTCTGCATTAGTTTTGTCTATTTCAGTTGCCTTTTTCAAATAATGAATTCCTTCATTAAGCTTATTTTGCTGATCGAGTACAATGCCTATTCCTATCCAGGCATCAGCAAGATTCGGATCCAGCGCAGTAGCTCTATGATAGTTAATAAGGGACTGATCGAAATTTTTTATTTTCTCGTAACATTCACCTATATAACAATAGGTAATTGCTTCCGGCTTTTCGTACTTGAATGTTTCTTCATAACAGGTAATTGCCTCCGTAAACTTGTTAAGGTTGGCTAATGAATTTGCTTTGTTAAAATACGCCGGGGCAAAATCTTCTTTAATAGCCACCGTATAATCATAGGCATCTATTGCTTTTTCAAAATTTCCTAAACGATTATAGGCTACCCCTAAGCTGAACCATGCAAAACTATTGTAAGGGTGTTTATCAATAAAGTCGTTAAAAAATTCTATAGATTCATTGTCTTTTCCCGATACTTCATAGTAATATGAAATTTCATAAATAGCAGCTTCATTATTGGGATTAATGGCAATAGCTTTTTTTAAATAAAAAATAGCATCATCAAATTCTTCAAGGTTTTCATGCTCAAATGCTAAATGCAAATAGGCATCTTCAATCAAATCCCCTGCATCTCCTTCGGCGTATTCAATGGCCTTTTTATAGTTTTCAATTGCTTTTTCAGGTAATCCTGTTAAGCTGTATATAGATCCCCGGGTCATAAATATTTCCGGATGATGGGGAGATATTGTTTCTGCCTGAGATAAAAGATCAAATGCTTTCTTAGTTTCCTTTCCAACACTAAGGATTTGGGCTTTGCGGATCATAAATTCGATAGAGAAGGGGTATTGCTCTAAAGCATATTCAATCGCTTTTATGGCATTTTGGTATTGATTGGTAGTGATGTAATAATCTATTATGATTTCATATTCATCGGCATCGAAAAAAACGCCAGGTCCTCCCGAAAGCATCTCCTCAAATCGTTTTACTAGTTCGCTATGTTGCATGATAAAAACAAAGTTAAAAGAAAATCAATCGCTGATATTTTTACTATTTATAATTTTATAGTGTTTGATTTCATTGAAAATTTATCTTTGTAGTATTATCAAAAAAAATACTAGTGCTTATTAAGTCAATTTCTGGAATAAGAGGAACTATTGGAGGTAAAGCAGGAGAAAATCTTACACCTACCGATATTGTAAAATTCGCTTCCGCGTATGGAACGTGGATTATTAATCAAAAACAAAAAAGCAAAACCGTAAAAGTTGTTATTGGGAGAGATGCACGACTTTCAGGAGAAATGGTAAGTAAGCTTATTTCTTCAGCATTGATCGGTTTAGGTATCGATGTTATTGATTTAGGTTTATCAACCACCCCTACTGTTGAAGTAGCGGTTGCCGAAGAAAAGGCAAACGGCGGAATTATTATTACTGCAAGCCATAACCCTAAACAATGGAATGCATTAAAACTGTTGAATGCGGAGGGGGAATTTATTTCTGATAAACAAGGACAGGAAGTGTTGCGCATTGCAGAGCAAGAAAATTTTGTATTTGCTGATGTGACTAATCTTGGCAAACTTACTTTTGTTAATGATTACTTAAAAAAACATATTGATAAGATTTTAGCACTTGATTTAGTAGATAAAAAAGTAGTTAAAGAAAAAAAATTTAAAGTAGCGCTTGATGCAGTAAATTCATCCGGAGGTATTGCGGTGCCTATGTTATTAGAAGCGCTTGGCGTAGAAACCATTTACAAGATACATTGTGAGCCTACAGGGGATTTTGCACATAACCCTGAACCGCTTCCTGAGCATTTAAGTGATTTGTCCAGAACTGTAGTAAAAAATAATGCGCACTTAGGAATAGCTGTAGATCCGGATGTAGATCGTTTAGCAATTGTTTGTGAAGATGGTGAAATGTTTGGTGAAGAATATACACTGGTGGCGGTAGCTGATTATGTTTTAAAGAACGTTAAAAAAGGGAATACTGTTTCTAACCTTTCATCTACCCGTGCCTTGCGTGATGTGACTGAAAAAGCTGGAGGCTCGTATTATGCTTCTGCAGTAGGAGAAGTGAATGTAGTAGAGATGATGAAAAAGCACAAAGCAGCTATTGGAGGAGAAGGCAATGGAGGTATTATCTATCCGGAAATCCATTATGGTCGTGATGCACTTGTAGGCATTGCTTTATTTTTAACGCATTTGGCAAAAACCGCTAAATCTTGTTCTCAACTAAGAAGTACTTATCCGGATTATCATATTTCTAAAAATAAAATAGAATTGATAAACGGTATTAATGTAGATCAATTATTAGATGGCGTAAAAACAAAATATAAAAATCATCCTATTAATACCGTAGACGGCGTTAAGATAGAGTTTGGAAAAGAATGGGTTCACTTACGCCGCTCCAATACAGAACCTATTATCCGAATTTATTCTGAGAGCGAAACTCAATCAACAGCTGATAATCTTTCTCAGAAAATAATTTCAGATATTAGAGAACTTATAAAGTTAAACCGTAACGGAAATTTGTCATGAAAGTTTATTTGGATAATGCTGCTACAACAGCGCTCGATAAAGAAGTTTTAGAAACGATGCTCCCTTATTTACAGGAACATTTTGGTAATCCATCGTCTATTCATTCATTTGGAAGAAAAACACGTTCGGCTATTGAAGGAGCAAGAAAAATTATTGCCAAGCATTTAAATGTATCTCCGGCTGAAATTTTTTTCACTTCAGGAGGAACAGAAGCAATTAATACAGCTCTTATAAGAGCCGTAGAAGATTTAGGTATAAAACATATTATTACCAGTAAGATAGAACATCATGCCGTATTACATTGTGTAGAAGAGCTGGCAAATTCGAATAGAATAAAACTTAGTTTTGTTGATCTTGATTCAAAGGGGCATGTAGATTTAAACCAATTAGAAAAATTGCTGGCATTGGGCGAAAAAACGCTGGTTACTTTAATGCATGCTAATAATGAAATAGGTAATTTATTACCCATTAAACGTGTGGGGGAATTATGTGAAAAATACAATGCTATCTTTCATTCTGATTCTACTCAAACGATGGCGCATTATAGAATGGATTTACAAGGTGTAAATGTTCACATGGTAAACGGAGCAGCACATAAATTTCATGGACCTAAAGGAATAGGTTTTTTATACTTAAGCAGCAAAGTAAAAATCAATCCGTTCATTTACGGCGGTTCGCAAGAAAGAAACATGAGAGGCGGTACTGAAAATTTATATGGTATTGTTGGGATAGGGAAAGCATTTGATATTGCTCATAGAGACATGGAGGCGCATCATACTCATATTCAGGAGTTGAAAACCTACATGATCGATTTGCTTGAAAAAAACATTCCGGGAGTTTCTTTTAATGGCGATGCAAAAGGCAGTTCTCTTTATACTGTTTTGAATGTACAATTTCCCCCTACGGAAAATGCCGAAATGATGTTGATGAATCTGGATATTGCCGGAGTTGCCGCATCAGGAGGGAGTGCTTGTACATCCGGAAGCAATCAAGGTTCACATGTTCTAAAGAATATTGGTGTTGATATGTCTCGTCCTTCTATTCGGTTTTCCTTTAGCAAGTACAATACCAAAGAAGAAATAGATTTCTGTGTATCTAAACTAAAAGAACTATTTTTAGTAAAAGCATAAACTACTTTTGAAAAACGTTAAAATATACTTCTTATTTTTCTTTCTTTTTTGTACTGCTTTTTCTTTTTCCCAATCCATAGATAGTCTTAGGTCTGTTTTAAAGACTCAAAAAGACAATGATACCAGTAGGGTGAATACACTCATTGCCCTTGTTACAGCTTACCAGTAGGCCAATAATTACGATGAGTCTTACCCTTACCTGGAAGAAGCGATCAGTATAGGAGAAAAAAATAATTTTATTAAAGGACTCGCTTCTTTATATAGAAGAAGCGGCGATTATCACGAATACAAATCTAATTATGCATTGGCTTTAAAAGAATACATTACTTCTTTAGATAATGAAACAATCTTAGGTAATAAACATAACATCGCTGTATGTCAAACTAAAATAGCCTTGCTTTATTCTACGACGAAACAATACAATAAAGCCATTGCTAATTATAAGGAAGGATTCGAGATATATAAACAGCTAAAAGATACATTAGGGCAATTCGATATGCTTGCTGCAATATGGCGTATTCAAAATGATCAGCGTAAAGATTCAATTGCTTCGTCTCAAGTAATGAATCAGCTAATGGGATTTATCAATGGGGCTAAAAATGACAGCGTTCGTGCTTTGGTATTTAATAAAGCAGGATTGTTTTATCTGGATGAAGGAGATATAGAACTGGCAGCCCGGTATTATAACGATGCCTTGCATATCTATGAGGATAAAAAGAAAGAAATTGATATTGCAAGCAGCTATTATAATCTTGCTTCAGTTTATGAACGGATAGGTAATTATCCCAAAGCCCTTGAATATTATTTAAAAGTATTACCTCTAACAGAAAAAAATGGAACACTTGCCCAAAAAGCAAGGGCAAATAATAATGTAGGTTGGGGTTATATGTTAAATGAGAATCATAAACAAGCAATTGATTATTTGCTTCGTTCGTATAAATTATATTTAGAGGATAGAGATGCTCTAAATACATGTTTCCCTTTGGGGAATTTAGGCATTGTCTATAATCGTACGGGAGAATATCAAAAAGCGATCGATTATTCTACGTTAGCTTTAAAATTATTTGAAAAAAAAGAAGATCTGGAAGGGGTTGCTGAATCTTATAATAATATTGGAACAGCATATTTTAATTTAAATGAATACGATAAGTCATTAAGTAATTTAGAGCGTGGATTAAAATATGCACAAGAATACAACAGCGCATATGAAGTGAAAAATGCCTATGCCGGTTTGTCGCGTACCTATAATAAAATTGGTAATTACAAAAAAGCCCTTGATTACTTTACCTTGTTTACTCATATTAAAGACAGTATTGCCAATGAAGAAAACTCCGATCATATCAACAGGTTGGTTTCAAGCATTGAGAATGAAAAGAAAAATAAAGCATTTGCACTTTTGATGAAAGACGCAGAGTTACAAGAAACCGAATTAAAAAAACAACGAATTATTATTTATTCGGTTATAGGCGGAATTGTGTTATCTCTCTTATTGCTGTTTTTTGCAGTCAGAGGCTATGCCCGCCAGCAAAAAAATAATTTAAAATTATTGCAATATAATTCTAAAATATCTGCTCAGAAAAAAGAGATAGAGCATATGTACAGGAACGTAAAGCTCTTAAGTAAAATCGGGCAACAAATTACTTCTTGCCTGTCTG
>CAZCJN010000142.1:0-3787 GCA_964498865.1 uncultured Bacteroidia bacterium
AATAGAGGCAACATCCAGCGGAAGAATAAAAATATTTTCTTGTAAAATAAATTGAGCACATTCTTTTTTTACCCGTACTAACTCACTTTCTCTCCTTGCAGATAAAACAACTTTGGCACTTTCTTTCGCACATTCAATGGCAAGTGCTTCCCCTAAGCCCGATGAGGCTCCGGTTATCCAAACAACCTTATTATTTAAATAACTCATTTCTTTTTTTCCAAGTTAAATCGGAGTAAACTAAAGGATAAAGAAATATTAGGATTTTTTCCTGCGCCTAAATAGGTGAGGATATTTCCGGTAGCTAAGCGTAATTCACAAATGCTGAAAAACCTCCCAAGAGTTATACCAAAAGGAACAGCAAACCCATAAGTGGAGTTACCCGCTAAACCAAAATTTATTTTAAGATTGCTTGCTAAGGTAACCTCTGTCCCTAACGCAATGAATGCTTTTTGAAGATTAGCCGTATTATCATTCAGGGGTGCTACCAAATCTGCACCTATGATCATTCTTGGTGACAACTGGTAGCCCATTCCTATTCTTAATTTGGAAGGTAAATTTGTTTTGTAAGAATCGCCGGGTTTGAATTTAACTAGTCCACTGTCGTTAAACATTTCGCCTGCTTGTTTTGCAAACCCCCATGAGGTAAGGCCATGGTAATTAAATTGTGTTGTATCAGGCAATAAAGTGTCAGAGGCTATAAGATTATTTTTATTCCAATTAATAGAACCCATATCAACAGCTGAAACAGTGATTTTTAATTTTCTTATCTCTATTCCTGCCCCCAGATCAACGGCAGTTCCATTACCTACACCCGAAAAGATTCCCTGAGTTTCTTCCGGGGAAAAGTTTTTAATGGAGCCGTAATTAATTCCGTATTTAGAAGCGAAAGAAGAATGTCCGCTCAATAAGTTGTTTTCTGCCTGTACATCTAAATTACCTAATCCCCATAAAATTTTCATCCCTATGCCTCCATAGATAGATACTGCACTTGAATCAGTTGTACCCCCAAAACCTATAATTTTGGTTCCATAAGAAAGGTTGAGTTCTCTATAGTGCAAAAAACCAATTTTTGATCCGTTGAAGACGTTAGAAATATTTTTTGCAAATGCCGCCGTGTCTTTGAAAATGGGTGCGCTTGTTCCCATAAATAAAATATCAGACAGGTTTTCATTCAGCTTTACATGCCCAAAAGTCCTGTCACGCAGATTCATGGCGAAGCCACCCACCTTAGGTAGAGTAAAAGAAAATGTAAGCCAGGTTAAATTAGAACTAAGATTTAAACCATCTGCATTTGAAAATAAATCGGCATACATTTTTTTATCTGCCGCTGAAAATGTATCGGTAGGGTGAAGGATGGCATTTTTAAGTTGGGAATAATCGAGTGCCGAAGATTGAGCACTGATTCCAAATATTAAGGTGCTGATAGAAAAGCGGTAGTTATTTTTCCAACCTAAGTTGGAAGGGTTTATACCGATACATTCCCAATCTTTAGCTACTCCATTGGCTACTCCCCCCATGCCTGTTGAACCTGGTAAACCCATGTCTACTTGTGCAAATGAAAAATAGGGAATTAAAAAGATACTCAAAAAAAATAGTAATTTTTTCATGACGAATAAATTAAGGAACAAATGTAATTATATAGTCCTATACTTTAAAAGTTAGTTTAAGTAAGACCTGTAGCTGCAAGAGTAAACGTTTGTATTATCTTTACTTAATGAAAAAAATAATTGCTTATCTATTATTAATTTTCCTTTTTTCATGTAAGCAGGATAATAAACAGATTGTTATACCCGACACTGTCCTTTCAAAAGAAAAAATGGCTGATATTGTTATGCAGATTCATTTAGCAGAAGCTAAAACTAATTTAAACTCGCCACCTGATGTTCGGTTGACTTCTAAAGTTAATCTTGAAGAAATAATAAAAAGCAACAACCTGTCTGAAGCACAATACGACAGCAGTATGACTTTTTACATTAATCATCCTATGTTGCTCAATGAAGTATATGAGATAACTTTGAATGAGTTGAGCAAGAAACAGAGCAAAGGAAGCCAGAAATAAAATGTATCTAATAAAGAACCCCGTCCTGATTTTCAAGACGAGGTTTTGTGTTTTTAGTTTCAATGAAAGGTTAAACCATTCCTTGAGCAAGCATAGCATCAGCAACTTTTACAAAGCCCCCAATGTTCGCTCCTTTTACATAGTTAATATAGTTTCCTTCTTTACCATATTTCAAACAAGTTGCATGTATGTTTTTCATAATTACATGTAAGCGTTGATCTACTTCTTCGCGGCTCCAAGATAAGCGAAGCGAGTTTTGAGACATCTCTAAGCCCGATGTAGCAACCCCTCCGGCATTCGAGGCCTTACCGGGAGCAAAAAGTATTTTGTGATTTTGAAATACAGTTACTGCTTCCGGTGTGCATGGCATATTGGCACCTTCACCCACAGCAACACAACCGTTCTTTACTAATTTTTCTGCATCAGCACCTGTTAATTCATTCTGCGTAGCGGAAGGAAGTGCTACATCGCATTTTACTTCCCATGGTGTTTTTCCTGCAACATATTCTGCTGATTTAAATTCTTTTACATAGTCTTTTATACGTCCGCGCTTTTCATTTTTAAATTCCATAATGAATGCCAACTTTTCTGCGTTAATCCCTGCTTTGTCGTATATATAACCATCGGAATCAGATGCTGTTAATACTTTGCCACCCAGCTGATTTACTTTTTCAATAGAATATTGAGCAACATTGCCAGAACCGGAAACCACTACATTTTTTCCTTTAAACGATTCGCCTTTAGTGCCTAGCATTTCCTGAACAAAATAAACACATCCGTAGCCGGTTGCTTCCGGGCGGATTAAACTGCCTCCGTATTGTAAGCCTTTACCTGTCAATACGCTTGTAAATTCATTTCTTAAACGTTTATACTGTCCGAACATATAACCAATCTCACGACCTCCAACACCAATATCACCTGCAGGTACGTCTGTATTATCCCCAATATGTTTTGCCAACTCTATAGCAAATGATTGGCAGAAACTCATTACTTCATTATCCGATTTCCCTTTAGGGTCAAAGTCAGAACCTCCTTTACCACCGCCCATGGCTAGCGTAGTAAGAGAGTTTTTAAACACTTGTTCGAATGCCAAAAATTTTAGGATTGACAGATTAACAGATGGATGGAAGCGTAACCCCCCCTTATAAGGGCCAATAGCACTGTTCATTTGGATACGGAAACCGCGGTTTATTTGAAATCGTCCTTTGTCATCCACCCAAGGCACACGAAATTGAATGACACGTTCAGGTTCAACAATTCGCTCTAAGATCTTAGCCTCAGCATACTTAGGATGTTCTAAGGTGTACGGGATTACTGTTTCTGCAACTTCCAGAACTGCTTGTAAAAATTCAGGTTGGTTGGGATCTCTTTTTGTAACCATAGCCATGAATTGGTGAATTTCATTTTCAGCATTGTTGCTGCCATTTGCTTTCGCTTTGGGCGACTTTAGTGAGGTGGTTGACATTGGTATTAGTTTATTGATTAGGTTGGTGGTCGAAGGTAAAAATATTCATGTACCACCGCTATGAAAAGCATCAAAAAATAATGAGTTCGTATGGCTTTCTTTACCTAATTTTTTTCAGCTTTGCAGGTGGCTTTGCATTCGATAAAAAATATAGGAAAACACGGAAAAATCGGCTTATGGCTTATTAGAGAATCTGTTGAGGAGCTATTAAAAATAAAGTCTTTTTCAAAGGAAGATGTGGATCAAATACACTCTTTTTCTAA
>CAZCJN010000142.1:3887-6578 GCA_964498865.1 uncultured Bacteroidia bacterium
CTTTATAAATATTATGGCAAAAAGCAACTTGTTTTTAAAGAGCATTTGTCCATTTATCCTTTTACTTACTCTATCGAAGGTAAGGTTACGGGGGGTATTTCTACCAACGAGTTAAATGAACAGCATGAGCTTCACTATGAAACCATTTCTATAGGGGATAATAGGTTTATGCTTACATATATAGTAAATCAGGTTTAGTATATTCGTACATCCTATAATCATCCTAATTCATTCCATACTATCTTGAAACGATTGTACGAACAAATTCTTAAGCAGAAACAAAAGAAGAAAAAATTGTTTGCTGTATTAATTGACCCTGATAAATTTAACCCAGCAGTAGTTGAAGAGGCTAACGCTTTTAAAGTGGATTTCCTTTTTGTGGGAGGAAGTAAGCTTAAGAAAAATGAATTTAAAAAATGCATCACTCATATAAAGCGGCTTACAAAAAAACCTTTGATTATTTTTCCGGGCAATCATGAGCAGGTATCCGAAAAAGCAGATGCACTTCTATTACTTTCCTTGCTATCAGGCCGCAACCCTGATTATTTAATTGGTGAGCATATAAAAGCAGCCCATCAATTAAAAAAATCTAAACTTGAAATTTTGCCGACGGGTTATTTGCTCATAGGCGGCGGCAAAAATATTTCTACACAAAAGATTACTAATACAAAACCAATTCCTTATTCAGATGTTAAGCTGGCAGTTTCAACCGCTATAGCAGCAGAGCTATTAGGTATGAAGCTTGTTTATCTGGAAGCCGGCAGCGGAACTAAGAAAGGAGTGAGCAGAGAAATGATTAGAGCTATAAGGAATAATGTTTCTTTACCTGTTATTGTAGGCGGTGGTATTGATGGGCCTGAAAAAGCAGAATCAGCTTGGAATGCCGGAGCTGATTTAATTGTAGTGGGGAATGCAATAGAAAAAGACAGTTCGCTTATAAAACAAATATCAAACGCCATTCGATGAAATTAATAGTTGTCTCCCCTTCAGGACAAAATGATGCAGAGTTGCCCCATTTATTTAAAATGCTTGAGAGAGGTTTACAAACCTACCATATATCTAAACCAAAGTTTTCTACCAGAGAACTTCGGGATTTTATTTCTCAGATTCCAGAAAAATACCATAACCGTCTAGTGATTCATTCGCACCATGAATTGGTGATGAAGTTTAATTTAAAAGGAATTCACTTATCCGGCATTCATAAAAAAAGGAAATTCTCTTCGTGGCTTAGAAGAAGATGGTGGAAGTTGTTTAATAATCAGCTGCTTTTTTCTACCTCTTACAAAAGCATAGACCCGCTTCTTTTTAATGATAAAAAATATGATTATGTCTTTCTTTCTCCGGTATTTGATAGTCTTTCAGGAAATTTTCAAGCAGGCTTTTTTGAATATAATCTGCGGTATGCATTAAATAACTCCAAGCAGTTTACGGTAGCGAGAGGAGGAGTGTCCGCCGACAATCTTCAGTTAGCATCGGAACTTGGATTTGACGGAGTAGCTTTTTATTCAAGCATTTGGAAAACGCCTAATCCGTTTCAAGAATTTTTAAAAGTACAGGAAAAATTTATTGAATTAAAAATCCCTATTGAATAGTCTTCATCCATGCGTCTATACCACCTGTTAAATTGTACAGGTTGGTATAACCATATTTTTTTTCAAGCATTTCAATTGCTTTTCTGCTTCTCGTACCGGCCTTGCAATGCATCACTACCTTTCTATCGTGCGCTATTTTGTCTATGTTATTTTCAATAGAGCCAAGCGGAATATTTTCTCCTTTAATATTAGAAATTATAAATTCGGATTTCTCTCTTACGTCGATCAGCTGAAAATCACTTTTCTCATCCATTAATCTTTTTAACTCCGCTGCTGATATTTCTTTATTTAGTAGAGAAGTAGTTTCTCTTTCAATGGATGGAGAGCAAAATCGCTCATAATCGATAAGTTTAACAATTCTTGTATTGGCTTCAATTCTATCAAATGAAATCACAGAGTTATTCATTGCCAATGCATCGAACACAAATAATTTCCCTGATAGAACAGTTCCTATTTCTAAAATTATTTTTAATGCTTCGCTAGCCATGAGGCTACCGATTATGCCAGGCAAAACCCCCAAAACTCCTACTTCAGAGCAGTTGGGAACCTCTCCCTCTTTAGGTGGTTTTGGAAATAAACAGCGATAGGTGGGCCCTTGTTTATAATTGAAAACAGATATTTGCCCTTCAAACTTAAAAATAGAACCGAAAACAAGGGGTTTATTTAAGATAACACACGCGTCGTTTATCAAATAGCGAGTAGGGAAGTTGTCTGAACCATCAATAATTACTTCGTAGTTTTTGATTATATCAAGCGCATTGACAGAAGAGATGTGGAGGGGATGAGCTATAATTTTTATGTGTGGATTTTGAGTTTCTAATTTTTTCTTTGCTGCCTGTGCTTTGTTTAAACCAAGTTCTTGCTCAGTAAATAGTATTTGTCTTTGCAGGTTCGACATTTCTACTTTATCATCATCAATAATACCAATGGTTCCTGTGCCGGCAGCAGCTAAATACTGCAAGACCGGGCAACCTAATCCTCCTGCACCAATTACCAGAACTTTTGCCTGTTTCAGTTTTTCCTGCCCTTCAGCTCCTATTTCATTGAGCAGTAAATGCCGTGAGTAACGTTCTATTTCTTGTTTGCTAAGCATATTATT
>CAZCJN010000143.1:0-6567 GCA_964498865.1 uncultured Bacteroidia bacterium
AGCCCCTCGGAGGAACTCATACTTACTAATAGATTGACAGGTGTTTCTTTATAAAAAAAATCGAGTTGCTCCTTATTCAAATAGCCATGAAAAATTGTTTGAACGGTAGGTGGTAGTTTTTTTACTGCCAATTTTATTTGCTCTAAATCAGGACCATCACCAATCATATGCCATGTTAGGGGGAACGAAACATATTGTAGTGCCGCTGCCAATAAATCTAATCTTTTAATACTGCGAATCAGGCTGCAAGTTGCTATAGAAAAACCTGCACCGGAAAATGGAGCTACTCCCTTATCCTCTGTTCCTAAATAAGAGCACTTTATTTTCTCTTTGTATCGTGGATTCTTTTGCTGTAAATGCAACTGCCCTCTTTTCGACACACTGTATATTGCTGACAAATATTTCAGCTGCAATTTTCGGAAGAAGATGAAGTGATGGAGCGTTTGTTCTTCAAATACATCAAAACCATGCGCCCTGCTAAAAGCGCAAATCGAAGGATTCATAGATTTTATAAATGCCGCAACCGAAGCGGTATCGGAACTCCAATACGAATACAAATAAACTTTGGCAGCTTTTTGCTGGAGAATAATTTCATGATAATACAATGCCTTAGAATAATTTTGAAGTAGTAAAGAAAAATTATATCTCAAAAGCTTCCCTAACATTTTTTTTTTAACTAGTTGTGTAAAATCGGATAAAACCCAATAAGCGACCTTGAAATACACTCCTATACTACGCTTCTTGTTAAATGCCACAGGAGCAGGAATCACGCTACAGTTAGAGGGTATATTTCGTATTGGTGACACTCCTTTATCGGGTAAAAAATATACCCGATTAAATTTCTCTGCAAGAAATGGCAGCTCATCCCATAAATACGGTTCTGATTGTTCTTCGCAAGGAAAACCAGATGTGAATACATAAAGAAGGGTTTCTTGGTGCATTTTACAATTTGGCTAACACAAGCGTAAGTAAAAAAAAAATATAAAGTTTATTTCCATCCCCCTACCTCCGCTTATTTAGTATAAAATATTTTTTTTCTAAAAACCCCCAACGCATAACGTACTTGACAAGCCTTAATCGAGCCTGACAACATCCAATAATTAGGCACTTTGTTAAAATTGGTATCTGCTAATAGAAAAAATAATTTGTCCCAGTATTCTTGAACTACTTGCTGTAATGCATTATTATCGTACAGTTTTGTTTTATTGTTTGCTTCAATTAAGCGAGTAGCATGTTGCTTTATCTTTTTTAAAGAGCTAATCCCTTTTGTTTGAGCTGCTAATGCAGTATGTAATTCTATGTTCTCTTTGTTGCTATCTATCCCTAAGCTTTCTAACACCTTCGCATATATTTTTCTCAAGCCATCTTTCTGGATGCTTCCATTTTTAAGGCTTATGTTTTGTCCGTGTACTCTATATTTTAATAATACTTCATTTAAGTTAGCAAACCTTCCTTTGTTAGCCACACATGTCCACAATTCATAATCTTCAATATGTAAAAAAGCAAGGTTATACGAAAGTTGATTTTTTTTAATAAACTCATTTCGAATAATTACACTTGGATGTGCCAATGTATTATTGAATATCATATGTGCTTTTATTGATTCGTCCTTGCATGGAAGATTAGGTACAGAAAAAATAGCACCAAAATATTCAACCTGTGTACCACACACACATATTTCTTTATATGCATCCATAAACTTAACCTGCTTTTCAATCCTCTCCGGTAAAGAAATATCATCAGCATCCATGCGTACAATATATTCACCCGACGCCTTAGTCAATCCAAAGTTTAAGGTCTTTATTAATCCAATATTTTTTTCACTGACAAAGTACTTTATTCTCGAATCTTGTTTTACATATTCGTTTATAATATTATTACTTGCATCGGTAGAACCGTCATTAATAATAATAAACTCAAAATCTTTAAATGTTTGAGTAAGAATACTCTCAATAGATTCTTTCAAGAAAGCAGCACAATTATATGTTGGCATTAAAACCGAGACCTTAGGCATAAAAGCAATTTTAAAATCAGCTGATTAAGATTGGTGTTGATTTATAATTTACAATTCGCCATTTAGGATTTTGCATTTAGTTAAATCCGGATCCATGAAGAAGGAATCAAATCCTGCGTATTAATTGAACTATCATTAAACCATTTTTGAGGAGCAAGAACAATCTTATCCTTGTTTTGATTAAGCCATGCCCCCCACCAACTGAAACTGCTATTAGCAATGATATTATGCTTACACAAGCTCATAAGTCGCAAATCTTCATGTGCTGTTTCATCCTTATTGGCATCTACAAAAATAGTTTCAAAATCGGTATTGAAATTATTCTTTGTCCACTGTAAATCATCGGAGAAAATGAATATAACAGGGTTAGGAATTTTACTTACGATAGTTTCTATTGCTTTAGCGTAGTAATCCAATCCGCAAGTACCATGATAATTATTTGTACTCGGATTAGAAATATAATCCCCCCTGCGTACATGCAAGGATACCGAGTTGGCCGAAGTAATATGTTTTGCAAACTCCTTATTTTTATTTTCAAGAAGATGTTTTATTGTAAAATCTTGCAATAATTCGGTTCGGATATCGGAAAAATATTTTTCAGACTGCCAGTACCCGATCAGATGTGTATTTTTTTTTGCGCGCTTCAAAACATCTGCATCGTAATTAAATTGCTTTTCTTTAATGACAACAGGGCGATATATCCATTTTAATAAACTACCTGCTAAATCTTCAATACCATTCCTCTCATCTATTTCAAACAACATCCTATCCTTATTTGTAATGGCTCTATGTTTAACAGAAAAGGGGGAGAGGCTGTACTTACGCAATGTATCCTTTTCAAAAGAAGATACATCTAAAACAAGTGCTGTGTTAAATTGTATGGAAAGTTTTCTGCCTAAGGCATATTGAAACAATTGATTCCCTATGCCACCATTCAAACCTATAACAATCATAGTTTTCTTGCCAAAATATGATAACCAAAACAAAGCAATTCTGAAGAACCTTTGTCTTTTGAAGATAAGGTTTGAAGTAATTTTAAAATAGTATCTATATATTTTTTGTCTTTATCGGATAACATTACCGAACTGTATTTTTCTGAAACAGAAGACACCCTTCTTAGTTCCTGCGCTATATAATCAAAGTAATTTCCATTAGGAACAATTTCATTAATAACAAAGCCATTCGCTTTTAATTCCGCTTCATAAAAATATTTATTAAAACCTGTATAAAAATGATAGGGAGCAAAATGCGTAAGGCTGCAAAAAGGGGCGGTGATGATAAGGTATCCATCTTTTTTCAGCAAGCGAGAAAATTCCTTCATTGCATCACGAGGATTAATGATATGTTCAAAAACCTCCGTGCAAATGATTGCATCAAAAGATGAGTTTTTTTCAGGAATAGAAGCTATATCGGATACAATATTCAACTTGCCGTAATCCCATTTTTGCATCTGTAAACCATCGGGTAATTCTTCGGGTTTGTATTGGGCAAAGTCCTGAGAAACATAAGTAAGATGCGAACAAAATTTTTTAAACTGTTGCTCCCCTGCTCCCGCATCTAAAATCCTATGCCCTATAGGTATTTTCTTTAATGTTTTCTCCAACCATTTTACACGAGTTGCTTCGTTGGATGTACCAACCGACGGAATTGGCTTGATACCTAATATTTTTTTGCAATTACAACTAACAGCTGCGTTATGTTCATTAATAAGTTTAGTTTATTTGGTACGAAAGTGTTTGGTGTAAAACAAAAATGAAAATGTTTTAAAATACTTTTTATTCAGATACATCTGATCTCCTACCTCTCCTTCTACCAATGATTTTGCTAAATAGAAATTATTTTCCTTCATGAAACTTTCTATCATATTTCTTGTTGCTTGTCCTTTATATAAACTAACATCAGCAACTTCTAACCAAATAGCTTTAATATTTTCAATATGTTTGCCTGCTCCTTTCAATACTTTTAATTCAGCACCTTGAACATCCATATGAACAAAGTCTACCTCTTGTATTTTATTTTTCAATAAAAAACTATTTAAAGTACGTGTAGGCACTTTAATCTTTTCTTCAAATTTAAGCCAAGGCACTCTATCCAAATGTTTATCGGGTGGAAGAAGTGAACTTGATTTATTTCCAAAATCCCAATTAAGATTCTTGTCCTCTTGTTCGGGATGGCCCGAAGAAACATAAAACTCACATCCGCCTTCTTCATCAGAAAGAGCTACCTCTATTAGTCTAACATTATTAACGTTATATTTTTTTAGATTCTCTATTATTTTTTTTTGATTTTTGGGAAGGGGTTCAAAGCAATAAATGGAGGCATTAGGAAAAAGCCTTGAGTAACGAATAGATTCTTCTCCTTCACAGGCACCTATATCCATAATCAAACAGTGATCTTTACAATTGAAAAGTTTTAATAAATCATCTTTAATTGGAGATTGTGACAAAATATATTCTTCTCGATCAAAGCGCATAATCTACTTAGTTTGGAGAGTTGGTAGTTATAATATGGTTTACATAATTATCTATTGCTGATGAAGGATCTAAAACCTCGTGATAAAGCCTGGAACAGTTTTCCTTATATGCAGAAAAATCAGGGCAATTATTCAATAAATCTACAAGGTCATTTTTATCATTTACAACAAAGCCAAAGTTATATTGCGAATTTAATTTGGAATAAGTGGGAAGGTTATTGGTTATTACGGGTACTCCTGCAGCCATAAGATGTGAAAATTTGCCGGAAGAGTAACCTATGTTATATGTATTTTTCCCGGTATAGATATTATTAAATGGAATATAAAATACCAGTCCTGCATCAAATTGTTTTAAAAAATCAATTATCTCTTCAGCAGTATTAATATAATAATCACTCAAAATAATAGAGTGGCTATTTTTATTTAGCTCAATTATTTTTTTCTGTATTGGGTCCCGCTCATTAAACTTAAATCTTGAATGGATAACAAACACAGTATCTTTTATGCTCGCTTCTGCGGCATGAATAATCCATTCAGCCCCGGACCATTCGGCAAAAGATCCAAAAAATATTATAAGTTTAATATTATCTGAAAGATTATATTTCTCTCTAATTTTTAGTGGTTTGTTTATTCTAACTATTCCTTCACTTTTAGAAAGCAAAGGTGCAACTGGCAGAAAAAAGGATTGCACGTTGTTTGGTATTTTATTTTCTTTTCTAAGCAGTTCATTCCTCAATTCGTCTTGAATAATTAAATTAGAAATATGACGGCAAGCTAATATTTCTTTTCTTTTTTCTGCACCTTCATCTCCGAAAAACATTTCAAAAGAAAAAAAATCTAGGCGCACATTCTTAAATCTAAGCAATCGGTTTATTCGCTGACATTCTCTAGCCAAGGTAATTCCCTTTGCATCTACTCCTATTAGCAAATCGGGTTTGTTGGGCTTAATTATTTTAAATATCTGATAATAATACCTAAGGCGATGTTTGATCCATTTGAACGGGTTGATTGTTTTTATAGAATCGCTTATATATATGTCTATATGCTTCACTTCTGGAATAGGAGAAACAAAATTATTGTATTCTGATGCAACGACAACTTCAATTCCTCTCTCAACTAATTTTCTAAAAAGGCCAAGAGTTGTTGGGTTATTATACGTATCAATACTGTAGGTTATAAAAAGAACAGTCATTTATTATTTATTTAAGACACTCTAAACATCTTTCCAATATTATATTTTTTTGATAGCTAAAAACACCGCACTTACTTCCTCTTCACTCAACCCCAACCCGCTCGGCAAATAAAAACCATTCCTTGCCAATTTTTCTGCTACAGGATATTTTTCATTTTTGAATAATCCCATTTTCTGAAATACCGGTTGTTCGTGCATGCACCAAAAGAAAGGGCGGGTTCCTATTTTTTGTTGACTCAATTTTTCTACGGTTGCATTGGCTAACTCTTCGGTATCGGCTACCAAACCATATACCCAGTATATATTTTCGGCATAAGCGGTTTTTGCAAGTGGCAACCGGAATCCTTTAATGCCTTTTAGTCCTTCATTATATAAGTTGCCAATTTTCCTTTTCTTCTCAATATGTTTTTCTATCTGTTCTAACTGTGCCAAGCCTAAAGCAGCTTGCATATTGGTCATTCGGTAATTCCAACCTAATTCATGATGCACAAACCTACGTCCCTTAGGCTCAAAAGCGAGGTTGCGTAGTTTTCGGGAACGTTCCGCTAACGCTTCATCGTTACACATAATCATTCCTCCTTCTCCGGTGGTGATGTGTTTGTTGGGATAAAAACTGAAAATACTAATGTCGCCAAATGAACCGCATGGTTTACCGTTATAGGTTTGTCCATGCATTTCGGCAGCATCTTCTATGAGCAATAAATTGTATTTCTTACAAAGATCCAGTACAGGTTGCATATCGGTAGGTAAACCATAAATATGAACAAGCAAAATTGCTTTTGTTTTAGGCGTAATCTTTTCTTCAATTTTTGTTACGTCCATGTTCCATGTAGCAGCATCACTATCTATCAACACCGGTACTGCACCTGCACCAAGTACAGACTGAGC
>CAZCJN010000144.1:0-6498 GCA_964498865.1 uncultured Bacteroidia bacterium
TTCACACGTGCTAAAGGATCAGTACGGATTTTCTTTTCCTCAATAGCAATTAATTTAAACAACCCTTGAATAGTACGATCAGTAATATACTGCTCAAGATTAGGATTTTTCTTTTCTACACCCGGAACTTTATTGTAGGTTGTAATTATGGGATTCCAATATTTAGTTACCTCTACCTTTTCAATAGCCCGTTTAATAACAGGTGTAAATTTAATCATCAGATCTGTATTTGTTTTATCATAAAGATATCTAGTGGCGGCGCTATCAGATCCTCTTAAAATGGAAAAGCCATCCGAAATACTCATTGATTTAATTGCATCTATGAAAATAGGAGCCGCTTCTTTACTAGCTTCTTCTGCAGAGCGATTCAGAGTCATGATAAAATCATTTACCTGCTTATTCATTCCAAGCTTCTCAGCATATGTTTTTACTTTTTCTACTTCGGAAGGAAAAGGAATAAATACCAAAGGATTTTTATAAAAACCATCTATTTTAGATGCTGAAGTAGCAGAATTGTTAGTACCCACCTTTAATGCCTCTCTTAAACCATTTATTACTTCTGAATTAGTAAGTGGCTTGGTCTTATTTATTTTTTTAGAATATTTATTTATTTCTTTCTCTACCACCTTTTTAATGGTATCTATCTTCACTTTTTGTGCCGAGGCTGATAATGCGAAAACGGAAAATACAATAATTAACAGGGTATTATTTTTCATGTTTATGGGTTTGGTTGATTTAATGATACAAATATTCTGCCAGAAACCAATCCAGGTTATATCTGAACGGTTTTATTTAGTCATATTGAGTTAACTTTTGTTTCTCATCTGAGCAATAAAATCTATTAACAGTTGTTAAGAAACAATCAAATAAATAGTATAAAAGTATTTGTACATTCGGGGCTATGGACAAAATAAAATTTGGAACAGACGGTTGGCGTGCAATCATCGCTAAAGAATTTACCGTAACAAATGTTATTCGTGTTACGGAAGGTGTTGTACAATGGTTACAATTCAATAAGCAAAAAAATACAAACACAACAGTTGTTGTAGGTTACGATTGTCGCTTTGGTGGAAAATTGTTTGCCGAAACCACTGCCGGCGTACTTGCACACCACGGTATTAAAGTAATACTATCTAACAGTTTTGTTTCCACCCCCATGATCTCATTGGCTGCTAAAAACCACAATGCCATCTTAGGTATTATTATTACGGCGAGTCATAACCCCCCGGACTATAATGGATACAAACTAAAAGGCAATTATGGAGGTCCGTTACTGCCTGAGCAGGTTGCTGAAATAGAAAATCTTATTCCCAACGAGCCCACTATTGATTATTCAAATCCTAAAAACACAAACCTAATTCAACATACCGATCTAGAAACATTATATATCAAACACGTAGAAAAGAATTTTGATTTAAAGTCAATAAAGAAATCAAAAATGAACCTGGCTTATGACGCTATGTATGGAGCAGGTCAAAATGTGATCAAAAAAATTCTTCCTGATACGCTTGCGCTTCATTGTGAAAACAACCCTTCTTTTAAAGGCACCTCACCGGAACCTATCGCAAAAAACCTTACAGAAATATCTCTACTTATTAAATCATTATATAAAAAACCTAAAGCACGCATCAGTTGCGCATTAGCAACCGATGGTGATGCAGACAGGTTGGGATTATTTGATAGCACCGGTAATTTTATTGATTCGCATCACATAATACTACTACTGATTCACTACTTATGCAAATACAAAAAAATGAAAGGCAAGGTTGTAGTTGCTTTTTCTGTTACACCACGAATTAAAAAAATATGTGATCATTATGGTTTAGAGTTAGAAGTAGTAAAAATAGGTTTCAAGTATATCTGCGGAATCATGATAAAAGAAGATGTGCTACTAGGAGGAGAGGAATCAGGAGGTATTGCTATTAAAGGACACATACCTGAACGCGATGGTATTTGGATGGGTCTGACCTTATGGGAGTTTATGGCTAAATCCGGAAAATCACTGGAAGAATTAATTAAAGAGGTCTATGCAATTACTGGCGATTTTGCTTTTGAACGAAATGATTTGCATTTAACCGAAGAGATAAAGAACAGAATTGTAGAAAACTGCAAAAACAATAAGTACAAATCATTTGAGAAATACATCATACAACGCACTGAAGACATAGACGGTTGGAAATATCATTTTGGGAAAGACGAATGGCTAATGATTCGTGCTTCAGGAACCGAACCCGTACTACGTACTTATGCCGAGTCATCTTCACAAAAAAAGGCTTTTGATATTTTAAACGCGGCAAAAAGAACATTACTTAAATAAAAACGTGCTTGCTCAATAGCAGGCTGTGTTATACATTTTAATTTCTTATTTATGAAAATAATTTCATTGCATTTTCTATTTCTGATTGTTTTATTCTTATTCATTAGTAATAACTGTCTTGCCCAAGTCCCAAAAACCTTTACTGCAGACTCAACAAAATTCCTCTCCGAGATAGATGAATATTTCAGCTCTATAAAAGGGAAAGAGAAAGAAGGACATGAGTTTATTAAAGAGCAATTCAAACCATTTTGGTTCGGTGGCTACCTCAACAACGAAAAACGTCAATTTGTTTATTCTACAAGCATTTCACTACTACAAAAAAAACTACGCCCCTTTCCAGACTTTTATAATTTCTACAACTCACTAATCAGTTTTTTTACTAAAACTAAATTACAAGAGACCAGCTTTCAATCATGGAAAACAAGTTTAGAAAAACTAATTGCAAAATCAAGTGCCAAAAAACTTTCTGACTTTTTAGAAGCATCGAATGATATCTTTACTTCAAGCAAATTATACCAGTCTCCTTCAGTAGAATGGTTTACAGATAACAACAATTTCGACTTCCAATACGACTCTCTACCGAAAATTATTTTTTCTAAAATCAATTTATTCTGCGCAGTAAAAGCTGATACAGCCAATATCACTGGCACTACAGGGGTTTACTATCCGACAGAAAAGAAATGGATAGGCAATGGCGGAAAGGTAACTTGGAAAAGAGCAGGGATTGATGAAAATTCGGTATATGCAGATTTGAAAAAATATTCTATAAATACAACTAAATCCGGTTATACGGCTGACTCCGTTACATTCACTAACAAAATATATTTTCAGACTCCTCTCCTCGGAAGGTTGGATGAAAAAGCAGTACCGGATGCAGATGTTGAAAATGCTACTCATCCCCGATTTGAATCATACAGCACTCATTTTGAAATTTCAAACATTGCCGAAGGAAAGGTAGATTTTTCAGGCGGGTTTTCTCTTCGAGGAAGTAAGTTTATCGGTTCAGGAAATGAAGCATCTGATGCCTTTTTATACTTTAAACGAAATAACAAACCACTTGTTCGTGCCGCAAGTAAAACGTTTATTTTCAGAAAAGATCGTATTACCTGCGATGATGCGGCTATCACTATGTTTTTTGATAAAGATTCGGTTTACCACCCTTCTATAAAACTAAAATTTGATATTGATAAAAAAGAGCTGATTCTTATTCGCACAATGGATGGTATTTCCAAAACCCCTTATTTCAATACCTTCCACAAAGTAGATATGCATGTAGAAGAAATCATATGGAAACTGGATTCCGCTAAAATGGATTTTAGAGCTTTAGCAGCTGCACAAGGAGTAGCCGACTTTAGTTCTATGAATTATTATAGAGACAAAGTATACTCCGACCTGCAGGGAATGGATCAACTAAATCCGCTCGTAGCTTTAAAACAATGTGCTGAAAAATTAGGAAGAACAACGATAACCGGAGAAGAATATGCACGCTTCAGGCATGCAGAAGCTCAAGCTATCCGCCCCTACCTAATACCCATAGCCAATGGTGGATTCATCATGTATGATCCGCAAGAAGACAAAATTGTTCTGCAAGAAAGGTTATTCACCTATTTAAAAGCAAAGAGCGGGAAAGTCGATTACGATGTATTAGGCATTCACTCAGAAGTTCCGGGCGGGTACAACAATGCCGTTCTCAACCTTCTTAATTTTGATTTAAAAATATATGGTGTTTCTCAAATCGTACTCAGCGACTCTCAGAACGTTGCTATTTATCCACTACGAAGCCAGCTCATTCTAAAGAAAAACCGTGACTTCTTTTTTGGCGGTGTAGTGCAAGCAGGTAAGTTCACCTATTTCGGAAAAGACTATTATTTTGATTATGATAAATTTAAAATCGACATCAATAATGGTGACTCAATCATGTTCACGGTAAGTAAATTTACTCCCGATGCATTCGGAAACTATCCTGATGTAAAAGTAAAATCTGTAATTGAGCAGGTAAAAGGAGATATACAAATTGACTACCCTAGTAATAAGTCCGGAAGGGTCAGTCGGGCACAGTACCCTATCTTCACCTCTGCAAAAGAATCTTTTGTTTATTATGACAGGCGTTCTATACAAAGAGGTACTTACAAAAGAGATAAATTTTATTTTAAAGTCGATCCCTACACGATTGATAGTTTGGACAACTTCAGTACCAAAGGATTTAAGCTGCAAGGTCAGTTAACCTCTGCGGGCATATTCCCTGATTTCAGGGATACTCTTTCGGTTCAACCAGATTATTCATTAGGATTTATCAGAACTACTGGCCCTGGCGGAATGGCTGCCTATGGTGGTGTAGGTAAATTCAATAATAAAATACGCCTTAGTAACGAAGGCTTGAGGGGTGAAGGAGATATTAATTATCTAACTTCTACCCTCTCCTCCAAAGACGTTATCTTCTTCCCCGACTCTATGAACGGAATGGCAGAAAAGTTTGAAATAAAAGAACAGAAAGGAGGAAAAGCAGAATACCCTTCCGCAAAGGGAGATTCTGTATATGTTCACTGGATGCCTAAAAAAGATGTTATGCAGATCTACTCGCAGATCACAACTATTGACATGTATGACAAGCAAGCTGCAATGAAAGGCCGAATCGACTATTCCTCAAAAGCAATGACCGGAAACGGAAAGCTTGATTTTTCAGGAGCCAGTTTAACTGCCGATCTGTTAAAATTCAAAAACAAAAAAGTATTGTCAGATACGGCACTATTTGTTTTAAAATCTCTGGAAACAGCACAATTTGCATTTTCAACCAAAAACGTAAATGCCGTCATTGACTTTGATAAACGTACCGGCGATTTTGCTTCCAATGGAAAAGGAACAGTGGTTGATTTCCCTGTAAACCAGTACATCTGTTACATGGATAACTTTAAATGGAATATGGATAAGGGAGATATTGAACTTTCTTCACGAGATGCGCAAAAACCAAAAGACAGCAGAACTTTAGAGCTCTCCGGTCCTGAGTTTATTTCCACTAACCCTAAACAAGATTCGTTGCGGTTTAATGCACCAAAAGCTAAATTTAACTTCAAGGATTATGTGATTACAGCTATGGATGTGGCATGGATCAATGTAGCCGATGCTAAAATCTACCCGGATAGCGGAAAAGTAACTATACTAAAAGAAGCAGAGATGAAAACACTCAGCAATTCCAAGATCGTTGCCAATAGCATTACCTCCTATCATACTATACGCAAAGCCAATACTAACATATTTGGAAAGAAAAGCTATGTATCATCAGGTTACTATGATTACACCGATGAAATGAAAAACAAAAAACCTATTTACTTTGCCAATATTAAAGTAGATACCACTTATCAAACGATTGCCGATGCCGAAATTAAAGATACAGCCAAGTTCATGCTAAGCCCAAATTATGAGTTCAAAGGAAAAGTACATTTAGCCTCTAACGATCAGTTTCTAACCTTTGCCGGCTATGCAAAAATTACTCAGGCATGTGCTTCTTTAGGAGACGGAAAAACATGGTTCCAGTTTACCTCTCAAATCAATCCTGATAAAATACTTATACCCATAACTGAAAAGTTATTGGATGAAAAGGACAAGGAACTAAATACAGGGATTATGATTGCCGCCGACACATCAGGAATTTATTCGGCATTCATGACCAAGCAACCGAGAAGAACCGACAAAGAAGTGCTGGCTGCAAGAGGGTTTTTATTTTACGATAAACCATCCAAAGAATACAGGATATCTTCTAAAGAAAAGTTAACCGAGCCTACTCTCACGGGTAATTACATAGCCTTAAAAACTGATGCGTGTTATGTATCTGGAAATGGGAAAATGGGATCGTTAGGACTGGATTACGGACAAATAAAAGTTGATGCCGTCGGAAATGCTTATCATGATCTTAAAAGTGATTCTGCAAAATTCGAAGTCATGATGACACTTGATTTCTTCTTTGATAACGGCGCCCTTGATAAGATGTCGGAATTGATTGCAAGCAATGAATCATTATCAGCAGTAATGACAGGGGCTAATTATGAAAGAGGGTTAAGAGAGTTGATTGGAAAAGAAAAAGCAGATAAATTGATTGCTGAGATAAACCTTTACGGAAAGTTCAAAAAATTTCCGGATGAATTAGAGCACACCTTGCTCTTAAACTCACTGACTATGAAGTGGGA
>CAZCJN010000145.1:0-6440 GCA_964498865.1 uncultured Bacteroidia bacterium
TCTCTTCTACATTTTATGCGCCCGCTGAACGCCATTCACGCATTGCCAACATTGTTCTTGAAAAAGCAAAACGCATGGTAGAATGCGGACATGATGTAGTAATCCTTCTTGATTCTATTACCCGATTGGCACGTGCTTATAACACGCTATCTCCTGCATCCGGAAAAGTACTGTCGGGAGGTGTAGAAGCAACTGCCCTTCAAAAACCAAAACGCTTTTTTGGTTCTGCCAGAAAAATTGAAAATGGCGGCTCACTCACCATACTCGCTACCGCATTAACGGAAACCGGTTCTAAAATGGACGAGGTTATCTTCGAAGAGTTTAAAGGAACAGGTAATAGTGAAATGCAGCTAGATAGAAAACTTGCTAATAAACGCATATACCCTTCTATTGACATTACAGCTTCCAGTACACGTAGGGATGACTTACTAGTAGATAAAGAAACACTTCAACGTATTTGGATACTAAGAAAACACTTGGCAGATATGACCCCGTTGGAAGCAATGGAGTTCATTAGAGAAAGAATGAAAAACACCCAAAGTAATGAGGAGTTCTTAGTGTCTATGAACAGCTAATAGCATCGAATATTAATATAATGATAGCTCATCGCTAAGGATGGAATAGCAAGAGCGATGCCCTAGACTATATTAATCAGTAATTCCTCTGATGATTCCGTCTTTAGAGCTACGAATAAAATTAATGATGAGCTCTTTCTCTTGTGAGGATGGTGCTTCTTGTTCTACTATGTTTAAAGCATTTGATACATTATGTCCGCGCACATAAATAGTGCGGTAGATATCTTCTATCTGTAAAATACTATTATTAGTAAAGCTTCTTCTTCTGAGCCCAACCGAGTTAACACCTGCATATGCAAGAGGCTCACGTGCCGCTTTTACAAAGGGGGGAACATTCTTTCTTACCAACGAACCACCTGTAACAAAAGAGTGAGCTCCAATATGCACAAACTGCTGAACAGCTGCTAATCCCTCCAGTATTGCCCAATCGTCAATGGTAACATGTCCTGCAAGGTTTACACTATTGGCAATAATTACATTATTTCCGATCACACAATCATGGGCAACATGTACATACGCCATCAATAAACAATTATGACCAACAGAAGTTTTCATTCTGTCTTTAGTACCTCTATTAATGGTAACAAATTCACGAACAGTTGTATTATCACCAATTTCAGCAGTGGTATTTTCACCTGAAAATTTTAAGTCTTGAGGAATGGCAGAAATAACAGCACCAGGGAATATTTTACAGTTTTTTCCTATCCGTGCTCCTTCCATAATCGTAACATGAGAGCCAATCCATGTATTATCTCCAATTTCGGTATCGGCATTTATGACTGCAAAAGGAGATATGGTTACATTCTTACCAATCTTGGCAGAAGAATCAATGAATGACAATGGTGATATCATAAACGAATATACTATTTGTTATTCCCTACTCAGTAGTTTAATTAGAATTAACTGCTTTTTCTTTAGGCGATGGTGTATTTTTCACTTTAACTATTTGTGCCATCATTTCTGCTTCCATGGCAATCTTATCCCCTACATAGGCAGTGCCTTTCATGTGACATAAGCCTCTGCGAATAGGTTCCAGTAAATTCAACACAAAAATAACTGTATCGCCGGGCACTACTTGATTTTTAAATTTGGTTTGATCGATCTTTAAAAAATAGGTAAGATAATTTTCAGGATCAGGAACAGTTTTGAGCGCTAATACACCTCCTGTTTGTGCCATAGCTTCTACCAACAGTACGCCTGGCATTACGGGATTACCCGGGAAATGACCTCTAAAGTAATCCTCAGTACTTAGTACATTTCTTAACCCGACAACATGCGTTGGACTTAGCTCTAAAATTTTATCGATAAGCAAAAAAGGTTCTCGGTGTGGTAATAGTTTTTTAATATCATTCCCATCCATCAAAAATTTATTGATATCGTATTTAGGTATTTCTTTTGATTTCTTTGCAAGTTGCCTGGCTTTTTCTTTTTCTTCTTTTTCTTTTTTTATAAAGTCTTTTATCTTTTTTGCAAACGAAATATTACCTGCATGTCCAGGTCGTGCTGCAAGAATGTGTGCTTTAATAGGCATTCCCACCAAAGCCAGATCTCCTACTATATCCAAAAGTTTATGACGCGCAGGTTCATTATAAAAATGGAGGGTTGTATTGTTAAGCACCCCTCTGCCCTTTATCTCAACATTGGGTTTATTAAATACTTTGCGCAAATGCTCAAGATCTGATGAGGGTACTTCTTTATCAACCAATACGATAGCATTATCAAGATCACCTCCTTTAATAAGGTTATGTTGTAAAAGGGCTTCTAATTCGTGTAAGAAAACAAATGTTCTGCAATTGGCAATCTCTGTTTTAAATTCTCCTATTTTATAAATATGGGCGTGTTGTGTACCTAAAATATCGGAATTATAGTCTACCATTACTGTCAGCCTGAACTCATCCTGGGGAACCGCAAGCATTTCTACGTGCTTTAGTGAATCTTCATAGGTAAGATTCGTTTTCAGTTCAAAATAGATCCTGTCTTCATTTTGCTCCACAATGCCGGCTTTTTCAAGTGCTTGGATAAAAGGCATTGAACTGCCATTCATTATAGGCATTTCCTGACCAGTAACCTCTATTAAACAATTATCTATCTCTAACCCCACTAAGGCAGCTAATACATGTTCTGTGGTATGCACACGCGCCCCATTTTGCTCTAAAGTGGTACCATGGTTTGTAGAAATCACATTATCCGCATCGGCCTCAATAATGGGTTTGTCAGGCAAATCTATTCTCTGAAATTTATACCAATGATTTTCTGGAGCGGGTTTAAAGGTCAATGAAACTTTTTCTCCTGTATGCAATCCAACACCCGAAACGGTAACAGGTGTTTTAATTGTTCTTTGCTTAGGCATGATCTATAAAAATTATTTTTTTATTAGTTGTTTTAATTCATTCAAAACAGCCTCTATCTCTTTGATCTTATTATTGATAGAAGGAAAATTTCTGAACAACACATATGAACGCTTATATTCTCCGATAGAAAAAGCAGGAGAACCTTGAACAGTCGTTCCTTCTTCCGAAATGGTATTTCCTATACCTGATTGAGCCGCAATTTTAACTCCGTCGGCAATAGAAATATGACCTACGATTCCAACTTGCCCGCCAACTATACAATTCTTACCCAACTTAGTGGAGCCTGCAACCCCCGTTTGAGCAACGATTACTGTATTCTCTCCTATCTCTGCATTATGTCCTATCTGAATAAGATTATCCAGCTTAGCCCCTCTTCGAATAATAGTAGAGCCTAACGTAGCACGGTCGATGGTAGTATTAGAACCAATCTCCACATTGTCTTCCAAAACAACATTTCCCAAATGTTGCAGCTTAAAATTCTTTTCGTTATTAGGTGCAAAGCCAAAACCATCGCTTCCTATTACAACACCGGCATGTATGATACAGTTTTTACCAATAATGCATTCATGATAAACTTTGACTCCGGCATATAGAATAGTATCGCTGCCTATTGTTGTATTATCTCCTATAAAAGTATTGGGAAACAGTTTGACGTTATCTCCGATCTTTACATTTTCTCCAATGTATGCAAATGCTCCTACATAAACATTCTTGCCCACAATTGCAGTTTTAGAAACAAAAGAAGGTTGCTCAACTCCTGTCTTATTATTTTTATACTGCGTATACATTTCCAGTAGTTTACCGAATGCTACACGTGAGTCTGCCACTCTTATAAGTGTGCAGGTATTTTTTACAGGGTGCTCTAAAACAAGGTCTTTATTAATAATTACAACAGAAGCTTGACTAGTATACAAGTATGAGTTATAAGCAGTATTGCTTAAAAAAGAAAGAGAGCCGGTTTTGCCCTCTTCAATTTTAGAAAGTGAGTTTACAACAACATCGGGATTGCCTTCAATTGTGCCTTCTAATAACTTAGCTATTTGGCTTGCTTTAAAATCCATGCTTGTATAATGCCGGCAAATTTATTGAAATATTCTTAAGGGATGAATGAATAGAAAAAAGGTTGAGACACCACTTCCGTGTATTGATCATTTATTTTCCATTTAAACCTCATGCTTTTCAAATAACAGATTCTCTTTATCTTCACACATTAATTTTAATTACAACTATTAAAGTATGAATATTGCTTTCGATGCTAAGCGGGCATTTCTAAATGCCAGCGGATTGGGCAATTATTCTCGCTCTCTAATCAAATCACTATCTCAAAACTTTCCACAGCATCAATATTCACTTTTCACGCCACAAACCAGCAGCAATAATTTTGCGCAAAATATTGTAAAACAAAAAAAAATTTCAATCATAGAACCCGCTAACAAAACCTTTTCAGCATATTGGAGATCGTTTGGCATAACCAATCAATTAAAAAATATAGATGTTTATCATGGATTGAGTAACGAGTTGCCCTTTAACATAAAACTATTTAAGGGGAAGAAAATAGTAACCATACATGACCTAATCTTCCTTCGCCATCCTAAACTATATCCCATTATTGATAGAGAAATTTATAGCCTGAAGTTCAAATCGGCGTGCTCTAAGGCCGATCAAATTGTTGCCGTAAGTCAGCAAACTAAAGACGACATTGTAGAATTCTATGGCACCCCTGCAGAAAAAATAAAAGTCATTTATCAAAGCTGTGATGAGCCTTATTACAAAGAGATAAGTGAAGAGGACATTCAAGACGCAAAAAAGAAGTACAACTTACCCGCTGATTATTTACTGTATGTTGGCACCATTGAAGAAAGGAAAAATCTGCTTACTCTTATTAAAGCATTATCCTTAGTAAAGCATATTTCTTTAGTCGTGGTAGGTAAGCAAAAAGACTATTTCAAAAAAGTAATAGAATATGTGAACGCCAACGGTTTAAATAAACGAGTGTTGTTCCTTAACAACATAACAGCACAAGAACTACCACCTATTTATAAATCTGCCTCAGTTTTTATATACCCTTCTCTTTACGAAGGTTTCGGCATCCCTATTATAGAAGCC
Source organism: uncultured Bacteroidia bacterium (assembly GCA_964498865.1). Classification (GTDB taxonomy): domain Bacteria; phylum Bacteroidota; class Bacteroidia; order Palsa-948; family Palsa-948; genus Palsa-948. The sequence goes on from CAZCJN010000145.1 coordinate 5,033, forward strand.
CTTACATGCAAAACCCCTGTCATCACTTCTAAGAACGGGTGTTTTGAAGAATCGGGAGGCAAAAGTACTATTTACATAGATCCTTTAAACCATGAGCAACTAGCCGATGAAATAGAAAAACTACTTAGCTCATCAGCATTAAGAAAACAGATAGTAGAAGCAGGATTTGAACATTCAAAAAAATTCAGGCCGGAAGCAATAGCCCACGACATGATGAATCTTTATACAAAATAATTGATGGAAGAAGAAATAAGAAAAGCTATAGAAGTTTTAAGAAGAGGAGGCACTCTCCTCTATCCTACCGATACTATTTGGGGTGTAGGCTGCGATGCAACCAACGAAACTGCTGTAGAAAAAATATTACAACTGAAGAAAAGAAACAATCCTGATCAGGAAATGCCAAAAAGCTTTATTGTATTGGTAAGTGATATTGGTATGCTGAACCGTTTTATAAAAGAAGTTCCGGCTGCAGCTTGGAATTTGATCGAAGTAAGTGACTCGCCTCTTACAATTATTTATGAGGGTGCTCGTGGAATAGCAAAAAATGTTTTAGCTACCAATGGTAGCTTGGGTGTACGAATAGTAAAAGATCTTTTTTGTGAGCGTTTGATCCATAAATTTGGCAAACCCATTGTATCTACTTCGGCCAACTTAAGCGGACAAGCAGCTCCTCAGCATTTTTACGACATCGCAGATGAAATAAAACAAGGAGTAGAATATGTGGTGAATTGGAGGCAAGACGATACAACTCCCCAAAAAGCATCTTCTATCATAAAAATAAAAACGAACGGAGAATTTCAAATAATAAGAAAGTGAAAGAAAGTCTTGTACATCCTGTTTTTAATATAGTATCGGAATGCAGTACGTCCATGCGCGCAGATTCCTATGTAATAGGTGGATGGGTTCGTGATCTGCTGCTTAATCGCCCTTGTAAAGACATTGATATTGTATGCATCGGCAGCGGCATTGAACTCGCTAACTGTGTAGCCAAAAAATTAGGGAATGATCTTCAGGTAAATATTTATAAAAACTTTGGTACTGCACAAATCACACTCGATGATTATGTAATAGAATTTGTAGGAGCAAGAAAAGAGTCATACGACAGGAATTCTCGCAAACCTGTTGTAGAAAATGGGTCGTTAGAAGATGATCAAAACCGGCGCGACTTTACGATGAATGCCTTGGCATTATCTCTGCGAAAAAAAAATTACGGCGATTTGGTAGATCCATTTAATGGAATGGAAGATCTGAAAAACGGAATTATTCGTACGCCTTTAGACCCGAATATTACTTATTCAGATGATCCTTTGCGAATGATGCGCGCTATACGTTTTGCTTCGCAGTTAGGTTTTTCCATAGAGAAACAATCTTTCGATGCCATTTCAAGAAATAAAGAACGAATTAACAT
>CAZCJN010000146.1:0-2111 GCA_964498865.1 uncultured Bacteroidia bacterium
CATGCATTGATCGACCTTGGTTTTATTAATGAATCCATGTTTGGCAAAAAAGAATTCATACGTGATACTTTAGATCTATTATTAAAACAAATTCCTACTGATTTAAGCTTGATTAATAACGCCATTGCACAAGAAGATTTTTTTTCAATAAAACAATTTTCTCATAAAATGAAATCATCTGCAACTATAGCAGGAATTAAAAAAATAAGTACAGTTCTAGAGCAAATGGAGAATCTATCAGGTTTAAAAAAGGGCATAGAAGAATTGCGATCGTATAATGAATCTCTTAATCAATTGGTAAAACAAGCCATTCAAGAAATAAAAAACGAACGATTAAACTATACTTAACATATGGGATTTCTAAAAAACATTTTAGGAGGCAAGTTACCAAAGTCCGGAATTGTTTTTATTGTAGAAGATAATCCGGCATATGCAAAATCATTAGAGCTATTTTTGAAATTAAGGATTCCGAAAATAAAAGAAATAAGGGTCTTTCCTGCCGGGGAAATATGCTTAATGAGCCTTGAAAGCAATCCGGATGTGATTATCATTGATCATTTTTTAAATTCGAAATATCATGATGCAGAAACAGGTCTTGAAATCATTAAACAAATAAGGACATTAAAACCGGCTACAAACATAATTGCTCATAGCTCACAAACAGATATAAATATTGTTGTTGAAACAATAAAAAAACATCAGTGCAATTATGTAAAAAAAGATGAACAAGCATTCAAAAGAATTGAAGAAATTATCATGGATGTTTATAGATTAAATTGAAAGTGGTTATTACTATGAGGTAGAGTTTGTATATGCTAAAATTTTAATTTCTTAACATCTAAAGATTTGTTTATTCTTCGAAAAGTGAAAATTGCCCTCTAGATTTGTTCTGCATGAAAATTTGTTGGCGTTGTTTATAATATGCTTTCGTATCAAACTCAAATTGGTTTTTTGAAGGCATATATTTTCTAACAGACATCTTAAATAAGTTCCTGATAGCTTCTGCAATTTTTCCATCTCCTCTTGTTCTTGTCCCCCAACGACTGTCATTTACTTGTCCTCCATGGCACTCCTTAATATGATTCCAAACTTTATCTGCTCTATCTTCAAAATTTTTATGTAGCCAATCTTTAAAAACGTCTGCAATAGCACCATTTAATCTTACAATTGTATACCCTGCTGTTGTTGCACCATTTTCGGCTGCTGTTTTAATCAACTCGGGTATTTCATGAGAAGTAAGAGAAGGAATAACGGGTGCGGTCATTACTCCTACCGGAATATTAGCATTGGAAAGTTGATTAATTACTTTAAAACGATTTTTATACGTAACAGTACGTGGTTCCAGTTTTTGACGAAGTTCTTCATTTAAAGAAGTTATCGTAATCATTACATGCACCAAATTCAATTTTGCTAAATCAATAAGTATATCCAGATCTCTAATAATAAGTGCATTCTTAGTTATAAGAGAAACAGGATGTTTGTATCTCAGACATATTTGCAATATCTGCCTTGTAATTTCTAATTTTCTCTCTATTGGCTGATAACAATCTGTATTACCTGAAAGCATTATAGGAGAGGGCTCCCAATTTTTTTTCAAAAATGTTTTCTCTAGCAACTCAGGTGCATTTTTCTTTACCAGTATCTTTCTTTCAAAATCAAGTCCGGCGCTATAACTCCAGTATTCATGGGTAGTGCGTGCATAGCAATACAAACAACCGTGCTCACAGCCCTGATATGGATTCATGGAATACATCCCCGGTATATCCGGGCTTTCAACTTTATTAATAATAGTTTTTGGAAAAACTTCTATGTATTGAGTTTGCTCTTCTTTTAAAATATCCTCATCAATCATTTCGGGAAAGTCCTTGCTGTAAGAATTCTTATCAAAACGATTGGTGGGATTCACTTGAGCTCCTCTACCGTGAAAATAGTCACTTGTATTCTTGCTTTCGTCCATACTATTTATTCCTGTTACGTAAATAATCTACAATGCCGTCATAATAAGATTTTGCTATTTCTTCTACTCTTTTGGAAGTAATAATCCCTTCTATAGAAATATTTTCTTTACATAACTCCTTACATTCATTTATATTATCCTGATACAAAGATTC
>CAZCJN010000146.1:2211-6433 GCA_964498865.1 uncultured Bacteroidia bacterium
TCCAATTACTATTTGTTTCATCAACATTATAATGAATAATTAATGTCAGGTCTGGTTTAAAAGCATTTATTTTTCTTGCTCTTTCCCGCATATCTTCTTGCAAGAAGAACATTCTGAATATTTCTATATCGCTTGCTTTAGTTTTTAAAAAATGTCTATCCTCAAATGTTATGTCGCCACTTTTATACGCCGACTCAAGCGAAGTAAGGAAAAGACTATCCTTCCACTTTTTATAATCTATCCCGAATGCAGAAACATTTGGTTTATCACGAGTAAGCATAACAATAGCTCCTTTCTTTTCTAGTTTTTTCCTAAGCATTATGGCAGTCGCAAGCGTGAGTTTACCTTCAATAATCTCAACATTAGTATCATTTATCTTACCATTGGTACCACGTTTCATCTCTACAAACTTTCTTTCCATTTTAGCTGTTTCCAGATCACCGGCTATATGGCCAGGATCAATAGCAATTCGAAGAGAGTCTAAAGAATTTTTTTTAACAGATGGGGGAACTATTCTTTCATTTGTATTTGTCCACTCTTTGATACTATTCTTTTCCCTATTCATGTAATACTCATAAATGGCTCTTGAGTTCATCGTTTTATTTAACTCTAAAAAGGTAACAACATCACTCCAATACAAAGTGAATTCATATTGCCTATCAGTAGTATCCGTTATTGGAGCAAATACCTGTATACCATCATTATTCAACACAAAAGACTCAGCTACTTTACTTTCTTTAACTAAGTAGGTATTCATTTTCTTGGAATAAAAAGCAATTAAGCTGTCTGTATTTGGTTGCGCATAAATATGCTTATAGAAAAAACACATTACAAACAGCATGGCAATCTGAATTCTTCTTATCATATTTGTGGAATGTTTGAAAGTGAAATATATTTTAAAACTTCCCGTTCCAGCGGAAGCGGGGGGCAAAATGTTAATAAAGTTTCTACAAAGGTAGAATTGAATTTCGATGTTTTAAAGTCTAAGTTATTAACCGAAGAGCAAAAACAAAAAATTTTTGAAAAACTTTCCAACCGTATTAATAAAGAAGGAGTATTAAAAGTTACAGCTGAGAGTTCTCGTTCTCAATTAGAAAATAAAAAGATTGCTTTAGATAAATTCAACATCCTGATGACGGAATGCTTTAAAGAGAAAAAAAAGAGAATTAAAACAAAAGCATCTCGTACATCAAAAGAAAAACGTATTAAACTTAAAAAGATTACATCGGAAAGGAAAGTACAACGAAAGAAAATAAGTTGGTAATCTGCTATCGTTTTATTTTACTCATAAAAAAATTCCAAAGTGATTCATTGGGTGGATCTGCTTCAATAACCAAGGGTTGTTTACTTACAGGATGTACAAGTTCTGCTTTTTTAGCGTGTAGATGAATAGAAGCATCTTCATTGCTTCTTCTAAAGCCATATTTTACATCGCCTTTAATCGGGCACCCAATAGCCGATAGCTGTACGCGTATTTGATGATGCCTTCCTGTATGCGGGTTTATTTCCAGCAAATGGTAATTATCTGAACTAAAAAGCAACTTGTAATCTAATTCCGACTTTAATGCATCTTTGGTTTCGGCATCATATGCACGAGACATGTTTTTTTGTTCGTTCTTTTTTAAATAATGAACTAAGTGCCCATTGAGTTCTGCAGGTTTATTCTTCACAACTGCCCAATATGTTTTTTTTATTTCCTTAGTTCGAAACATATCATTAATACGTGCAAGTGCCTTGCTTGTTTTAGCAAATAACACTACGCCACTTACAGGTCGGTCAATCCTATGTGCGACACCTAAATATACTTCACCAGGCTTATTGTATTTTTCTTTAAGGTATTGCTTAACCTTTTCACTTAAGGGCGTATCGCCTGTTTTATCTCCCTGTACAATTTCAGAAGGCCGTTTATTGATAGCAATTAGGTGGTTATCTTCATACAGGACGTCCATTTGAAAATTTGAGGATTTTAAAATAGGCCTATGCTTCTCGTTTCGATTTTCAAATTGATCCATTTCTTAAATTAATACTGCTCTTTTTCATTAGGGAAATTTTTTGACTTCACATCTTTAATGTATTTCTGTACTGCATCTTTAATATCATCAAAAAGATTAAGATAACGTCTTAAAAAACGAGGGCTAAATTCATGATTTAAGCCAAGCATGTCGTGCAGCACCAATACCTGGCCATCTACATTACCCCCTGCTCCTATGCCAATAATGGGTATTTGAACTTTTGTAGCAACCTTTTTTGCAAGTGATGCCGGAATTTTTTCGAGTACAATAGAAAAACAACCTGCTTGCTCAAGTAGTTCAGCATCGCGTAATACTCTTTCTGCCTCTTCTGTTTCACGTGCTCTCACTTCGTAAGTTCCGAATTTGTAGATCGATTGAGGTGTTAGTCCCAAATGCCCCATAACGGGAATGCCGGCAGTTAAAATTCTTTCAACAGATTCTTTCACTTCTTTTCCCCCTTCCAACTTTACAGCATGGGCTCCCGATTCTTTCATGATACGAATAGCAGAATTCAGAGCCTCTTTTGAGTTACCTTGATAAGAACCAAAAGGAAGATCGACAACAATAAGTGCCCTATTCACCCCCCGCACGACAGAAGAAGCATGGTAGATCATTTGATCTAGTGTAATAGGCAAGGTTGTTTCATGACCTGCCATTACATTAGAGGCTGAGTCGCCTACCAAAATCACATCGATACCTGCATCATCTAAAATTTTAGCACTCGTATAATCATATGCAGTAAGCATAGAGATTTTAACTCCGGCCTGCTTCATTTGCAGGAGCGTATGAGTAGTTACTTTTTTTACTTCTTTTTTCATGGCTATATAATTACTGCAAGCGGTAAGATTATTTTACATCCATTAATTCAACATCAAAAATTAATGTTGCTTTAGCAGGAATAATCGGAGGACGACCTGATTCACCATAAGCAAGTTGGTAAGGAATGATAAGGCGCATTCTGTCTCCCACATTCATGAGAGCTATTCCTTCATCCCAACCGGCAATCACCTGACCTTGTCCTAACATGAAATCAATAGGTTGTTTTCTCTGAACTGAAGAATCAAACAATTTCCATGAACCATCACCCAAAAATCCTGAATAATGTACGGATACAGTTTTACCACTTTGTGCTTTTACACCATCCGCTTTATTAAGTACAATGTATTTTAATCCACTGGCAGTAGAATCTACCTTCATTCCTTTTACGTCCCAAGGTTTAGGAGCCGGTTGAACATCCATTAGTTCAACTTCAAAAACTAACGTTGCGTTAGCAGGTATAACTCCCATTGCACGCTCACCATATCCTAAATTAGAAGGAATGGTTAATAAGGCTTTATCACCTGCGTGTAAAAGAGCTATGCCTTCATCCCATCCTTTAATAACTTGCCCGGAACCTAATGCAAAAGAAAATGGTTTTCCTCTGTCACGTGAGCTGTCGAATTTTGTTTTAGCACTATCGTTTAATGTTCCAATATAATGCACGGAAACCATATCTCCATTATTAGCTTTCAACCCTCTTCCTTTTTGAATGAGCTTATATTTTAGTCCTGATGCAGACGTGTATTCTTGGTTTAAGATAAGTTCTTTAGGTTGTGATGTTACAGGTTCAGTCATTTTTGCCTCTGAAGCTTTCTTTTTTTGTGCACACATTGAAAGTGGCAGCGCCAAGGCTGCAAGTATTAATAAGTTAAAGTTTCTCATGGTTTATTTTTTGGGTTTAATAATATCTAATAATTGAATATCGAATTTTAATGGAGAATACGGTGGAATAAAATACTGTCCGGTTTGATGATTTTGCACTCCTGTGGAATCATATGCTAATGAAGATGGTAAAATAATAGTTGCTATCGTTCCTTTTTTCATCATTTTAATGGCTTCATTCCAACCCGGTATAACGCTTAATCCACCCTTATCGTTTACCACGAACTTAAAGGGTTCATTACGTTTTGTAGAGGAATCAAAAACAGTTCCGTTTAAAAACGTTCCTGTATAATGCACAACAACGGTGTCCATATCGTTAGGCATAGATCCATTGCCTTTTTCTTTTTCTATCAAATACAAACCATTCGCCGTTGGTTTTTGTTCTATGTGATTATCAGTAATATATTGAGATAGCTCTTGATGGCCGGTTTCTTTTCTTTCAGCAATAAATTTTTTTCTGTTTTGCTCTTCTTCCCACATCACATCTTTTTCAGATTGTATATTGACAA
>CAZCJN010000147.1:0-6391 GCA_964498865.1 uncultured Bacteroidia bacterium
AATTAATCTATCGTTAATCAACTTTCAAGTGGTCAACTATCGGGGGAGCTTACAACATGAAAGCAGTTTACCTCAGCATCAACATTATTGAAAGAAAATGGACTAATCAGCTCAGGAACTGGGCTGTAATCTTAAATCAGTTTTTAATTACTTTTGAAAATAGAATAAAAATATAATGCACTCGCTAAAAGGAACTTTACACAAAATTATTTACACCCCCTTTTATTTGTAATCTCTTCTAATCTCTCTTTCCACATCTCTCTTCTTAATCGTATCACGCTTATCGTGTATTTTCTTTCCTTTAGCTAAGGCTATTTCCAATTTTGCAAAACCGCGCTCATTAAGAAAGAGTTTTAAAGGAATAATGGTAAGTCCTTTATTATTTAAAGCAAGTGCTAGTTTCTTTAATTCATTCTTAGTTAATAAGAGTTTTCTCTCGGCAGTAGGAAGATGTCCGTAACTACCTGCATTTTTATATTCAGCAATATGCATACCTTTTACAAACAACTCTCCACTATGAAGCACACAATGCGCGTCATTGATAGTTGCCTTCCCTTCTCGTATGGATTTTATTTCGGAGCCTTTTAGTTGAATACCGGCTGTATATCTATCAATAAATGAGTATTCAAAAGAAGCACGTCTGTTTTGTATATTAATAGTATTACTCATGAAAAGAGAACAGATAAAAAGATCTACTTGATTCGTTTTAACATCCTCACTTCATTATCTGCTAAATAACGCCATTTGCCACGTGATAAGGTTTGTTTGGTAAGTCCTGCATACAACACCCTGTCGAGCTTCATTACTATATATCCTAATGATTCAAAAATACGGCGTACAATTCTATTACGCCCGGAATGTATTTCAATACCAATTTCTTTTCTTGTTTTTGCCCCTTCTACATAGGCTATGTCATCGGGTTTAATAAAACCATCTTCCAGTTCAATACCTGCCTTAATTTTGTCAAAATCATCAGTCCTTAATGGTTTATCTAATTCTATATGATACACTTTAGGAACATTATATTTTGGATGCATGAGTTTTGTAGTTAAATCCCCATCGTTCGTCAATAAAAGTAATCCCGACGTCTGCCTATCCAATCTACCAACAGGATACACTCGTTCCTGAACTTCTTTTATCAGATCCATTACTGTATCTCGTTCTTGCGGATCATCACAAGTAGTGATATACCCTTTAGGTTTGTTAAGTAAAATATATACTGTTTTTTCTTTATTTACTTTATTTCCGCCAAATTGAATTTTATCATTCGGGTTAACTTTATAACCAAGCTCAGTAATAATCTTACCATTTACGGTTACTACTCCGGCAGTAATAAACTTATCAGCTTCTCTACGGGAGCAAATACCGGCATTTGATAAATATTTATTCAATCGGATTTGTTCACTTGCCGTGGATGTAGATCCAAAAGAAGGAGAAGATGTTAAGTTGTCGGACTTAGTAAATGCTTTTTTAATATTCTCTGGCTTCCACTTCTTATTAAATGGCCTTCTTCTATCATTTCCTCTTCTAAAAGGGCGGTCTGATTTTCTGTCAAAGCCTCCTCCTCGTTCTTCTTTATGACCATGCTCTTTCCTTTCATCGTGATATCGCTCTCTCTTTCTATCATCTCCCTTTCTAAAAGGGCGGTCTGATTTTCTGTCAAAGCCTCCTCCTCGTTCTTCTTTATGACCATGCTCTTTCCTTTCATCGTGATATCGCTCTCTCTTTCTATCATCTCCCTTTCTAAAAGGACGGTCCGATTTTCTGTCATCTCCTCTTCCTCGTTCCTCTTTACGATCCCCATAACTTTTTCTTTCGTCACGACCTTTCTTTCTATCATCACGCTTATGAAAAGTTTTCTTTTCCTTTCTATGGCCTTTATCTGAATTATATTTTTTCTTCATAATTTTCTTACTAATTATTTATTGTTTATCTCTTTTCTACTATAAATGTTCTTAACCATGCCAACGCCTCATTCGCATCCCCGAATATTCTATTCTGAAGCTTAGGTTTAAAAAACTTCATAAAAAAATTACCAAACAGCCTTTCTGATATCGAATTTGTAATAAGGGCAGTAGCCATACGATATTTTGCCATCTCTGCCGATGCACCATAACGCATCGCTTCATGTGTAATGCTTACATTTCTATCTCGAGTATCCAATACCACTACATGACTATGACCATTCGTTAACCCAAGAGATGCTTGTAAGTTTTCATACATATCTTTTTCATCTATCTCAACATCATTTTTATGATCTGTCCAAATTACATTCGTTTCATATAACCATATAAAAGCAGTTCTAGTCTCTATTTTACTCATGAGCGTTAAAGCTGCAAATCTATGGAATAATATTCCTTACTTTGGGAATAATTTTAATATACTACCAATGGAGTTTTCTGCTAAACAAATAGCCGGCTTACTGAATGGAACCATAGATGGAGATGAAAATGTAAAAATATCGCAATTAGCTAAGATAGAAGAAGGAATACCAGGGTCTATTTCCTTTCTTTCTAACCCACTTTACACACAATACGTTTATAATACGAAGGCCTCAATTGTTATCATCAATAAAGGTTTTAATCTGACAGCCCCTGTTACTACTACTCTTATTTGGGTAGATAGCGCCGAGATGGCTTTCGCGAAGCTGCTGGAAATGTATAATCAGGTAAAACTAAATAAGAGTGGCATTTCTAAGCTTGCCTTTATCTCCGAAACTGCAAAAATTGGCTCTTCTATTTATGCAGGAGAGTTCGCTTTTATAGGGGAAAATGCGATGATCGGCAACAATGTAAAAATATATCCACAAGTTTATATAGGTGACAACGTAGCCATTGGAGATAATACTACTCTCTTCTCAGGTGTAAAAATTTATTCGGATACCAAGATCGGGAAAGATTGTATAATACACTCCGGTACAGTTATAGGAAGTGATGGTTTTAGGTTTGCAACAAACGACGGAGGCAAAAAAGTACCACAAATAGGAAATGTAATCATTGAAGACGATGTAGAAATTGGAGCAAATTGTGCTATTGACCGCGCTACATTAGGTTCTACCATTTTAAGAAAGGGTGTCAAGTTCGATAATCTTATTCATATTGCTCATAATGTGCAAATAGGAGACAATACCTACATAGCGGCTCACGGGGTAATTGCAGGCTCTACTAAAGTGGGAAAGAACTGCATGTTCAGCGGACAAGTAGGGTTAGTCGGACATATTGAAATTGCAGATGGCACTCTAATCGCTGCACAATCGGGAGTTTCAAAAAGCATTACTAAAAAAGGAGAAGCGGTAATGGGTTCCCCTTGTTTTGAAGTAAGCAAATACAGGAAATCTTACATCCACTTTAAAAACTTAGATTCTATTGTGAAACGAATTGAAAAGTTAGAACAAAAAGAAACACTTACTTAGTGTTTAAGAAACTCTGGTACATATAGGTTCTGCTTTGCTATTCTCCCATCCATAAATAAGGACGTATTTACCATGCAAATTATTGTTAATATTATACCATGTTACTAGTTAAAACAAAAATATCTCTCAGTGAAATTCATGGTATTGGATTATTTGCTGATGAATTTATACCAAAGGGATCTGTAGTATGGAAATACACACCCGAATTAGATCGCGTTTTTACAGAAGACGAGATGCAAGGCATGACTAGTTTAAATCGCCAATTTCTGGAAACCTATTGTTTTAAATATCACGGAAAATATTACCTGTGTGTAGATGATGCACGTTTTATGAATCATTCCACTAAGCCTAATTGTATTGATATAGGCCAAGACGAAATAAAAGACAATGATATGGGATATACTGTAACCAAAGCTGATATACAAGCAGGTGAAGAGCTAACCTGTGATTATTCTTTTTTTGGTTATACAGATGAAGACTTAAAGTTTAACCTCGATGGTTTAGAGGCCTCCGTTGAAAGATGAAATAAGGAGAAAAGGAATAATTATAAATACTTCTTACTGATCACATACCCTGCATATACCATTGTAGCAAGCAGAACTCCCCTTGCGCTATAGTTACGATCTGTCCAAATAAAAATAAAGAACACAAGAAGGTTCACAATCACACATAAGCTTATAGATGGAAGAAGGATATTATTTGCCAATAATATCTTAGAATAAAAATCAGAGAAACTGAGGTAATTATATTTGAAGAGATAAAAACCATAAAGTGTAATAATAGGAGTAATCAAGCCAAATACAGCACCAAGCCCAACATTATCTAATTTTTTTTTAGAAGATAAATAGGGTTTCATTTTTTATTTTTCTTAAATATTTTTTCAGCATGAGTTATTGCCGGGTAGGCTGTAAGATCAAACTGAACAGGAACAACCGAAACATAACCTTTCTCAATCGCCCATACATCGGTATCGGTCTTTCCTTTATCGTAATTAATAAATTTCCCCGTAAGCCAAAAATAAGGTTTACCCGATGGGTCTTTACGTTCATCGAACTCTTCTACCCAATTCGCTCTTGCCTGCCTGCATACTTTTATTCCTTCTATTTCAGAATAAGAAAGCTTAGGAATATTCACATTCAGGCATGTATCTTTTGGCAAGCCATGTTTTAGAACCTGTAGAGAAATTTCTCTTACATATTTTTTAGATGCGGTAAAGTCTGCCTCAATAGAATAATCCAACAAGGAAAATCCTATAGAAGGAATGCCTTCTACGGCAGCTTCAACAGCAGCTGACATAGTACCGGAATAAATTACGTTAATGGAAATATTCGAACCATGATTAATACCCGATACACAAATATCGGGTCGACGCTTCAATACTTTACTAAACGCCATCTTTACACAATCAACCGGAGTTCCGGATAAACTAAACTCCTGCGATACATTGTGGTAATTTGTTTTATTGATTCGTATAGCAGAATTAATGGTGATTGCATGGCCTGTTCCTGATTGGGGTTTATCCGGGGCTATCACCACTACTTCTCCCAATTGTTTCATTGTTTCTGCAAGAGCTATAATGCCTGGAGCAGAAATTCCATCATCATTCGTAACTAAAATTAACGGCCTCCTTTTAGACATATATTAAAAGCTATAACTAATATTAAAAAATATCCCCCTTCCTCTGGATGCAAAACCTCTTATTTCAGAGTAAGTAGTATTACCAATATTCTCTACACGTAAAAGTGCAGAAATATTTTCACTAAAGTGCACCCCTGCAATTAAATCAAATAAAGTATAAGCCTGCACACTTGTTTTATCAAGTGCACCGTATGGACCTAACTTATAATTATACATAACATCGTTTCTCTTAGAAACAGATTTCATTATTACTTTAAAAAACACTTTAGATGCAGGTACATATGTTAAAGATACATTAGCAACAACAGGTCTGCGAGTAAGCCCTGTTGTATGCACATCTTGTTCACTTACAAACTTGCCTGTGGAATACAACTGTACATGGTTACCTTGAGTTTTTACAGTATCTATTGATTCATAAGAATTTAATTGCTTGCCTCGTAAAAAAGAGAAATTACCGCTTACGAATAATTTTTTACCAATGGCACCTTTTGCCTCAAACTCAATCCCCTCTGTTGTTAATGTTCCTAAATTTAAATACGTATCACCTCTATAATCCCAGAAAGTAAGAGCCTGCACCGATGTGTTTTTATTCCACAAATAAACATACTCAATTACGTCTTTAACAACTGTTTGGAAATAAGCGATACGAATGCCAGCATGCTCATTGATTTGCTGATTTATTCCAAATTCTTTTGTAATGGATCTTTCAGGTAAAAGATTAACATTCCCTCGTGTAATTGTAGATACAAAATCTCTATCCGGAGAATGTAGCTGATACAACGAAGGTGCATTGTATCCCGAAGAGATATTAGCGTATACGGAGGCTTTATCAGATATTTTCATCATCGGGTTGATCTGATAGGTAGTGCTTGTTCCAAATGTGTTATTCTTATTTGATCTTCCACCTAAAGAAAGTGTAAAACCTTTTGCTTTATTTGAAATAATAGAGCCGTTTAAATCTGCTAAAACAAAAAAACTATTAGTGGATGAAATCAGGTTTAATGTGTCCAGGCTTCCTTCCCATATAAAACCATGATAATAAGAGTAAACCTGCTGATCCATTTTTTGTTCATTTATTCCACCACCAATAACAATATTATAAGCCCTTTGTTTATAATGCAACTGTAAATCATTAATAAATGTTTTTCCTGAATAAGTTCCTTTATAATACTGATGATCGTACGTTCCCAATTCGTCTACAATAGACGAATCATTCAAAGAAACTCTCTCAAAAGAAGATTGAGCACCGTTAACCCCAATAGAAAAATTACTGTCTACATTACACTTCACACCATAGGATAATAAACTGCGCGAGAAATTCAAAGTGTAATTATCATCGTC
>CAZCJN010000148.1:0-6372 GCA_964498865.1 uncultured Bacteroidia bacterium
GGGAGCCAGAACAAGGATGGTCGTATCAGCGAGCCCTGCAATTTCTACTTCACTTTGCCCCACGCCTACAGTCTCGATAAAAATATAATCGAAACCTGCTGCTTTCATTACATCTGTTACTTCTATGGTTTTAATGGATAGTCCTCCCAAGGATCCGCGTGTGGCTAGTGAGCGTATAAATATATTTTCACTTTCAAAATGCTCGGACATGCGCAATCTGTCACCAAGCAAAGAACCAAAATTGAAGGGAGATGTAGGATCAATAGCAATGACACCTATTTTTTTGTTTTGTTTAGTAAGATAGGTAAGCAATGCGTTAATTAGCGTACTTTTCCCGGCACCCGGAGGGCCGGTTAATCCTATAACAGGAACATTTTTTTTGAACTCAAGGCCGGATAGAATAGAGGCATACCCTTCTAATTCATTCTCAACAATAGTAATGCATCTTGCCAATGCTTTAAAATCTCCTTCTCTTAATTGCTTTAATAGATCGTTCATTGTTTGTTCATGCTATACAGTACGAATATACAAATTGCAAAAAACATGTTGTTTTATTCCTCTTGTTAACTTTGCTTCCCATGACCCAACTGTCGGTTGTTATAATAACCTTTAACGAAGAAAGGAACATTGGTCGTTGTCTTGATTCAGTAAAAGACATCGCTGATGATGTTGTTGTTGTCGATTCTTTTTCTGTAGATAAAACCGAACAGATATGTAAAGAGAAAGGTGCGCGATTTATTTCACATACTTTTGATGGACATATTCAACAAAAAAACTGGGCTATTACCCAAGCGAAATTCCCTCATATCCTTTCGTTAGATGCGGATGAAGCATTGTCAGATGAGCTCAAGAAATCAATTCTCGAAGTAAAAAAAAATTGGAAGCACGATGGTTATTCCATGAACCGGCTTACCAACTATTGCGGTCAATGGATTTATCATTGCGGTTGGTATCCGGATAGAAAGCTGCGTTTATTTAATTCAAAAAAAGGAAACTGGGGGGGGATTAATCCGCATGATAAATATGAATTAAAAGACCAAAGCAATAAAGTTGAATTTTTGAAGGGAGATATATTGCATTATAGTTATTATTCAGTTGAACAGCATTATAAGCAAGCGGAGAAATTTGCAGAGATTTCCGGAAGGGCCATGCATGTCATGAATAGGAAAGTATCTTTTCCAATGATATATGTTAAGGCAGGTTTTAAGTTCATTCGAAATTATTTTTTTAAAATGGGTTTCTTAGATGGTCGGTATGGATTCATTATTTGTAAGATCACTGCAAAAGAAACATATCAGAAGTATTTAAAGTTGTATACACTTAATCAATAATGCCCGATAAAAAACTAAACATTTTTACAGATTTCCGCTTTGTTACAGGATTATATCTTTTAGTTGCTATTGCTGTGAGTCTCCAAAAATATTTTTTGGGAGAGGAGCATTATGGAAATTATTTGATCTTTAAAAATTCATTTTTACACCTTATCCGTTCTCAAGACTTATATGTTCTTTATCCGGAGCTTAAAATAGACTTGTTTAAGTATAGTCCAACCTTTGCTTTGCTTTTTTTTCCTTTTGCTTATTTGCCCGATGCTTTAGGAATGGTATTATGGAATTTGTTGAGCGTTGCTTTATTTCTTTTCTCTATGAAAGGAATAGTTATGGATGAAAAAAAGAAAGTATATGTATTGTATTTTATTTTGATTGAGGTAATAACTTCTCTTCAAAATTTTCAAAGCAATTTGCTTACTGGTGCCTTAATGGTGATGACTTTTGTTCTTTTAGAGAAAAAGAATTTTTGGCTGGCAGGCGTTTGTGTCGCATTGGGGTTGTATATTAAACTCTTTGGGGCTTTAGCAGTATTACTCTGGTTTTTATACACTGAAAAGAGAATATTTTTTATTTCTTCCTTGATTTTTGGAATTATATTCTTGATCAGTCCGTTATTGATTGTTTCTCCTTCTGAATTGTATAATATGTATGGTGCATGGATGAACCTTATTGCAAAAGACGCTCCTCATTTTTTGAACCACTCCATTATTTCCGTTATAAAAAATTGGTTTAATCTAAATGTGAACAAAACAGCTGTTCAATTAATAGGAGTAGGAGCGCTTGTATTTCCTCTTATTAAATTCAAACAATTTAGCGATAAGAGATTTAGACTATTTTTTCTTTGCTCAATATTGATTTGGTCGGTTATTTTTAATCATAAAGCAGAATCTGCAACTTATATTATAGCAATAATCGGTTGTGGACTTTGGTTTTTTAATTCAAAAGAAAGTGCTGATAAGATGGTGCTGATGGGCTTGCTTTTTGTCTTTTCCTGTTTATCTTCAACTGATATTTTTCCAGAGTATTTAAAAGATCACTGGGTGGTGCCATATTCTTTAAAAGCACTCCCTTGTATTTTTATTTGGATCAGACTTCAGTATGATCTGTTTTTCTATCACAGAATAGAAAAAACGAATTAAAGAAAGCAAAGAAGGTTACTCCCGCTTGAGTTTCTAATGTATCTTCTGTTAAAAAAGATAAAAGCGCTATCATGAAAAAAATCATATAGAAATAGTTAAATAGTTTTTTTTCTTTAAGAATAGGGTAGACTAAAGAAAAAAGAAACCAAAGCAATCCTATAAGCCCAAAGGCAACTGCTATCGCCATAAATTGATTATGCGAACGCAACCTCCATTCTTTTGTTAGTGGTGAATTAGTTTTTTCGTATTCATTAGCAAAAGCTATTTCTACATCGCCTGTTCCTACCCCAAACATAATATTTTCTTTAATAATTCCTAACGAAGCTTTCCAGTATTCAAACCGTTGAATTACTGAGTGGCCACTAGGATTGCCTTTATGCATGTATTTATTTATTTCCCACGCAATTTGTTTGATTCTTGCACGTGGATTGAACATTTTCATGTAATTAATATTAGCAATTCCTTTTTCAATAGCCGCTATTTCTTTATCCGATAAGTCACTAACCGTCGAGGAATCTTTAAATAATCCTTTAGAGGTAAGAAAACGTATAAGAGTGTATTTGATATCATTCTTCTTTAAGTCTAAGCTATCATAACTTATTTTACTTCTCTTATTCCATTCTTTTTTTAGCTCTGCTTCACACACACCTATCCAAACTTTATACCCATTTTCTGTTTCATAACGTAAACTGTCATTTGAATATCTATTTCCACTTTGGGTTACTTCAGGTATTTGTTGAAGAATTATTTTTTTTTCTGGAGATAATGTATTCTGAATGTAATTGAAAGGCAAATATATTCCTACGAGTAGAAGTAATATCAATGATGTTTTTATATAAGTATTTTTTAATTGGAGAGTAAAGTAAAATAGAAGAATCGTAGCAATGATTCCAGTACAGGCTATCCCTGTTATCATTTCCATTGAAAGCATAAAAAATAACAGCCAAAACATGATTAAGATCAATAGACCTTTTAAATAATAAGCAGAAGTTTTTTGTATTATAAAATATCCTAGGATAAAAAATGCAAGAGAAATGAGTAATGAAAAGCGTATATGTGAAATAAATATGGATGCATCTCTGTGTTGGAGGATTGCTTTGTTGGTATAACCTAATAAAACATAAAAACAAACAAAGCTTGCAAGCGTTACCGAAAGAACGAATAGCATTAAAATATATTCTATGTTTTTTTTAGAGAGAGAAGGAGAGGTTGAAAATAATAATGGGAGCATCAATAGTGGAATTTTTTTTCTTATGTCTTCGCTTGCGTAATTAAAATCATTAGTATATAATAGTCCTATTAAATGCATAATAAAAACTGAGCTTACAATAAGTGCAGTCTTATTTTGAAAGAAATTTTTAATTTTTGATAATAGATTTTTGTCAGCCAGCCAGGTGACTAGTAGTATTATTTGAGCATTGCTCATAAGAAATTTAGACCAGGGAAGGGATACTGCAAGCAAGAATAGGCCGAACAAATAAAATTTGTAGGAAAAATTTCTTTGTTCTTCTATAGGCATACTTTAAAGTATATAAAAATAAAAGCCCTCCAATGTTCATCGGAGGGCTTTTATTTGATGGGCTTATTTATTTTTCTTTCTTAGGAGTAGTATCGCTATTATCATCATCCTCATCCATGTCGTCTTCTTTGTCACTTGTATTTGCTTTAGCATGTACATCGCCAGGTTTTCCAATTACTTTATAAGTGCCTTTGCCCGCAAGTATAGAACTGTAAAGCTGTTTATCACTTAGCACTTTTACTGCTTCTTTTAATTCGTCATCTGTACGCAAAGAAGACTCTAAACGGCCTCTTTGGTATTGATAACGGGCAGCAATTTCTTCTTCTAAAAACTCTTTTATTTCTTTTTTATATTTTGTGAGATCTTGTTTTTTATTTGCCTCGACTTTCGCTTTTAAATCTTCAAATGATGATTTTATACTTTCAAAGTATTTTTCCTTTTCAGTGTTCTTTTTCAGTTCATTAAGAGATTTTTCGGTTTGAGTGGTATAATCGTATTTTTTATCAGAAAGGTATTGTAGAAAATCGTTGTATTCAGTTTCTGTTAAAGTAAAATCTTTAGCAGCCGGGATAGATGAATGAGCTATTCTATATTTTGTAGCATAATCAAAAATATAGCTTTTGCTTATGATAGTCCCGGTAATAAGTGCATATGTTCTTGGTTCAAGTATTATATCAGGATAGATACCACTGCCATCATATACGCTTCTTCCTCTTTTGGTTTTATATTCGCGAATAAGTGAGTCGGGTACTGTTTCTGCTTTTCCTGATTTGCTTTTATGGAAATAATCTAATTCTTGAATACATCTGCCGCTTGGTGTGTAATATTTTGCAGTCGTAACTTTCACCTGGGTGCCATAAGAAAGAGGTAAGGTTTGTTGAACTAATCCTTTACCAAAAGAACGTTGTCCAACTACAACTGCTCTGTCTAAATCCTGCAGAGATCCGCTTACAATTTCAGAAGCAGAAGCTGAATTCCTATTAATTAATACAGCTACGGGCATGGTTGTGTCAATGGGGTTATATTGTGATTTATGCGTCCTGTTCATTTCTTTTATCTTCCCCTTTTGCTCAACAATCGTCAAGTTCTTGTCCACAAATGTATTGACAATGTCAACGGCCTCCTTTAAAAGCCCTCCACCATTATCTCTAAGATCAAAGACAAGTGATTTTATTTTATTTTTTTCTTTTAGTTCAAGAAATGCACTTTTTACTTCTTTAGAAGCATCTTCGGTAAATCCCGTTAGTTTAATATAACCTACAGTTCCGTCCCCAACAACTCCGTAGTAGGGTACGTTTTTGATTTTTATTTCTTCACGAGTTAATGATACTTCAAAAGGCTTTTTTTCTCCTTCACGTTCTATCATTACTTTAACTACTGTTCCGGCTTGTCCTTTTAGAAGCTTACTTACGTCAGAAGTGTTTTTTCCTTTAATAGATTTTCCATCAATTTCCGTAATAATATCACCTGACATAAGTCCACTTTTCTGAGCTGGAAAACCCTCATATGGTTCTCCAATCATAATACGATCGTCTTTTTGGCGTATGAGAGAACCAATACCCCCGTATTGGCCTGTTACCATGATCTTATAATCTTCAATATCCGATTCTGGATAATATTCTGTATAGGGGTCAAGGGAATTGAGCATTTCATCAATCCCTGTTTTTACAAGATCGCCTGGTTTTACATCATCTACATAATAGGTATTCACTTCTCTTAGCAGGGTCGCAAATATGTCCAGGTTCTTGGATAGTTCGAAGTAATTGTCTACGAAACCAAATGAGACAAAAGTTATCGCAGGTATGGATAAGAGGAGTATCCATTTTTTTGAAATTTTTGAAATTGCTGGTAGTATTTTCATATAAATATGTTTTTCTGGTTAAGGTACCGGATCATATCCATGTCTTCCCCAAGGATGGCAGGAGCAAACTCTTTTAGTAGTGAGCCAACTTCCTTTAAATGCACCATGTTTATTAATAGCTTCCATTCCATATTGAGAACAAGAAGGTTCAAATCTGCATGCATTTCCAATAAATGGTGAAAGAACTATCTTATATATCTTTATAAAGCTAATCAATATTACAGATACGATTTTATTCACTGTGTTAATTAATGTTAATGGAGGCTATATTGCCTTAGTATAATGGTCGACGACTTTACGTAAAGATACAATCATTTTTTTTTCAATTTCGCTATATTCAAGTACCTCTTTAGAAATATAAATTATTAATAAAGCAATATGAACTTTTTGTTTTTTTAGCTCGTCTGTGAGTAAGTATTTGTTTTTTCTGTATGCCTCTTTTATCCTTCTTTTTAAAACATTACGTACAACCGCTTTTTTAAAATTCCTTTTTGGAGCTGAAACACCAAATTGTATATGGGT
>CAZCJN010000149.1:0-6334 GCA_964498865.1 uncultured Bacteroidia bacterium
ATTTATCTGTTTTATTGGGTATGCCGTCTTGGTCAATATCTTTTTTTGTAGAGTACGTTTTTCGTTTAGAAGTAGGAACTGAATTTTTAGTTTTACTTTTTTCACCCCTTCCAAAACACAAGTTAAGTCCTGTTCGGAAATTAATGGTCTTAGATGATTGAGGAAGAAAGAAACCAATGATGTTATCAGTAACTGCATATAGCTGAACTGGCCCCGTTAATGCAAAGCCAAAGCCAATGTTATTATACGAACGATTAACAATAGCATAACTGGCTGATGCACTTAACCACTTGTTGAGTTTAAGATTATACGATAGGGCCATGCCCGGATAGAATGTTTTATCAAAGAACTGACCGTATAGTACTAGCCCTGCATTTTGTCGGTCATCTATTTTAAAATTAACCCCTCCATAAATTTTTGTTGGAAGTTTTGTTTTATAATTTCTATGTAAAGTATCTATTTTGAAGATGGTTTCAATAGAATCTAAATAATGATTAAAAGCAGAATCGCTGTTAAAAGTGCCGGTTGAATCTATGAATGGAGTAATATCAACTCCATCGAACTTAAATTCTGCATCAGGATTGGCGCTTACATAATTGGTAATGTTGCTTTTCCATTTAATACTACCAAAATCAATAATGCTTCCTGAGAATGTGAAACGATCATTGAATTTATATACGGCACCAAGGTCAATTGCTAAGCCTTTATTTTGTTTGTTAAAAAAATAATTCCGAGCAGTTGCTGTAGAATCGTTAATGGAAGTATTGATTTCTATATTGGCTTTAGCTGTATAATCAAAGTAAGGGTCGCCGGTCTTAAATGTTATATCCGATTTTGCTATAGAAGCATTTTGTAATCCTGTTAATACCTTTAATTTTACTCCGGCACTTAGCTTGTCGGTAAAGGAGCGAGCATACCCTAATCCCAATTCACGGTAATGAACAGCATCTAATCCGAAATTAAATTTCATTTCTTCTCCTAAGAAAGCACCGTTACCGTTCCATGCCCAGTTGAAAAGATCTTTAGGGTAGCGGAAGTTAAAATTTTCTTTTTCTATAGCACTAACACTAAAATAGTTCTGTTTTACTCTAAAACCAAATGATAGGATGTCAATTTGAAAAGACTGAGTAAGCAAATTGTTTTTACGAAGCTTATTAATAAAATTATCTATGTCTAAATACAAAGAGTCATCAGCACGTTTTTTTACAACATCAGTAATCTTAAAACCATTATTACCTAAATTAAAATAGATGGATGAAATAGCAGGCAGTCCAACATTAACTCGGCATTGCGGCATTTGCCCCGGATTGGCATACATACTTTGCTGTATAGCAGGCATATTATACAGCACTAAATTCTGTTGACATTGTGCGCTTATGCACTTCAGGATAAAAAGAAGGATAATTAATTTTTTCACAGGTAGTTATATGAATTACAATACTATTAAAATTGTGTTTTAACTTTTACCATGGCACCAAGCCTAACATCAAATCTATAATCAGAATAGAATTTTACGTTAGTATTTCCATTATTGGTAGTAGAAAGTTTCCCGCTTATAATAACGTTTTTTACATTTTTCACTTTGTTAATTCTTGCCTGATCAAACTTGATGTCTGTAGTTTTTAATGCAGGGGAATTTACTTTTCCTGTTGCATCTACTCCGGCAGCAGGTACAATTACCTGATAGGGAGATATGAGAGAATCAAGTAAATGATAAGGTTGGGTTATGGATATAGAATCTGTAAAATAAATCTGGGTACCCATTTCAAGTGGGAATCCATTGGTAATGTTCAACCTGAAAAGAAACCATTCTATATTGTTGATGTCACTCTCGGTGAATGTAAAAGGTATTGTATCTTGTACAGAAACATTTTTAGCAGTTCCATAAAGCGGAAGGTCCAATTGAAAATTAACGGTGACACGACTACTATCAAGAGCGAAATTAGTATTCGGAGGAATAGGTGCCCCATTCGGATTGGCTTTAGCATCTACCTGGTAAATGACGTGTTTGGGTTTGTTATTCAACACATCTCCTATACTTCCTGAGGCTCCTGTACCGCCTGTGTTAGCGTTAGTTAGTATAACAGAATCTTTAACCGATGTTCCTATTTGAGCAATGGTTGGGTATGGAAAATGCCATGGATTTAGCTTGGGTTCCAAATTCACCTTGATCGGATAGGGGGCATAACCGGGATTATATCCTTCTAGTTTTTTAAACGTAGCGTCAATGGGTACCCCGTAAGAATTACTCAGATAAATTCTAACTGCAGGATTTAAAATCGTAAACGTTCCACCGCCGGGTAAGGTATTATCAAAAATACTTACATCTACAGTATCAATGCTTGGGGCAATTAAGGGCTGGTTAATAAAGCCAAATAATTTTTGAAAACTTGGGTTAGTAAAACCTAGGTTAAAATCAGCTTTGTCGGTTACCAATAAAGGATTAGAAGATTTTGTGAGTATAACTGCAATGTATATATCAAATTTATTTTGAGTGGTTCCTCCCGAGGTCATATCAAAAGTATATCCGTCGATATTTACATTTACGGTACTTGTTACCGGTAGAGTGCCTGTGTATTTAAGAGGAACTACTCTTGTAAGAGCAACCCCATTCTTTTTAGCATAAGGAATGCCCATTACTATCACAACATCATGTCTGAACTGAGAGCTGATATTTATATCAAAAAGAGAAGGTGCTTTAAAGACAACAGAATCCAAATTGGCTGTACCATTTGTATTGAATGTTATGGTTTGTGCAGGCATGGCCACTGTGTAAGTAGCTCCTACTGGCAAAGCATTAAAAGCAATAACATCCGAAGGAGTAAGTAAAGGGGTAGAACTGGCATATGATTGATCAGGAAAAGCAATAAAATCAGATGCCTTTAATGAAAGAAGTTTCCCTCTATAGATGAGTGTTAAAAAATTATTTGCGTCTGCTTGTACATTCCCGTTTTTATCATGTATGAGTAGATCACGGATACTCATAGATGACTTTATTAACGGGGCAGCTAGCGTGGGGCTATATTTTGTTTTTGCTAGTTTATTCATATCGTATTCTTTAACACAGGCAAAAAATCCGAATGCAAAGAATAGAGATAGAATTAAGGAAATGACATTTCTCTTGGTTATAAATCGATTCATAGGTAAGAAATATTAGGCTCTAAGTTAAATTAAAAAGCCAAATTACAAAGAGAGTATTGAAGCAGAATAATTATTGCTTAAAGACATCTAATTCTAGCTGAGAGGGTAAGAGGGTAAAGCTGGTGCGATGGTGTTCATTGGCACCATGTTGTTTTATCGCTAAACGATGTTGACTTGTCCCATATCCTTTATTCTTATTCCAATTATAGGCAGGAAATTTTTCATGAAGTTTTTGCATGTATTCATCCCTATAGGTTTTAGCAAGGATAGAAGCACAGGCAATAGACAAGTATTTGCCATCTCCTTCAATAATACATTGATGAGGGATCTTTCTTCCGGAAGAATTTAAATAAGGATTAAACCGATTGCCATCTATTAGTAGTAATTCTGGTTCTGTATTAAGTTTAGAAATGGCCTTATGCATGGCAAGAAACGAAGCATTCAGGATATTGATTTCGTCTATTTCTTTTACCTGCACCATTTCAACAGCAAAACTGAGGGCTGTTTTTTCAATGATGGGTTTAAGTTCATGTCTTAAGGAAGCAGATAATTTTTTAGAATCGTTTACCTTGCTTAATTCTTTTAATTGCTTCGTAGCTTTTTTAGGAAGGATGACAGAAGCAGCAAAAACGGGACCGGCTAGGCACCCTCTTCCGGCTTCATCGCAGCCGGCCTCTAAATAGTCTTTATTGAAAAATGGTTTTAGCACTTTTTATTGAATTGCTTTCTCTATGCAGCCCCAAAGTTTATCAGCCGTTTTATCCCATGAAAATTTTTCACGTTGTTTTTTTCCATTTTCTATCAACTGATTCCGTAAGGCTTCGTCTTTATATAACTTTAACATGGCATTTTTTATCGAATCTATTGAAAACGGATCGACTAACAAACCCGCATTACCTGCTACTTCCGGCATAGAGGTAACGTTAGAGGTAATGACAGGCACATCACAATACATGGCCTCTACAATAGGTATCCCAAACCCCTCAAAGTAAGGAACAAAGACTAAAGCAAGTGCTGAGGCCATTACGTCTTTAAGCTCGTTAATTCCTAATCTTCCTGTAAAAATAACATCAGCTTTGTGTTGCATAGATTCGTATACAGATTCAACGTTGTTTGTCTTCCACATTTTTTCTCCTGCAATCACCAATTTTATATTCGATGGTGCTGATTTTTTAAATTCATCAAAGGCTTGCAGCAGCCTGGCCACATTTTTTCTGGGATTAAGAGCACCAACAAAAAGGAAGTAAGGTTTGTGTAAGCCACAGGGAAGAGGGCTGTTGTTATAGGGACCGAATAATTTATTGGCTCCATTATATACCACATCAATTTTATCTGAGGCGATCTTATAATTTTTGGCAATATCCTGTTTTGAATATTCCGAAACGGTGGCAATACGGGTTGCTTTTTTTGCATAGAGCGGAAAATATCTTTTGTAGTATTTCCTGGCTATAAAAGGAATATCCTGCGGGTAATATTCAAAGTTGAGATCATGTATGACCGGAATTTGTTTTATTGGCGATGAAAGTGATAAAAAACCATCGGGAGATATAAACAAATCAACTTTTTGTTTTAAAAATACCTTGGGCAGAACAAATTCCAACCAGTAATACCATAAGAAAGGATGACGGGTAGGCGGGGAGACTACTAATGGAGAAACAGCGTCTGAAAAAATAAACTCTTCTGAAAAAGGACGATCAAACAGGAAAAGGAATTTGTGTTCGGAGTGGTCATGGGTAATGCGTTTTAGTGATTCATAAGTGAACCAGCCTATTCCTTCGAGCCTATCTTTTAATAAAAGACGGGTGTTAACAGCAATTACCATAATATGATTTGAGCAAATTTAGAAGTAAATGGCAATTTAAAAATTGGCAACTCAAAAGCTGTTAAATGAGTTGATTAATATTTTTATTCCAATACCATGATGCTTTTTGAAAAATATTTATCTATATTTACCAGTCTATAAATTTAAACAATGAAAAAGATAACCTTATTTGTTGCAATGTTGTTTATGCTGAATCTAATGTCACAAACAAGAACTTATCACCCATTTCCTTCCGATTACTCTAATTGGATTTATTCCAATGGAATGTCATCGGGTGGTTATGTGTTAAATGGTGATACACTAATCTCTAATTTACATTATAGCAAATTATTTGCAGGAAATACACATTATGCAGGAGCAATAAGAGAAAATAATAAAATCATTTATTTCATACCTGACACAACGGCCACCGAATACCAACTATATAATTTTAATCTTAATTTAGGTGATACTATTCTTCATCCATATGGAGGGGCTATATGTTCAGGAGATACTGCTATTGTGATACATGTCGATTCTGTTTTAGCATCTGACGGCTATCACCGAAGGCTTTCATTCAATTCGCATGCTATATGGATAGAGGGGGTGGGTGCTTATTTCTTTTTACTTAACCCTTGTAATGTTTGGTGTATTTCTCCTGGCAATCCAGAATTAGTATGCATGTCTAGTAATTTAGGGTTTATATACCCCAATGGAACGGCATCATGTATTCTTTCTGTTGATAAGCCCCAATTGTTGCAGAATAAAATTACTATTTCACCGAATCCTGCTTCTTTAACTGCGCGAATTATACTAAGCCCTGAATTTATCAATGCCACGTTTAAAATTTATAATTCAATAGGCATGCTTGTAATGGAAGAAAAAATAAGCAATCAATATATATTTAATTTAAATTGCAAAAAACTTGTTCACGGAATTTATTTTCTTCACTTTATTAATGATCAAGGGCAAATTACAATGGAAAAAATACTGATTGATTAAACGACAGAAGTAATAATGTATATCTATAGAGTTGGGGGTTAAGCTATAACATTTCAATTTTATATAATTAATTTTTTGGCTTTCTCTTCTTAATTCTGTATTCTTAACTTCTAACTTTGTTCTTTGGAAAATTTATCTTTACCTCCTATGCATCTTACTATCCTTAACCGAAAAGTCCTTCCTGATATTCCCTCCGCCTCAGGCATTGAAATTATAGGAGATAAACTATTTATTATGGGGGATGATTCCCCTTGGTTATTCAAGCTGGATGATTGTTTGGAGATAGAAGAAAAAATACAGATAACAGACATTCTCCCTGCTTCCGGAAATAAAATTGCAAAAGCATTAAAGCCTGATCTGGAAGCCATGGTTTCTATGGAACTTAATGGG
>CAZCJN010000150.1:0-1601 GCA_964498865.1 uncultured Bacteroidia bacterium
TTTTCCATCGTCAGGGTCTACCCATCCACAAATATTAGAAAGGGACTCCGTTCCATAGGACAACTTGGCAGCCAACGTAATATTATAATTCTGAGAAAATGCTGTCTGCGTAATTAAAATAGAAAAGAGGGGGAAATATTTTTTCATAAATGCTTTTTTGGAAAGTTACTTGACCGAAAATAAAGATTTTTTTTTCCATTTCAAAATATATTAACTCTTTGACTCAAACCATCAACATCAAAATGCTTAAAAGAAGAGCAAAGTAGTGCATGTTCCGCCTTTAAATGGTAATTTCGCGCACTTAAAATGAAGGCTTGAATGATGAAGAATACCTCGATTGACATAAAAGGTGCACGAGTACATAACTTAAAAAATATAAGTTTAAGTATTCCGCACAACAAGCTGATCGTTATTACAGGAGTGTCCGGATCCGGAAAGTCATCTTTGGCATACGACACCATTTATGCAGAAGGCCAACGCAGATATATAGAAAGCTTATCTTCCTACGCCAGGCAATTCATGGGTAAAATGAATAAGCCTGATGTAGATTTTATTAATGGAATTTCACCAGCTATAGCAATTGAGCAAAAAGTAATTTCAAGAAACTCTCGTTCTACTGTTGGAACATCAACAGAGATTTATGATTATTTAAAACTTTTGTTTGCACGAATTGGAAAAACATATTCTCCCATTTCAGGCAACATAGTAATAAGGCATACTACAACGGATGTAATAAATTATATTAAAGAATTAGTTAACGAAACTCAAGTAACGATACTATCCCCTATCAAAATAGAAAGCAGCATATATAACCAACTGGAACTCTTACAAAAACAAGGATTCTCAAGGGTAGAAATTAGTGGTGAAATAAAAAAAATAAGTGACCTTTTGGAAGAGCATGTATTATCTTCTAGGAAGAAAAAAAACACGGCCTTATCTAATTCAAGCAAGGCTTTATTTCTTGTAATAGACAGATTTACTATTGACAAAGAAAATGACGAAGCAAGAATAGCAGATTCGTTACAAACTGCTTTTTATGAGGGCAATGGAGAATTACTTTTACGAATTACCAATAATTCTAAAACAACTGATAAAATCTTCTCTAATCGATTTGAACTGGACGGCATTACGTTCGATGAGCCAAGTGTTCATTTATTCAATTTTAATAATCCAATTGGTGCCTGCAAAACCTGTGAAGGTTTTGGCAGCATTATCGGATTAGATGAAAAACTGATAGTACCCAATGCTAACCTTTCCGTATATGAAGAAGCAATTGCTTGTTGGAGAGGAGAAAAAATGAGTCGCTGGAAAGATGAATTGGTTAACAGTGCTCATAAATTCAATTTTCCTATCCACCGTCCGTACAATCAGCTATCTAAAAAAGAAAAAGAGCTTCTATGGACAGGCAATGAATATTTTGAAGGACTTAATTCTTTTTTCAAATTCCTTGAGCAAGAGAGTTATAAGATACAATACAGAGTTATGCTATCGCGATACAAAGGCAAAACAGTATGCACTGAATGTTTGGGAAGTCGCTTAAGAAAAGAATCATCTTATGTTAAAGTAGATGGAAAATCGATTGGAGAAATTTCATCTATGCA
>CAZCJN010000150.1:1701-6310 GCA_964498865.1 uncultured Bacteroidia bacterium
AATCATCTTATGTTAAAGTAGATGGAAAATCGATTGGAGAAATTTCATCTATGCAGGTAAAAGATTCACTGGTACTTTTCAAAAACATATCTTTAAGTGAGAATGATAAGGTAATTGCAAAACGATTGCTGATAGAAATAACCACACGTTTACAGTTTTTAAATGATGTTGGACTCGGTTATCTTACCCTAAATCGTTTATCAAACACACTTTCAGGAGGAGAATCACAGCGTATTAATTTAGCCACTTCTTTGGGCAGTTCGTTGGTAGGCTCTATGTATGTATTGGATGAACCCAGCATTGGTTTACATCCGAACGATACCCAACGGCTCATCAAAGTCATGAAATCTTTACGAGACTTAGGAAATACAGTAATGGTGGTTGAGCATGATGAAGATATCATGCAAGCTGCTGATGAAATTATAGATCTTGGTCCGGGGGCGGGAATAAACGGAGGAAAAATTGTTTTTCAAGGAAAATACCAAAACGAAAACTTAGTAAGTATTGGCAACGAGATCAGCCATACTATTAATTATCTAACAGGCAAAGATACTATTCCTGTTCCACCAAAAAGAAGAAAGTGGAAAAACTATATTGAATTAACAGGTGTGAGAGAAAATAATTTAAAAAACATCAATGTAAAATTTCCCCTAAACACATTTACCGTTGTTACAGGCGTAAGCGGCTCGGGAAAAACATCATTGATAAAAAAAGTATTATATGCAGGGTTAAAACGAACTATTGGAGGATATACTGAAGATGCAGGTAGTTTTGATTCCATAAAAGGCGACTTACACAAAATCACTGCTGTTGAAATTGTAGACCAAAATCCAATAGGAAAAAGCTCACGTTCAAACCCCGTTACTTATATCAAGGCCTATGATGAGATACGAAACTTTTATGCATCACTTCCTCTTGCAAAAGCCAGAGGATATAAATCTTCTTCCTTTTCATTTAATATTGACGGAGGTCGATGTGAAAATTGTGAAGGAGAAGGTGAAGTAACTATTGAAATGCAGTTTATGGCCGATGTGCATTTAGAGTGCGATGTATGTAAAGGAAAGCGTTTCAAAAATGATGTATTAGAAATAGAACATCAAAACAAGAGTATAGCCGACGTTCTTGACATGACTGTAGATGAAGCTGTTTTATTTTTTTCAAGCGAAACCAAAATAGA
The DNA here is from genome assembly GCA_964498865.1 of uncultured Bacteroidia bacterium. Lineage (GTDB taxonomy): Bacteria > Bacteroidota > Bacteroidia > Palsa-948 > Palsa-948 > Palsa-948. The sequence goes on from CAZCJN010000150.1 coordinate 2,879, forward strand.
ATCGAAATTAAAGTTACTACAAGAGGTAGGCATGGGATATATTAAGCTGGGACAATCATCCAGCACCTTAAGTGGCGGCGAAGCACAACGGGTAAAACTGGCAACATTTTTATCTGAAACATCTGCAAAAAAATCAGAAAAAAATAATAAAGAAAGTAGCTTGTATATTTTTGATGAACCCACAACAGGCCTACATTTTCACGATGTAAAAAAATTGCTATATGCACTCAATCGCTTAGTAGAAGAAGGGAATTCATTAATTGTGATTGAACATAATATGGATGTCATTAAGTGCGCTGATCACGTTATAGACCTTGGCCCAGAAGGTGGAGATGCAGGCGGCAATATAATTTTTGAAGGCACTCCTGAAGGATTAGCAAAATGCAAAGAAAGTATAACAGGAAAATTTATTAAGGAAAAATTATAGCCCTCACTACTCTACTTTCGCTTCCATTTTATTTCTAAGTCCTTTCCAGCTAACAATTTTTGCTTTTACACTCCCTACCAAAATAGGAGCCTCTACATAAATTGGTATGCGATTCTTATCATTACTTGCCCAAACAATCATTTCCTCACCTCCTTTAAATAAAGTACCCTCTACCAATTTAGGTTTAAATTTTATGCAATTAAATACAACATTATTATCGGCTTTATGTTTTTCACTCCCAAAATAGCGAATATAAAGCGGAAAAATTTCATTATCTAAAAACAAAGCTATAGGGATAGTATCATTTTGTTTGTATTTAGAATAATCAATGGTTCGCGAAAAGAAAATCATAGTTAGAGGATCAAAGGCACAAGGAGAAATTGTAACTGTATCTAAACGTGCTGATTTTTTTTGATCGATGGTAACACAATATGCTTTTGATCGGGCATGATTAAAAAAACACTCATTATAAAAAGTTCTACCACCCTCTTTCACATCACGTATATATCTAAATGGTTGCAACGTAGCTGTATCAACCCAACACTCAAACCGATCCCGAACCTTGTAAATCCAATCATAAGATGGATAGGTACCTCCTATACCACTTATATGGTAGCATGGTTTTCCTTTATAATTTTCTAACTGTAATTTAAATACAACTTCACCTGCTTTCAGCCAAATAAATCCCCAATTGTACATAACCTCATATCTTAATTCCTCTCCGGAAGCAAACATGTGATTATCTACATTACAAGAAATAGATTCAGAATTAAACAAACGGAATGAAAACAAAAAAGCAGAAACAACAAGTATCAGGCATAAAATAGATTTACTCATTAGAACAAAAGTAACCCAAAAAACTCAGTGAAATAGATATCAAAAAAGTTTCTTCTAACATTGACTTTTAAAAGTTAATTATAGTCGTACCATTCTCTTCTCCTGTTCAAACGCAGATCTTGCAACATGCCTGATTTTACACCAATAGTAAGCATATAACTTTTTCTAAATCCAAAAGGAATCCAATCCAGGCGCATTTCCCAACAATGCAAATCACGATAAACATTAAATGACGTATAAGTAAAATCATGATTAACAATATCAAAGCCGGAAAAAAATCCAACTTTCCATTTATCAGTAACATTGATTGTACCATTAAAAGAAAGTGTTTGAATAATAGTATCTCGTGTAGCTGGTTTTAAGTAAGAAGCACTGTAGTTAACAGATAAATCCCAAGGCGCATTAAAGTCTACATAATAATCAGGATGCATTTGTATGTAATTCATTGCATCTTCATCCATCGGGTTTTTTATAATCTTCTTCTTTGTAGCACTTCCGTTTTTTCGAGAAAGACTTTGCAAGCTGGTTCCAACAGACAAAACAGCAGATGTAAGTCTTCCTATTTTACCTTCTTTACGAATCATCAACCTCTCTATTCTTCGTTTTAATGAATCATCATACGCATAGGGGTCAATAGAACCATTTAAAGTAAGGTTGATCACTTTGAATAACTTAGTAACTCCAAAAAATGAATAGTTGGATATTGGAAAGTGTAATGCAGCAAGATTATACTCACCTGAAAAAGTTAAATTTTCAATCAGTGTAATTTTCTTATCTGTACTCGCAGAATCATTTGCTTTAGCTTTTATTTTAAGCTCCAGATTATTACCTACAGAGAATCTTATAGATCCATATTTACCAGAAGGTGGTGTTCCATAAATACCTTGCTCAAAAATAGAATATAGCTGATTATTACCCAACGTATCGGCTTGCACATATTTATAATACCCATAGTCGGATTTAGAAAAATCAGGACGAATATTATAAGATGTACTTGGAGAAATAACGTGCCTTAAGGTAGTTGTTCTTCCATGTTTATTAGAATAAAAGCAATAAAGCCTTGTATTGACAGATACACTGGCAGAATAATCATAAGCATGTGTAAAAACAGGTACTGTATCTCTGTACACTTTAAGACTGTCTTTATTCCAATATTTTTTTGTTGTTTGAAAATATCCGTATCCATTCAACTGGGCAGAGGGTGCTATTACAAAAGGCCCAAAATTAGTTGAGGTACTTAAAGGCATTGTAAACTTAAGGCCATTCTTCATTTGGTTTATTGTTTTTTCTCTAAATAAAAGAGTATCGATCGTACTGATCTTATTGCTTGCATATACTACAGGAGAGATACTGATCTTTTCAAACATATTGGGTTTTCTTTCAAGCATAGCATTTTTAAAAGGATATAACCTACCTAAGGCAAAAGAGGCTTCAGGAAGATCAAGGTCTACCGTTCTTGTAGTTGTATTTTGCGCATGAGCCATACTAAGCGTAAGTGAATATGGTTTACCCTGCCATGATCTATATATAGCAACATTCGAATTAAGAATGTTAGAAAGATATGCATTCGCCGTATTTGAATTATAGATTTGATAACTACTGGAGCCTGCATTTACATTTGCCGAAAAAGTTAAGTTAGGGTTGGCCTGTGCACTTTTAACATGGCTCCACCTTAAAAAAAATCCTTTTTTATCCTGATAGTCTGGAAATTCTTTTTCACCGATTTTTATGGAAGAAACATCAAAGCTAAATGAACCATTGTATTTATACCGCTTTACATAATGCGTATTGCTTTTAACAGCATAACTTAGATTGCTGTATATATCGCCCTTTAATGACAAATCAAAATAATCACTGATCCCGAAATAATATCCTCCATCCTTGAGAAAATACCCTAATTCAGATTGTCCGTAGGAGGGCATAATAATTCCAGATTTCCTTCCGGTTTTGTTTGGAAAAACTCCAAAAGGCAGAGAAAGCGGTGTGGGTACATCAGCAACTACCAAATTAGAAGGGCCGGCAATTATCTTATCGTCGCGAATGATTTTAAGCTTAGAGACATTTAGGTAAAAGTGAGGGTGTAAATTATTATTACAAGTTGTATATTTTCCATTCTTGATATAGTAAATATCGCCGGTATCCTTCTTTGCAATGCTGGCGTGAATAAA
>CAZCJN010000151.1:0-6279 GCA_964498865.1 uncultured Bacteroidia bacterium
AATTTTTTTGGATTCAAAGGACCATCAAGTTTAAGGTCATAATTAAACTGGGCAGTAGGGGAAAAATAAGCAGGCTTACTATTAATATATAAAATCCTATTCACAATTTTTAATGTGTCACCTGCTACTGCTACACAACGTTTTATATAATTGTCTTCTTTATCTACAGGACGATAAGCAATTTCACTGCTGTTCCATATATTCTGCCTGCCGTACATTCTACATAAACCATAGTAGCTTGTATTGGTGTTAACCATGGCAACGGTGTCTCCTTCAGGGAAGTTAAAGACAACCACATCATTACGTTGTACATTTCCAAATCCGGGAAAACGATAGTAAGGAAGCTGTACGCTTTCTACATATGATTTTTTACCCATAAAGCTGCTATGAACAAATGGAATAGATAAGGGAGTCATGGGTACACGAGGACCATAACTGAGCTTGCTTACAAAAAGATAATCTCCGTTAAGCAAAGTCTTCTCCATAGAAGAAGATGGAATAGTAAATGCTTCGAATAGAAAAGTACGGATGATGGTAGCAGCAATTACGGCGAACACAATTGCATCGGCCCATTCACGAACAAATCCTCTAGGGGTTTTGTCTTTATCAGTAAGACCAACATATTTTAAATGGCTAAACCCTAGATAGGGTAGGTAGATAAAAGGAAAAAGCCATGCTGCTAAATGGTGCAGAAAGCTTTTTTTACCAAAGCTATTCGCAAGGTCGGCACGCATTAATAATAATGGGATTTGATTAATGAAAGGAATGATCAATGGTAATACCCACCATTTAGGGCGATTTACCAGTTTCAACCAAATGATATAGTTATAGATGGGAACAATTCCTTGCCAGCCTTTGTATCCTGCTTTCTCAAAAATTTTATATAAACCTGCAAAAGGCAATGCTACTCCGAAAACAATAAATAGAATGAATAATGTCATATTTTATTTTTTATAAAGATATAATTGCTAGTGATGGTTGATAGTTAAAAGTTGTTAAAGTTTCATAAGCTCATTCATACCATAAATGCCTTTTTTGCCTTTAACAAATTCAGCAGCAAGAACAGCACCCAGTGCAAAGCCCTGTCTATTATGTGCAGTATGTGTTATTTCAATATCATCTATTACCGATTGATATCTTATAATATGTGTGCCGGGTACTTCTCCTTCTCTTTTAGATATTATAGTCAATTCATTTTCCTTATTAGTTTCAGTATTGACCCATTTTGTTTTTTTAGAATAATTGCCGAGTATTTGGTTGGCAAGGGATAATCCCGTTCCACTTGGAGCATCAAGTTTATGGATATGATGTATCTCTTCTATTGATACATTATAACCTTCGTAATTATTCATCAGTTTAGCTAAGTATTCATTTACTTTAAAGAAAATGTTAACTCCAATGCTGAAATTAGAAGCATAGAAAAGACAGGCATTTTTCTCTTTACATATTTTTTTCATTTCATCTGCTTTGTCGTACCAGCCGGTTGTACCTACCACTACAGGAGTGCCAGATTCAAAACATTTCAGCATGTTAGGAATAACACTATGAGGAGTTGAAAATTCAATAATAGCATCGCAGCTTTTCAGATCTGCGGAAGTAATGGTATTGGCATTATTGATATCTATTTTTAAAGAAATGGAGTGCCCTCTGGATACGGCAATTTTCTCTATCTCTTTACCCATTTTTCCATAACCGTATAAACCAATTTTCATATAACAAGAAAGTTAAAAAATTGAAAGCGAATATACGAATTGAAACAAGTGCTTAAAATCTAAATGACAATGTAACTACGCCGGCAGGTTTTGTATTAAAGGCAGATATCTGCATGCTCGGGTATACTTGAATGGAGAGTTTATCACTTACATCGAAGGTGGTAAGATGGGCATCCACATAAGCATCAGCAACGTTAAGCGTATAAAATAAGAAAGTTAAAATAGCACTCAGATCTCTATATTTTTTAAATGTTTTTTCATAAGTTATGACCTCATCAGCAGTAAGCTCCGGAAGTGGATCGTACGTAGTAGAGTCTTTATCTGTTTTAAAAATGTATGCGTGTTTATATTCTTTATATGAGTTGTTATTGTAATTAAATAGATAAACTGTGGTTCCTAAGGCAGCATAGATGATGGGTATCTTCCAATATTTTCTATTGTATGCTTGTCCTAACCCAGGAACAATCATAGAAAAAACCATTGCCTTGTGAGGAGATTTTATCTGTTTGGGTTTAATCGTATCTGTTTTTGCCGAATCAGTTTGAGAATAAGAATTTATTCCTAAGCAGATAAGCAAGCACAAAGCATATGTTCTGATACAATGCAAGGAATATAACGTTGTTAAATATCTAAAATGCGGGTGATGCGTTTAAGCTCATTGTCTGATTTAAAAGAGATGACAATGGTTCCGCCTCCCCCTTGTTGTTTTTCTATTTCAACCGAGGTGTGAAAGTAGTCTGATAGATCTTCTTGAAGCTTTTGCTCTTCAAAAGAGAGAACAGAGGAATGTCTTTTTGCGTTTTTTGCTTTTATTTTTGAGGGTGTTTTCTTTCCTGAATAATCTCTTACATATTCCTCAATCCTTCTTACTGATAATTCATTTTTTAAAATATCGTTGAGCATTTTAATCTGTGTTTGCTCATCACTTACCGATAATAAGGCACGGGCATGACCCATGGTTATTTTTTTATCGCGTAGTGCAATCTGTATTTCATCGGGCAATTTTAATAAACGTAAAAAGTTGGTAACCGTCGAGCGGTCTTGTCCTACTTTTTGACTGAGCTGTTCTTGTGTTAGATCGCATTCTTCTATAAGACGTTTGTAACCTAATGCTATTTCAATGGCGTTTAGATCCTGGCGTTGAATGTTCTCTACAATGGCCATTTCCAGCATGGCTTCATCATTCGCTAAGCGAATGTAGGCAGGTATATTGCTAAGGCCTGCTAATTGCGACGCACGAAATCTTCTTTCACCCGAAATGATCTGGAACTTATCAAACGAAATCTTCCTTACGGTGATGGGTTGAATAAGTCCGTGCTCTTTTATGGAATTTGCAAGGTTTTGTAACGCTTGTTTTTCAAATTCATTCCTGGGCTGAAAGGGGTTTACTTCTATTTGAGAAATAGCAATGTTAGCAACCGAACCGGCGACAGCAGTATTGCCTCCGGCGATTCGGGACGCTGCTGTTAATTCGTTACGAGAATCTTCTAGCAGGGCGCCTAATCCTTTTCCTAATGATGAACGTTTAACCATGGTGCAAAATTAATCTTCGTTCACATTGATGATTCGTTCCGATTCTGTCAAACGTGTAAGCTCGTTTTTTTGTAATATTTCACGTGCAAGGTTGAGATAGTTGACGGCAGCACTGCTGGTAGCATCGTGCATGATGATGGTTTCTCCAAAGCTGGGTGCTTCTGCAGCACGTACGTTACGGTGGATGATTGTATCGAATACTATATTTTGGAAATGTAATTTTACTTCTTCTGCTACTTGTTTAGAAAGATTAAGTCTTGAATCAAACATAGTAAGGAGTATACCTTCCAATTCTAAATCCGTATTTAATTTGCTCTGAACAATCTTAATTGTATTTAAGAGTTTTCCTAATCCCTCCAATGCAAAGTATTCGCATTGTACGGGTACAATTACAGAATCTGCTGCCGTGAGGGAATTAACAGTAACCAATCCTAAAGATGGTGAGCAATCAATGATGATAAAATCATATAAACCCTTTACTTTTTCAAATACCTTTTTCATCATGTATTCGCGCTTAGGCTGATTGATGAGTTCGATTTCAGCACCTACTAAGTCTATATGGGCAGGTAAAAGATCAAGGTTTGGGGTTTGGGTTTTAAGAATAATGTCATGCGGATTTTCATCGTCGATCATGCATTCGTATATACTGGATTCTATATTTTTGGGATCGAAACCTACACCGGCCGTAGAATTGGCTTGAGGATCAGCATCTACAAGCAGTGTTTTATGTTCCAGCACAGCAAAAGAAGCAGCAAGATTGATAGCAGAAGTGGTTTTACCTACTCCTCCTTTTTGGTTTGCTAATGCAATTATTTTTCCCATGGATATGTTCTTTGTTTGGTTGAGATAAATTTACGTTGAAAAGGGTAGGAGGCATTGAAAAACTATAAACAAAACCATGTTAATTACTAACGAATAAAATGGTTGTTATAGCTATTCCCCTTTTACCGGAATGAAGGGCCTTTTTTTATTTTGATGAGATGCTCATGCAAATCTTTTATGGGTAGCCCCATTACATTAAAGTAAGAGCCGCTTATCTTTTGTATGATCCTTACATGCTTTTCCTCTTTTTTTTGCATGCTCGTCTTAATGTATAAATCCGGCTTTTTTATTTTTTTTAGAAATCTTTTTTCTTCTAAAGAGCATGGATTTGCTCCTGCAGGCAGGCACTCTTGCGCTCCGTATGAGCCGGCTTTATCAAAAGGTTTATAGGTATGTATATAAAAATCTATTTCTTCTTTACTTAGCTTATGAAATTTAACTTTTGTAGCAACTGCAAATACTGTTGATTGTATACCATCTGTTTTTTTAAGAGTGAGGCATATACCGGTAAAAACGGTATGTGTTTTACCCGATAGTAGCTTGAGCATTTTTACAGCTTCCTTGTGATTGGCAGGTTTGTTTAATACTTTTTTATGGATGCATACAATGGTATCGGCGGTAATGAGTAATTCATTTGCTTTTAGTTCATTCACAAAAGCAAGTGCTTTTTTCTTGCAGAGATAAAGGGCAATTTGTTTTCCTTTTAACTTTTTAGAGAAAGACTCGTCAACCTCTTTAGTTTTTATTTTGAATTTAAACCCTATTTCTTTTAATAGGAGTTGCCTCCTGGGAGATTTAGAGGCAAGTATCAATTTATAAGGGTAGTGCATACATTTTTTCAATACTTATTTACTAAGCAGGTATTTTAATAAAAACAAAAAACAAATGCCCGTAAGCATGGTAAGCTTAATTATTGTTCCCGAAGTATGAAAATCTTTTTTGTTTGTTGCATAAATGGTTTTGAAAAAAACAAATACCAAAGGCAATTCCACCAAAGCAAGAAAATAATAGAAGGAAAGCATATCCCTGCTTGTGTATTGGTGATACATAACGTAACCAATGCCTGTCATGAAAATCAATATTAAGGTGGAAACAATGAACTTGCTTTTTTGGATGCCCAATACAATAGGTATGGTTTTGCATCCATATTCTTTATCTCCTTCCACATCTTCCATGTCTTTTATTATTTCTCGTATCATAGAAAGGCCGAATGCTGCCATTGCATAGCAACCCGACCAAAGTAAAACAGTGGAAACACTTGTTGTTCCAAAATCTGCCTTTTGTTGTGCTAGTGTATTGTTGAAGTAAGCGATAACGGGTGGTAGATCAAATAAAGGAACCATGAATGCTACCATGCCTGTAAGTAGCGAGATAATGACATTTCCTATTAAAAATTGTGATTTAAAAGCAACGGAATAATACCAAAGGGCAATGACGGATACGGCAAAGAGCGTTCCGCCTGCCATAAGTATGTTGCATCGCCACGATACAAAAATTCCGATGGCTACTCCCAATCCGCTTAAAAAGGCATGTGCGCCAATAGCAGTTCTTCGACTTACGTCTTTATCTATTACAGTAACATCTGGTTTATTGATGTTATCGATACGTACATCAAAATAATCGTTGATAATATAACCGGCAGCAGAAATTAAAACGGTAGCTAATACCAAAAGTGCAAACTGCCAGTCGGGCATTTTTAAATAGAGGCCGGAAAGATTGAGTATGGGCTCTACTAAAAAAAGACGCATCATATATTGCGTAAAGGCAATGATCAGTAAATTGGGAAAGCGTACAAGTTTTAAGTAAGCATTCATCCGATAAAGATAAATTTTAATACAGTTCGGTAATGCTTTTACTAAGCGCTTTGTAAATGGCTAAGTGATTTCCTTTGCGTAATAATTTTTTATGCGCATTCATGGTTACTTTGTCATTACGCTTTGCTGGGCCTGTCTGTGCTAAGGCAGGATTGAGAATGCCGTTCTGTGCGGTTGTTAAAATGAGCGGATGGAATATTTCGTAAGGTAATTTGTGTTTTTGTAAAAGAGATTGAGCAATTGTGTATAAATGATTAGGAAAGTTGTTTACGAATACGGCTCCTAAATGCAACACTCTTCTTTGTTTTGAATTCAATGAATAAATTTTATTACTGATGGCAGCTGCAAGTTGTTTTAATTTCTTCTCTGCTTCTTTGTTACTGGCTTCAATGACTACC
>CAZCJN010000152.1:0-1273 GCA_964498865.1 uncultured Bacteroidia bacterium
CAAATACCCGAAATGGTGGGTATGTTTCAAAAGGAGGTTGCAGAAAGAGTGGCAGCTCCCCCGGGAAGCAAGACCTATGGCATTTTAAGCGTACTTCTGCAAGCCTTTTATAAGATAGAATACTTATTTACTGTTCATGAAAATGTATTTAACCCACCACCAAAAGTGAAATCAGCAGTAATTAGGCTAACCAGAAATAACACAATTGTATTAGGTTGCAATGAAGAGTTATTTTTCCAGGTTGTTAAAACAGCTTTTAACCAAAGAAGAAAGACAATTAAGAATGCGCTTAGTGCGAGATTTAAAATTTCAAATCCTACTTTATTAGAATCTGACTCACTAAGAAAACGTGCTGAACAACTTAATGTAAATGATTTTGTAGCGCTGACAAAAATGTTAGAAGCAAGTTAAGCTACTTATTTCAACACATCTAAACTATCTAGTTCTTTTACCGAAAGACTCGGAGGCATTACATTATTTTTAATTTTAAAAACAACCAGCTCTGCTGTTTTTTGTGCTTGCTCCGAAGTATGAAAACCACGTACTCCATTTATAGCCGGGATATGCGGCTGATGATTATAAACAGCATCATAAATTAATATATCATATCCATATCCTGTAAGCTTAGGTTCTTGTTTAATAGTATCATTGCTAAAAATGCGGATGTCCACTTTAGCATCCTTATAGGGATTTTCAGCTGGAGTTTGCTGAACCGGTATTTGATTTTCAACAGCAAGTGAGTCTTTTGTTTGTTTGATCTCGTTTTTAGTTGCATTACTGCATGCAACCCCGATCAATGCAATTACAACTGATAAAATGACAGTTCTCATAAAATTTATTTATTAATAGTTTACCATTTCCCTCCGGCACCTCCGCCGCCGAATCCTCCGCCACCAAATCCACCAAAACCTCCTCCTCCTCTTCCCCATCCTCCTCCGCCCCAACTTCCGAAACCTCCTCCATAAAATGTTCTTCCCCTTCTTGATATAGTATATCTGCGTGAATTACGAAATACAAAAGAGAATATGACAAGAATAATAATAAGAGCAATAAAAAATCCTGAAGGACTTCCTCTGCCCTTTTTATTATAATCCTTATAACTATATTCTTTTTGCACCAATGAAATCAATACATCTGTTGCTGCATCAACTCCTGCATAATAATTACCTGTTTTAAATTGTGGAATTATTTCTCGTTCTACTATTCGTTTAGCTGTTATATCAGGTATAGCTCCCTCTAATCCATAACCTACTGCAATATATACATCTCGCTC
>CAZCJN010000152.1:1373-6266 GCA_964498865.1 uncultured Bacteroidia bacterium
ATTATTTCATTAGGAAGTTCATTTTTATCGGACGAGGATAAAGGAAAATATTTTTTAAGCTCTATGCCTGCTTTTTCAATGGCTTCGCATAATCCCTCTGTAAACTTACCTTGCATAAATTGTTTTTGCATAATATCTCTTAACAAATCCCAAAAAGCAGGAGTAACGTTTTGATGTATGGCTTTATCTCCAATAACAGCAAACTGCCTGTCTTTAATAGCAAAATAGAACAATACTCCGTTGGCAAGCACGGTCTTATTCATTCCTGTTTTATGGAATACTTGTTGCGCATATTTTACAACATCGTCTTCCTTGCAGCGTCCATCAACATACACTCGTATCTCTCCCGAAGTATTTTCTTCAGCAGATTTAATGGAGGCTTCAATTTGCTTGATTTGCTCCGCAGTAAAAAAAGATTTAGATGCAAACATTTTTTATTTTGTATCAAACTTAACAGTAGGAGCCTTTTCTGCACCTGCATCAGCTTCAAAATAATTACGCTTATCTATATTAAATAATCCAGCCCATATATTGTTTGGGAATCTTCTTATATAACCGTTCAATTCTTGTGCTGATTCATTGAAACGCATACGCTCTGTTGCAATTCTATTCTCAGTGCCTTCTAATTGAGATTGTAATTCTAAAAAATTCTGATTGGCTTTAAGATCAGGATACCGTTCAGCTACTACTAACAAACGTGAAATGGCCGAGCCTAATCCTGCCTGTGCTTCCTGAAAATTTTTAAGGCTGTTAGGATCAGAAGCATCTACTTTAATTTGTCCAACTTTTGCTCTTGCTTCTGTTACAGCTGTTATAGTTGATTTTTCAAAATCTGCATATCCTTGAACAGTGTTCACCAGATTAGGAATTAAATCTAATCTGCGTTGATATTGGTTTTCTACCTGTTGCCAGTTTGCAGTAACAGCTTCATCCATCGTTACCATTTTGTTGTACGAACCACAACCGGAAAAACCGGCTATAAGTAAGATAAATAAGAAGATTGCTATACCAAGATATTTTTTCATGGGTTTAAGGTTATAATTTGTTATTCGTTAATTGCTTCTACTTTTTTTATTTCAGGAACGGCATTTTTTATCGCTTCTTCAATTCCCGCTTTCATGGTAATATGGCTGATTGAACATCCCTTACATGCACCCAACAATTTTACCTTAACTACAAAATCATCGGTTACTTCAACTAAAGATATATCTCCCCCATCGGCTTTCAGAAAAGGCCGTACTTGTTCAAGTGCATTTTCAATTTTCGAGATCATGGTCGGGTTATTCATACACTATTTCAAACAATATATTAAACTGTAACCTTTACTTCTTGTTTTTGAGCATTACTAATGGCTATTTGCTGTGCAACACTTTTTACCATTTCCATTAATGCTTGAGACTGGGGTGTATTTTCCTGCAACACAGCAGGTCGTCCTGCATCTCCCGCTTCACGAATGCTTTGTACTAAAGGAATTTGCCCTAACAAAGGGAGATTTAACTCTGCTGCTAATTCTTTTGCACCATCTTTTCCAAATAAGTAATATTTATTTTGCGGAAGTTCAGCAGGAGTGAAATACGACATATTCTCGATGATGCCTAATACGGGAACGTTGATACCGTTCATGCGAAACATGGCCACTCCTTTGCGAGCATCGGCAAGTGCTACTTGCTGAGGAGTACTTACTACTACTGCTCCAGTAATAGGAAAGTGTTGTACCAAAGAAAGGTGGATATCGCCTGTTCCTGGGGGAAGATCAACAATCATATAATCAAGGCTGCCCCAATCTGCATCGGTAAACAACTGTTGTAAAGCACGCGATGCCATAGGGCCGCGCCATGCTATTGCCTGATTCGCTTGTGCAAAAAAACCAATCGATAAAAGTTTTACCCCATAACTTTCTACCGGAATCATTTTATTTTGCCCATCCACTTGCTTCATTAAGGGCTTTTCATTCAACACATCGAACATTAAGGTTTGAGAAGGACCATATATATCTGCATCTATCAATCCAACTCTAGCACCCATTTTTACTAATCCTACTGCTAGATTGGCAGCAATGGTAGACTTGCCTACTCCCCCTTTTCCGGATGCCACAGCAATGATATTTCTAACATTCGAAAGCATTTGCTTCCCTGCCTCTTTACGATTAGTAGTAACCTCCGCATCCATCTTCACATTTACCTTTGCTTCCTTGTCAACAAAATGAATAATGGCGTTTACACACGCTTTATGGATCATGTCTTTCATAGGACATGCAGGTGTTGTTAACACCACCCGAAAAGAAACCTGTTTCCCTTCAATAACAACATCTCGAACCATGCCAAGCGTTACGATATCTTTTTTTAGATCGGGATCATCTACATTACGCAGAGCTTCTAATACTTTTTCTTGAGTGATTTCCATAACTGTTTTCTAATGATATGCGAATATACAAATATGCTTCGCGTTCTTGCTGTATAAACGCCGTTTTATGCAGTAGTACTGAATAGTTGCGTGGTAGGCTGCTGCTTCCATAATCGTGCATCAAAGGCCATACAAATATTTCTTAAAAATGGTTTTCCTTTCGTTGTTACCTTTAAATGAAAATGCGATATAGACAACAACCCATCTGCCTCCATCTCTTTCAGATGCTCAATAGCATCATATACAGCCTGGCATTGTTCCGTTTCGTGTGTCCAGCTAGTTTCTAAGTTGCACATAATATTTAGTATGTGCTTACGTAAAATAAGGTCTTCCTTAGATAAAATGTGTCCTTTAAAGAAGGGAAATACTCCTTGATCTATCTTTTTATAATAGTCTTCAATAGTTTTTACATTTTGAACAAATCCATACCATCCGTCACTAATAGAAGAAACGCCTAAGCCTACCAGTAGTTGAGTATGAAAGGCAGTATACCCCATAAAGTTTCTATGCAAAGTTTTATTTTTTTCTGCCCGATGAAGTTGATCGCCAGGCAAAGCAAAATGGTCCATCCCAATTTCAATGTATCCTGATTTTTCAAATGCATCTCTTCCGTTTTCATACAACTTTCTTTTTGTATCCCCAACCGGCAAGTCATGCTCTGTAAATTTTCTTTGCCCGCGTTTTATCCAAGGCACATGGGCATAGCTATAAAAGGCAATGCGATCGGGGCGCAGTTGTATAACCTTTTCTATCGTTTCATTCATGCTTTGCTCAGTCTGTAAAGGCAAGCCATAAATCAGATCATAGTTAATAGATGTATAACCAATCTTTCTTGCTTGTTGTGTTACATTTTCTACTGACTTATAATCCTGAATACGGTTAATAATATGCTGAACTTTCTCGTCAAAATCCTGTATACCCAAACTAATACGTCTGAATCCTAAATCATAGAGGATTTGAAGATGTTCAATAGAAGTATTATTGGGATGCGCTTCAAAACTTAATTCTGCTTCAGAAGAAAGTATGGATGTAGATAGAATCCCATCCATAAGTTTTTTTAAATTTTCTGCTTTAAAAAATGTAGGAGTTCCACCACCTAAATGAATTTCCTTTATGCGGGGGGTTACTTCAAATAAATCTAAATACAATGACCACTCATTCAGCACCGCCATGATATAAGGAAGTTCTACATTGTGATTAACTGTAATACGTGTATTACATCCACAATAGGTACATAAACTTTCACAAAAAGGTAAATGGATATACAAACTGATTCCCTCTATATCGTTACTGCAAATAAAAGTATCTTTTGCAATATCCATCCATTGTTGCTGTTGTGGAGCTATATTATCCCAATAAGGAACAGTAGGGTAACTTGTATACCGGGGAGCAGCTACATTGTATTTTTCTATAAGGAGTTTCACATCGTAAATTAATTTTTTGTCGCCAACTTATTTTGAAGTTTAAGTTCTGATTTTAAATCATTTATAAAAGAGTCTATTATCCCTCTTGTAATATGGGGCATCATCACTATCTTCCACCATTGCGGCTCTTTTTCGTAACTGTCTGCCACTAAAAAATATTTTTCAGCAACAAGAGCAGGTATATCAGCCGCATTTATAGTTATAATATTAATAAAGGGGTTTCGGAAATAACGAATACCTAAGTTGCTTAACAATGAACATACATCGGTTGTACGATCCACTAACGACTGCATTTTTGTTTTCCATCCATCAGACCCGTGATTATGCAATATCATCCATACAGCTATGGCATTGGCTCCGGAACGACTTCCACATAAGGTGTGATCTGTACCGGGGACGTACTGAGCTTCGGAAGTCTTTACATATTTCATATAGTTTTTTCTGATCAAGAAGATGCCTGTTCCATAGGGAGTTTGAAGCATTTTGTGCGCGTCGATGGTAAATGAAGTAATATTTGGGTTTTTAAATGAGTAGCTGCTTGCTGAATTTGCAAAGGGATAAATAAAGCCGCCAAAAGCAGCATCTACGTGGAGTTTATAGTTGAGTTTATGTTTACCCAATAATGCAGTTGCCTTATCAATGTCATCTACTGAACCAAACATAGTTGTAGACATATTCATATTGGCAATAAAATATTTAATTCCTTTTTCCATTGCTTTCTTGATCTTCTCTTCCATATCTAAAAGATCGAGCTCTCTATTATTTTTATCTACATTAATAATGATCGGGTTTATATTCAATAAATTAATCCCTTTAGATAAGGAATAATGGCTGTCTTCAGAATAAATAACCCCTATTTCATTTACTTGTGCATGATATTCTTGAATAAAATAATTGCGATATATCCACAGGGCTTGAATGTTTGCTTCTGTTCCACCGGATGCAATATATCCGTCCTGCGCATCCGTTTCTCCCTGAAAAATTTGTTCGGCACAAAGTTTTATCAACTCCCTTTCTAAAGTTTGCGTGCCTTTAAATATTTTTTCAGTTCCATTCAAAGTATGGC
>CAZCJN010000153.1:0-1538 GCA_964498865.1 uncultured Bacteroidia bacterium
ATTTGCATTGGTACCAGTGTGGGTAAAAGAATTTTGTGTGTAGTTTGTTACTGTACCGACTAAGGTAAACGGGCCAAGTGATGAAACAGTGGAGACATAAATGGAATAATTTGCAAATGTTCCTGCGGGATCGGCGGGTATTTCCCAAGTAAGAGTTACATCTCCATTGAGAGCTACAGCAACACATTTAACATTGGGAGATGCCATAGATTGGGAATATCCTGAAAAGGAACAAAGTAATAAGCCGATAGTAGCTAAAAATCTACAACACCTGAATGATACATTCTTCCTATATAATAAAGTACTTAATGTAAAATAAACCAAGATTTTCACAGCAAAATTTTAGGTGTGGAGCAAAGTTAGGGATTGTAACGCAAATAGGAAGAATTTATTTCCTTTGCCAATGCAAAAACTTGCATATTTTCGCCTCCAATCTTTTAAAAAACATAGTCATGTTATTATTTAGAAAGAAATCTATTGATCAATTAATGCAAGAAGCCGGTGATTCTGATAAAGGATTAAAACGAACGCTTACCTCATGGGCATTAATAGCACTTGGAATCGGTGCAATTATAGGGGCAGGATTGTTCGTAAGAACTGCTGCTGCTGCTGCTAATAATGCAGGACCTTCTGTTACATTGGGTTTTATTGTTGCTGCAATAGGCTGTGCTCTTGCAGGTCTTTGTTATGCTGAATTTGCATCCATGATCCCGATTGCAGGGAGTGCGTATACATATTCATATGCTACAATGGGTGAAATGGTTGCATGGATAATAGGTTGGGATTTAGTTTTGGAATATGCCATAGGTGCTGCAACAGTTAGTATTGCATGGAGTGAATATTTGAATAAGTTACTTGGATACTTGGGCATGAGCATACCCTATGAATGGTGTCACTCTCCATTTGAAGTTTTAAAAGACGCATCCGGTCAGGTAGTAGCTCATGGCATGATGAATGTTCCTGCGTTATTCATTGTATTTGTACTCACTTTGCTTCTCATTAGGGGAATGAAAGAGTCTGCATTTGTAAATGGACTTATTGTAATTACAAAAGTGGCGATTGTATTAATGGTGATTGTTTTAGGATGGTCATTTATTAATCCGGCTAATCATACTCCTTTTATTCCGGAACCGTCTAATTATGTTGATACACAAGGTATCTCTCATAACTTTGGAGGTATATTGGGAATTTTAGGTGCTGCAGGCGTTGTGTTCTTTGCATTTATTGGTTTTGATGCTGTATCAACAGCTGCCCAGGAGGCAAAGAATCCTAAAAAGGATATGCCCATAGGAATTTTAGGATCATTAGCAATATGCACCTTGCTATATATATTGTTTGCATATGTATTAACAGGTATAGCAAGTACAGAAGATTTTAGAAGTACAGGAAGAGAAGCATCCGTTGCTTATGCAATACAAACGTATATGACGGGTTATAGTTGGCTGGCTAAATTGGTAACCATTGCCATACTTGCCGGTTTTTCGTCGGTTATTTTGGTGATGCTTATGGGGCAGTCACGTGTGTTTTATTCCATGAGT
>CAZCJN010000153.1:1638-3694 GCA_964498865.1 uncultured Bacteroidia bacterium
TGGTTGCGTTTAGGTGTTTGGCTGATATTTGGTTTCATCATTTATTTTGGATATAGTATTAAAAAAAGTAAACTGAATAAATAATAGAAATAAAAATTGTAAAAAGGGCGGAGAAACCGCCCTTCCTATTTTCATGGATAAACAACAACAACCGGTTGAATTAAAACGTTCGCTTAGTTTCATTGATGCTACTATGTTGGTCGCAGGCTCAATGATAGGTTCCGGAATTTTTATTGTAAGTGCGGATATGGCTCGTACCGTTGGCTCTGCAGGGTATTTAATCTTACTTTGGATAGTGACAGGTGTCATTACTGTTATGGCAGCACTTAGCTATGGAGAATTAGCGGGAATGATGCCTAAAGCAGGTGGGCAATTTGTTTACTTGGAAAGAGCTTTTGGTAAGTTAGTTGCTTTTGTATACGGTTGGACCGTCTTTACAGTGATACAAACCGGAACGATTGCGGCAGTAGCGGTAGCATTTGCCAAATACTCCGCCATATTTTTTCCTGTTTTAAATAATGAAGTTATTTCTGTTGCTATTAGTGAAGAATTGAAATGGACCGTTACCATTGGGCAGATGTATGCAATGGTAAGTATTGTATTGCTTACCGTTATTAATAGCAGAGGCATTAATAGTGGAAAAATAATCCAGAGCACATTTACATTTACAAAACTATTTGCTCTTTTTGCATTGATCGTGCTGGGTATTTTTCTCGGCTTTAAATACGATACCCTTTCTCAAAATTTCTCTGATGCATGGAATGCATCGACTACGACTTTTAAAGACGGCACTCTTACGGTTATTCCTATTGCAGGTATAGCTTTATTGGGAGCTTTGGGTTCAACCATCATCAACTCGCTTTTTTCAGCCGATGCATGGAATAATGTAACTTTTATTGCAGGAGAAATAAAAGACCCTAAAAGAAATATTCCCAGAAGCCTGTTTTTTGGAACATTGCTTGTAACAGTTATTTACGTACTCGCTAACATTGCTTACCTCTCTTTGCTCCCCTTAAAAGGAAATCCACTAGCAACCAATGTGCACGATTTAGGAATTCAATTTGCAACCAATGATAGAGTAGGAGCTGCTGCTGCCTCTGTTATTTTTGGCGATGGTGGGCTCTATTTAATGGCATGCTTGATCATGATCTCTACTTTTGGATGTAATAACGGATTGATCCTGGCCGGCGCGAGAGTATACTATGCAATGGCTAAAGAAAAATTATTTTTAAGTAAAGCTGCCGAAGTAAACTCAAAAGCAGTTCCCTCTAATGCACTTTGGTATCAATGCATTTGGGCATGTGCTTTGTGTTTAACAGGCACATATAAAGATTTAGTGAGCTATGCAACATTCGCATCGGTATTGTTTTACATTATAACCATCATCGGAATTTTTATACTTAGAAAAAAAGAACCAGATGCAGAACGCCCCTATAAAGCATTTGGCTATCCCGTAATACCTGCATTATATATTTTAGCTGCACTTGCTATTTGCATTATACTTGTTATTTATGACGGAAGAAATACCGGTTTTGGTTTAGTATGTGTGGCTACAGGTATTCCTGTATACTATCTTACTGTTGGCAGAAAAAAATGAGTCTTAAAACTACTTTAAGAGAATATTTTACATTTAATAAACGAGAACGAAACGGCGTTTTTGTATTATTAATTATCATCACTCTTTTACTGCTCTTCCTCTCTCTTTCCGATTTGTTTTTATCAAATGAGAAAGTTGATATTTCCAGGTTTGATAAGGAAATAGCTGAGTTTGCAGCACAAGAAACGCAAATTGAAGACTCTCTTCTTGCTCATCATTCGAATTATAATAACATAAGCCAATATCATTCTATTTCTAATCATAGAAAACTATATCAAAATGCATCTGATTCTAATGTTTCCGATTCTACGGTTACTGAAAGAAAACATGCCGGTAATATTCATGAGTTGCAAATTGAATTAAATTCTGCCGATACCACTGAGCTGAAAAAATTAAAAGGAATAGGCTCCTCATTTGCAAAACGTATTGTTAAATACAGGGAGATATTGGGTGGTTATG
>CAZCJN010000153.1:3794-6258 GCA_964498865.1 uncultured Bacteroidia bacterium
GGCTCCTCATTTGCAAAACGTATTGTTAAATACAGGGAGATATTGGGTGGTTATGTCGCTAAAGAACAATTGCTGGAAGTCTATGGATTTGATAAAGAAAAATACAAGCTGGTTTCTCCTCATGTTTTTGTTGATACGAATTTGGTTAAGAAAATTAATATAAATACATCTTCCATAGAAGAAATGAAAACGCATCCTTATATAAGATGGAAATTGGCTAGCACCATATTCTACTACAGAAAAAATCACGGTAACTATCCTACAGTAGAATCTATTAAAAGAACCGATGTGGTAAGTGATTCCCTGTTCCTTAAGATCGCCCCCTACCTGGCTCTTTAATTATTTAAGTCACCCGTTAATCGATTATTTCTCTTTTTTCTTCTGATTTATAGACTATTGCCTATAACTTTTGATCTTTACTTTTTGATAAAATCCTTAGCTTCGTGCCTTCAAGCAACATACCAATAAATCATTAATTTTTATATTATATGAGTACAGTAATTCATGCGTCTGAAACGATAAATTTTTCTTTAAGCGAGAATCAGAAAATGATTGCGGAAATGATTCAAAAATTTGGAGAAGAACACATTCGCCCATACATAATGGAATGGGACGAAGCCCAAACATTTCCAATAGAATGTTTTAAAAAATTAGGTGAATTAGGACTGATGGGTGTTTTAGTTCCAACAGAATACGGTGGTGCCGGATTTGGATACCCTGAATATGTTACAGTAATTTCAGAGATATCAAAAATATGCGGCTCTATCGGTCTTTCTGTAGCTGCACATAATTCACTTTGCACCGGACATATCCTGCAATTTGGTAATGAAGAGCAAAAGAAAAAATACTTGCCTAAGTTGGCGTCAGCAGAATGGATAGGCGCCTGGGGGTTGACCGAAGTAAATACTGGGTCAGATGCAGGAGGTATGCTTACCACAGCTGTTAAAGACGGGGATCATTATGTGATTAATGGTTCTAAAAATTTTATTACTCATGGAGTAAGCGGCAATGTAGCTGTTGTTATTGTAAGAACAGGTGAAAAAGGAGATTCTCATGGCATGACTGCTTTTGTTGTTGAAAAAGGAACACCAGGTTTTAAAGGAGGAAGAAAAGAAAATAAATTAGGAATGCGTGCCAGTGAAACTACGGAACTTATCTTTCAAAATTGCCGTGTACATAAATCGCAAGTGTTAGGAAAAGAAGGAGAAGGATTTATCCAGGCATTAAAAGTATTGGACGGCGGACGTATCTCTATTGCATCATTGGGCTTAGGAATAGCTAAGGGCGCATTTGAGGCGGCAAAAAAATATTCTAAAGAACGTGAACAGTTTGGTAAACCCATCTCAGAATTTCAGGCAATATCTTTTAAGTTAGCAGATATGGCAACCGAAATCGAAGCGGGTGAATTGCTTACTTTTCAAGCAGCGTATAAAAAACAAAAAGGAGAAAAGGTTTCCCGTATTTCTGCCATGGCAAAATATTACACTTCTGAAGTAGCTGTAAAGGTGGCTAATGAAGCAGTACAGATCTTTGGAGGGTATGGCTATACAAAAGATTTTCCTGTAGAAAAATTTTACAGAGATGCAAAGCTATGCACAATAGGAGAGGGTACCTCTGAAATACAAAAGCTGGTTATTGCGAGGGATATTTTGAAATAAATATTAACTCTTTGCGTTAAAGCCCGGGCAAAATGTTCGGGCTTTAATTTTTAATTACACTAATGAAAAATAAGCTCATTGTGAAAAAAACCTTATTGCTCCCACTGTTGTTTATAATAATTATAGGATGTCTTTCAGCATTCAGTTATTCGTCATTAGGCGATAATGAAGTTAATAATAGTAAAAATATAGAGGATACCATTAAAGTTCCTTATGAGGATGTAGTCATTAAATGTTCATCGGGAGAATGTAGGAAATGCATTATTACTAATGAACAGGATTATCAAGCCCTCTTAAAATATAGATCTGCACACCCGGATTGCATGGATTATAAATTACCTTCTATTGATTTTACTAAATACACTCTTATAGGGCAAGCAATAACTGTAGGAGGATGTAAGCGGCCGGATTCATATAAAGAAGTTGTAAAGATTCCTTCTCAGAAAAAATATATTCTTGAAGCGCGGGTACAACAATATGGAATGTGTAAAACGGGCTTGAAGGTAAAAATATGGATAATCATCCCTAAAATAGAATCTGATTACACCGTAGAATATAATACTACATATAATTTAAATCAGGAAAAATAATTTACTTCTTATTTTATTTCTTTGCTGATAATAGTATGTGCTATTAGAGTAGCTATAAAAGAGCTTTTATTTCTTATACAAGATATTTACTACCCACTACTTAAAGCGCTAATATCCTCATCATTTTTATAAGATCCGGGTGCAATTCTTCCAGGTGTTTAGTGGCTTTCTCAAAAGGAGTGTATTCTATTTTATTATTGATGATGCCAATCATAA
>CAZCJN010000154.1:0-2214 GCA_964498865.1 uncultured Bacteroidia bacterium
CCTAAAAAATTATAAAAACCATGAAATAGAAAATTAGAATGCAATAATGGAAAAACGAGATACGATAACCATTTATTTTCAGGTGTAAAATGATTTATTATGCCTCTAACGGAGAAGATAAAACCCAAGGCATACGATAGCAGAAATATTTTTTCTGCTATAAATCCCGGCAAAAATAAATTAAAGAAACATAAAATCACATGGCCGGTCCAGTTGGGGACGATGTCTTTATTAAAAACAAAAAACTCTTTTAAGAAATCATTGCCGATCAAAAGATGATTTATAAGATTAGAATTATATAAATGAGCCGGTCCGTCGAGGGAGGGGTAATATTTTAAAAAAAGCATGGGTGCAAGGTTTGCTAATACAACCAGTAAGAAAAAATAGTATTCCCTTTTTATATTCATAAATAAGGACAAAGTAAAAACAAATTATTGATCTCGAAGCCCATGGAGTGCTTTTTCGTTATCCGGATGAATATAAACAGACTCTAAATATTTTCTATCTGCTGCAGAGTGGTTAAGTTTCCACCCGGAGAACCAAAAGGCTTCTTTGCTCATAGAATCCCAATGTATTATGCTCCATTTATATTGAAAATGGCGAATCAGGTTATTGGCACAGAAAAATAAAATTACTAAGCCTATGGAATATTTTTTAAATACAGAATACCTGCCTTGACCAAATACATTAAAAATGGCCTCATAAAACGTTGCCATTGGGAAAGCAAGAAAGGCGAAGCATTGGATAAGTGCCCTATAACCAAACCCTCCGGAAAACCACCACGACCACCAACAAGAAACAACGTATAACGAAACAATAAATAAGACAAATACTCCCCAAAAAAGAGATTTATTCTTTTTGAAAAGAAAAACTAAACCGATCAAAGAGAAAATAATAATTGGAGAATAAACCAACAGTCCGTTGCGATAGCTAAAAAGTACCTCTAAAATTTTCGGATCGTTAAAAAAAAATCGTTCTTTGTCGTAAGAGTACACTATCCATTGACCGCCATACAATTTCCAGTATAAGAGTTGAGGTAGTATTGGCAAAAGGAAAAATAACAAGGAAAGAAGAAGATTAAGGAAATGTTTTTTAAAAAGTAAACACCTTGCTTTTAACGTAGCGCGATCATAGACCGAGTACAAAGCGAAAAAAATTAAGCATATAATTTCAGTAGGACGTATAAGGGTAGCAAGCCCCGCACAAAACATAATAAGGTTAAGGTATTTTTGTTTCTTGGTTTCTTGCCAGCGTATCACCGAATAGATATATAATCCATAAATTGAAAATAAATAGGAATGGGACATTTCACCTAATCCAACCGTGTAATAAAAAAGATTGGTACACATAAACAAACTAAAAATTACCAATGCAATTACTTTTTCGGAATAGAATCTTAACAATGCTTTCCTCAAAAAGAAGAACCCCATGAAAACGTAGAAATAGGTTCCGACTGAAATAAAGAAACCATAAGTACCTGTATAGCCGTCGCAAGAAAACCCTATTATTTGGGAAAAGAAATGAGCAATTAAAAAGAAAGGAGCATACATGATGGCCATCCCGCAGGTAAACTTTCGTATTAATTCGCCGCTAGCTGTTTTTGTTACCCAATATCCACGATACGCTAACTCGCCCCCCACATCCATCGTATTTTTTACAAAGGCCCCCACGCAATAAGAATAATATTGATCTATGTCATGTTCAAAAGGATGTGCTTTGTTTATCCAGTTTTGCCAGGTATCTTGTGTTATAAGAGTAAAAAGAACAATGAATATATAAAGCCATTTATAATTTATTGTTGGCATAAATAGATTTAATTATAATTTCATTCGTGCGTTATATGTTATATATCATCAACAGCATCTTTTTAAACATAGATTAATAAAGAAACTACATTCTATGGCTGTCTAATTTTATTGGAACTTTACAAAAATGCGAGTTGGGGGCTATAATGTTCATCCAAAATCAGCACTTAGCCGTCCTCAATAAGAAGCTTTATAGTTCAGGTGGATGTAAACTATAGACCGCCACATTTTTATATTGTCCAATTTTATTTTGAGTATATGGTTTTACAAACGAATTCTTTGCAAGCGTGGTATCACTGAGAAATAGATATTTTGCCCCTAATGAAATTTTTTCTTTTATATCATCCCTTTCCAAATACTTGTTCCCATATTCATTCCATCCTTTTTGGTTCATAAGGTAAAGAGATAT
>CAZCJN010000154.1:2314-4346 GCA_964498865.1 uncultured Bacteroidia bacterium
AATACTTGTTCCCATATTCATTCCATCCTTTTTGGTTCATAAGGTAAAGAGATATACATAGACTTTCATCAGGGAAAGAAATTACTTTATCATCAGGTTTTATTCCCAATTTTCTGTTATATGGCTCAATTGTTTCGTATGCTTTTCCAGTACAATTATAATTCCAGCTATACCAGTTCCATAAGCCTATTTCTGCTCTTGTTTCCATGAAGGGCGTCTGTGTTGTTTTTATCCCATACCTCATGCAGATATTATGGGAGCAATACCAAATATTTATTAAAAGAAAAATTGAAAATACAATATTTGTTTTCATAGAATAAAAGAGGGAAGGATGATTTACCTTGATATAATTCCCAATCGAAATGAAAATAAATACAACAGGAAGAAAAAATATAAACATATAATAATCATGAACATGTAATAATTCGAACCAAAAAAGTGCATGGGCCAATGCGCCCAACAAAAGCAGGATGGTTAATGTAAAATACAATTTATTTATCTTTTTGTAAGATAGAAATACACAAATTAATATAAACAATAAAACAAATGTAGTTGCCGGACTAAAAAACTGTAGAAAACCTCCTTCAGAAAAATCTATCAAAATGGAATGTATTTTTTTTTCGTCTAACCTCCAAATTGGGTATGCTCCCCAAATATAGCGTCCGCCATGTATTGAATTAAAATAATCGCCGTATGCATACCAAGTAACCGTTACAGTAATAATTACGGCAAATAGTATTATTGGGATTAATGTGCCTGTAAATATTTGTTTTTCGAATCGAACAATATTGAATTTTTCCAAAATAAAAAGTCCAATAACAGCAACAAAAAATGTTCCGCCCGAAGGCTTTAGCAACATGCAAAGAAGCGAGAGCAAAATAAAAATGTAGAGATCTTTTTCTTTTTTAAATTCATAATAATTGAAAAAGTAAAATATGCTGATAAAGCATATATAGAGAATTGGAATATCCACCAGAAAATTATTAGCATAAAATGCTATAACAGGAGAAGTAAATAATAAAAGAGAGATGATTAATGCCCAGGAAAACGACAGTATTCTTTGCAGCAGTTTAAACAGGTAAAAAGACCCAAGGAGGCAAATAAGAATATTAATTAAGCGAGGAATATATTCGTGTACTCCAAAAATTTTCCATAAGACTGCATTAAAATAGTAAATGATGGGAAACTCCGCATAAGATTGGCCTGATGTTCCCGCATCACTAAATAAATTATGAACTTCAGGTATAAAAAATTTCATCCCATGTTCATAATAGTTTAATGTGATAGAGGTGCAAATGGTTTGCCTGAACTGATGAATGCTCTGTGGCCTTAAGAAAAGAATAGTGTGATATTGATATAGTAAAAAGAGCGCTATGAAGCAACTGAAAAAAATAATAATCTGTGCGTTTTTGCTTTTTAATAAATTCTTAACCATAATTTACAAGACCCAAAGATATTATTGTTGTCAACACGTCTGTTTTTACTTTATGGGATACACCTATTCACTCCATTTTCAAATAATCTATTTTTACATCATCTATGTAAAAATTATTTTTCCCCTTATTCCAAAAGTAGAATCGTATCATATTGTTTTTATTTAGCTCATTTGCAGGTAATATTTGTTTCATTTCAACTTTTTGCCATGCACCTAACGGAATAGTTTTATTTATATTTTGTCCATACCATGCAATAATGGATTCCCCGTTTTTTATTTCAATAACTGAAGTAACATCTATTAAAGAATCATTTTTAAATAAATTAAAACTAACGACTATCATTATTGAGCCGGAATAGTCTTTTAATTCATCCCTTTTTTTAGAAAATACCGGACCAAATTCATTAGCAGATGTATACTCCAAAGCTGTTTTGCCCGACAATGCTACTTTATTGCTTAATAAAGTAGGGTCTGAAGGAATGTGTATATCAAAGTCAAAAATATCCGTTGCAATAATGGCCAGTGAATCAATTAACCCGAAATCAGAAATTAATTCTGTTTCCGGCATTTTATATTTTTCATTAAATGCTTCGTTTT
>CAZCJN010000154.1:4446-6176 GCA_964498865.1 uncultured Bacteroidia bacterium
TCAGAAATTAATTCTGTTTCCGGCATTTTATATTTTTCATTAAATGCTTCGTTTTGTTTTACAAAGAGCAGCACTTCAAAAAAATAAACATCATTATAGTATTTGTAATGCTTAATAGGTTGCAGATATGCATTATTCAGCAGTTGCTCTAAAGGTAATTTTCCTTCTTGTGGCGTATAATGCGAATCCCACAACAATAATGTTCCTTCCGGCAATGTTTTTATATCTGTACCCTTATTAAGTACTATGGCTTG
This sequence comes from uncultured Bacteroidia bacterium, assembly GCA_964498865.1. GTDB lineage: Bacteria > Bacteroidota > Bacteroidia > Palsa-948 > Palsa-948 > Palsa-948. The sequence continues at coordinate 4,701 of CAZCJN010000154.1, forward strand.
TTGGGGGTCATAAGGATCTATTTCACATGTTACAGGAGTATAAGGATGCATATAACAGATTGCATTATTTTGTTTCTGAAGGTATTTTTTGATCCACTCTCCCGCTGTTTTTACCACTATTTGTTCATTATTTAAGCGGAAAGGATAATAGGATTGGGTAAAAGGAGTTCTTATTATCAGAGCCAAAATACAAACCATGATAACGAATTTCAAAAAGGACGTTTTTGTCAGTTTAACACTTGAAATAATATTTAATCCTCTTACTGCAATTAATGCCGAGCAGGGAATAAGTGTTGTCATGTACCGTAACATGCCAAGATTTGTAAAGATGCCGGGCATCCAGTAAAGTAAGCTGTGCAATAATAAAAATCCTCCAAATCCCCCGTATATTAATAGAACCTCCTCCATCAAAAGGGAATAAGATTTTTTCTTTGCAAAAAAGATATAAAGAGCGGGTAGGATGGAGAAAATCCCTATCAATAAGAGTATGGAGTAGAGGAGACCCCAAATTTCTTCATAATGATTTATAAAATGCAACAGCTCTCCTTTCATACCGGCGTAGCCTTCCTCTGTAAGTGTATAATTTCGGGTTATGATCCAGAAAATATCTTTGTAATGAAAATATCCAACTACCGAATAAAAAATAGTAGTTAATAAAAGAAAAGGAATGGATTTATATTCTTTCCTTATAATAAAGACAATGGCTATTAATGGCAGTGCAATATAGGATTCCGGTCTTACAAAAGGCAGGGTGGAAGCAATTATTGCAGACAGCAGATACTTCTTTTCGAAAATCAACCACGTAGAAAACATGAAAAGAGTGACAAAGAAAATTTCAGTAAGACCTGTATTTATAGTGGCAAAGTAAACAGGCGAGAAAAAAATAAATATGGGGATAGTCCAGGCAAAATCAAGTTTAAGTTTTTTAGCAATTTGATAACAGAATAAAGAGGTAAAAGAGGTGCATAATACCTGAAATAGAATCATGCCATTTAATCCAAACTGGGCAAATGCAGAACTTACTAAAGTAAAAAATGGTTTACCCCAGATATCCAATAGTAATTCCGGGTGTTGCCATGAGTAACGCGCAATTAAATAATGTTGAACACCATCTCCTGCATCAAAAGTGGCATTGGCGCATATATCTATAAAAATAGTGCTTATACTACAAATAAGTAAGACAATGTAAAATATAACAGGTTCCCTTTTCATGCTATCGCGAAAGTATAGTAAAACTATGCAGATCGATCAATACATTTAACATCTCATTAAGCTTCCCGTTCTCCATCTTTATTACTCTGTCGCTCATATAATTTACTACAGAAATATTATGAGAGATGAATAAGTAAGCCAGGTTAAATTCCTTTTGAAGCTGTAGTAATAGATTCAAAACCTGTAATTGATTAATTGTATCCAGGGAGGAAACAGCTTCATCGCAAATTATTAATTCAGGATTTAGTGCCAGTGCACGGGCAA
>CAZCJN010000155.1:0-2147 GCA_964498865.1 uncultured Bacteroidia bacterium
ATACAAACCTATAATAATCTTTGCGATACAAAAATTTGTTGAAGTATATTTTATAAATTTGCATATAGATGAAAAAACGAGTACTGTATCTTCTTTCCCAGCAGTTGGCTATGTGGTCGTAATCCGGTGCCGGAATCGCTTTGCTTCTTCATTATTTAATCATTCATCTTTCTTAAACTATTTCTATTATGACTACTGCAACAAAATCAATAAATAAATTAGAAGAACTTCATAAAAACAGTTTGCCTGATTTTCTTCCCTTAAATGGTACTGACTATGTAGAATTTTATGTAGGTAATGCCAAACAATCTGCTTACTATTATCAATCTGCATGGGGGTATGAATTAGTCGCTTATGCCGGATTAGAAACTGGTGTTAAGGACCGAGCTTCTTATGTATTACAACAAGGCAAGGTTAGATTGGTTCTTACTACTTCTTTAGATCCTAACAGTGAAATAACTAAACATGTAGCTAAACATGGCGATGGCGTTAAAGTTCTTGCCTTATGGGTCGACGATGCTGAAAAGTCTTTCAACGAAACAGTAAAGAGGGGCGCAAAACCATTTTCATCTCCTGAAACAATAAAAGATGAATTCGGAGAAGTAAAAATAGCATCTATTCATACTTATGGTGAAACCATCCATACTTTTGTTGAGAGGAAAAATTATAAAGGAGCATTTTTACCTGGGTATAAACCTGCTAAATCATTAGTTAAAACCACACCTGTTGGAATCAAAGTAGTTGACCATTGTGTAGGCAATGTTGAATTGGGAGAAATGAATAAGTGGGTTAAGTTTTATGAAGATGTAATGGGCTTTAAATTGCTGATTACTTTCGATGATCATGATATTTCTACTGAATACACCGCTCTTATGAGCAAGGTAGTTTCAAATGGTAATGGGTATGTAAAATTTCCTATTAATGAACCTGCTAAAGGAAAAAAGAAATCCCAAATAGATGAGTATCTCGATTTTTATAAAAGTGGCGGAGTACAACATATTGCACTATTAACCGATGATATTATAGCAACAGTGACGGAGTTGCGTAAACGAGGTGTAGATTTCTTATATGTACCGGAAACCTATTATGATGACCTATTTGCACGCGTAGGTAAGATAGACGAAGACATTGAACAGATAAAAAAACTGAATATATTAGTGGATAGAGATGAAGAAGGATATCTTTTACAACTTTTTACAAAACCTGTAGAAGATCGCCCTACTGTTTTCTATGAGATTATTCAGCGTAAAGGTGCAAAAAGTTTCGGAAAAGGAAATTTTAAAGCTTTGTTCGAAGCTATTGAAAGAGAGCAAGAGCAACGAGGCACACTATAAATAGAATGTACTATTTCGAAGGGAGTTATAACTCCCTTCGAAATATTTAGCGAATTAAATGTAAAATGCAACAAGCAGAACAGAATTATTTATATATACTATTTGCTGTTCTGTATATAATTTACGGCATAGTTAAAGCCCTTAGAAAAAAACAACTGGCTACTGTTCCAAAGCCAGAGTTTCCAACCCATAGCCAGGATGCCGAAAGAACAGACAATCCAGAAGAATCTGTCTCGGCACCCACTATTAAAGCTGTTAAAAGAAAGCTTTCTAACAAACAAATAGTTAAAAAAGAAAAACCCATCATACCTTTGTATGCTCATGGCTTTGTTGCCGAAAATACTTTAACAAAAACAGGAGATGATATAACAGAAGACAGGGAGGCAAATACTGAAATAGATTTTGATCTTCGTAACGCAATTCTTTATTCTGAAATATTAAAACGTCCACAGTACTAAACAGAATTATTTTTTTCCTTATGTATTTTATACAAAGGATAGCCTTTTTCTGCCTACTAATTACTCAAGGGTTCTCCCAATCATACCATTTTAAGAATTATTCTGCAGAACAGGGCTTGCCTTTTGTGCAGGTATATACAATGTATCAGGATAGTAAAGGAAATTTATGGGTAGGAGGGTATGGCGGACTAAGCAAATTCGATGGAAAAACATTTACCAATTATTCGCCCAATGATGGATTGGTTAATCATTCAGTAATATCTATTACAGAAGATGAAAAGGGAAATATCTGGGTGGGTACGACTGCAGGCCTCAGTAGATTCGATGGGAAAAGTTTTTATACCTATACACAACC
>CAZCJN010000155.1:2247-3383 GCA_964498865.1 uncultured Bacteroidia bacterium
ACAGATCAATCATTTGATAACTATTCTATAGTTAATGGAGTTTATAATAAATCAGTTACATCAATTGCTGAAGATGGCTCGGGTACTATTTGGTTTGGAACCACTACCGGATTGGTAAGATACGATGCGATAAATAATAAAAAATATACCACAGAAGATGGTTTGCCGGACAATGCAATACAATCTCTGGTTAAAGATCATTTTTCTAATGATATATGGGTAGGAACACTAAAAGGGATAAGTAGAATAGCTTTTAACAGACAAAAAAATAATATTGAAAATAATACTTTGCAATCATTTCGTGTTAGTGACGTACAAAATGGCAATAAGGTTGGCAAGTTATATACAGACTTTGAAGGAAACATTTGGTTAGGTACATATAACGGCCTATATCGTTTTCGTGACTTTTCATTTTCCACTTATTCTGATAAGGATGGATTAAAGAACCCTTTTATTATTCCACTCTTCCGCGACAATAAAAAAAAATTATGGATAGGTACGCTTGAAAATGGTTTTTACAGTTATGATGGGACTGAATTTAAAAACATTACCGTAAAAGACGGTTTGCTAAGCAACCATATCTGTTCTGGAACTAAACTAAAAAATGGCAACTTGTTGTTTGGTAGTGGCAAAGGACTTTCTATTTACGATGGCAAATCATTTAAAAATATTGCCGGCAGAAAAGATGGTTTGCATGGAGATTCAGTAACCGCTGTATTGGAAGATAAGATGGGTAGAGTATGGATTGGGGGAAATGCAGGAGTTGCTATTATACATAATGGAGGCATTAAAAAAATTACTTTAAAATCTACTGTAAATAATTTTGATGTATGGTACCTGTTTGAAGATAGTCAAGGTTATATATGGATTGGTACTTACTTAGGAGGGCTTTTTAGGTATAATCCCAATGATGACAAAGGGGTAGTTGAAGATGCTATTGAGGATATGAAAAAATTATTCAACCTTTCCAGTCATACCTATTTAGCAATTAACGAGGATAATGAAGGAAATATATACTTAGGAAGTTTTGATGGGATTTACATTTATAATAAACAATCTAATAAAATAACATCCCTCACAGAAAAAGACGGAATGAGTTCTGATTTGGTCTATGTGTTAGGATTTGACTCCACTTA
>CAZCJN010000155.1:3483-6172 GCA_964498865.1 uncultured Bacteroidia bacterium
GGTAATTATACATTTAAAGTCATAGCCTGTAATAATGAAGAGATATGGAACAAAGTACCAACTACTTTTTCTTTTACAATTTTACCACCTATATGGAAAACATGGTGGTTTATACTTTCTATTGCGCTTATTATTATTGCATGCACGATAATCTTATTTCGTTTTAGAATAGAAGCAATAAAGAAAGCCGAAAAAGTAAGGCTATCATATGAAATAGAGCTTGTAAAAAATGAATTAAAAGCGCTGCGGTCACAGATGGATCCTCATTTTATATTTAATTCTCTTAACTCTATTCAAGGATTAATAATGGAGAAGGATGAAGATGCTGCTCTCAAGTATTTAAATAAGTTCGCTAAGCTTATGCGATTGATACTTTCTAATGGTGAGAAATCTTTAATCAGTTTAAGAGAAGAAATAGACGCCTTAAAGCTATATTTGGAGTTAGAAGCATTGCGATGGGATAATAAGTTTGAATATGAAATTACCATTGACCCCAAAATTGATATCGATGATTATAAAATACCTACTATGCTTATACAACCTTACGTAGAAAACGCCATATTGCATGGAGTTGTTCCGGATGTTAATAAAAAAGGAAGGATCGAAATAAAAATGATCTTATCAGATAACCATATTATTTGCAAGGTTAATGATAATGGAATAGGTATCAATAGATCAAAAGAACGAAATTCTATATCCATTACACCCAAACATCAATCTATAGGAATGAAAATTACAGGGGAGCGGTTACAGGCAATTAATCGTTTGCACCAATCGAAGCTTAGTGTAAATATTATCGATAAAAGAGACAGGTATCCAAATTCATCCGGAACCGAGGTAGAAATATTTATACCTGTATAGTTGATCTTAATTTGTTATTACCATGATTAAAGCTGTAGTAATAGAAGACGAGCAAAAAAGCAGAGATGTATTATTGCATTTATTAAAGAAAAACTGCCCTGACGTAAACCTGATAGGAGTAGCTGTAAATGTTAAAGAAGGAATAGAAACTGTCCGGCTTTTAAAACCTGATCTTATTTTTTTAGATATAACCATGCCGGATGGAAGTGGTTTTGATGTAATTGAACGGCTTTGCCCGGAAGGAACTGATTCCTGTGAACTTAAGTTCGATATAATATTTACTACTGCTTTTGAAAAATTTGCTATTAAAGCTATCAAATACAGTGCATTGGATTATCTTTTAAAACCCATTGACAGCGAAGAATTAAAAGCAGCCGTTAAAAAAGTATTACATAGAAGAAAAAATTTCCATAAACAAAATGTTTCTTCCCTTCTTGAATATATAAAACAAGGAGATGAGCAGTTTACTAAAATAACCTTACCCACTGGAAATGCATATGAAGTGGTTCCTATAAAAGATATTGTACGTTGCGAAGCAAATGATAATTATACTAATGTATACCTTGTAGGCGGGAAGAAACACCTCGTATCCGGTACATTAAAACACTATGAGGAACAACTTCCGGCAAAGGACTTTGTACGCATACACCATTCTCATCTTATCAATTTAACCCACATTGTCTCCTATTTAAAAGAAGATGGAGGATATGCTGTAATGAGTGATGGCAGTAAAGTAGATATTTCAAGAAGAAAAAAAGAAGAATTTATTATACGGTTTAAATCAATATCCAACTCCAATAAGAAATAAGTTTCTTCATAATTAGTCAGGTTTTTCCCACTTACTAAAATTACTCCCCCATTTACTAAAGGCCTAGTAGCATAATATAAGTATTGTTTTACTTTTAATTGCTCCCAGTCAGCAGGTATAAAAAAAAATGAAAAGAATGTATTTATTTTTACATTTGCGGGCTCTTATTAGCGGGTATAACCAAAACTATTGAATTGTAAACAGTCTTGATTGTTTATGATAAATAGTCGTTAGAAATAAAATTTAAACTTAAATACGTACGAACATGCTTACGAAAATCTACGCAGTAGTATTATTTTTATTATGTACCACAGCAATTGCTTTTGCACAAGGCGGTACATTAAAAGGAAAGGTGATTGATGAGGCTAATGGAGAAGCAATCTCTTTTGCCAATATTCAGTTGGAGCAAAGCGGTAATTCCGTTGCAAGGACTGTTGCAGACATTGATGGGAATTATACCCTTAAACCAATCCCTCCTGGTAAGTATGATTTAAAAGCGGTTATGGTAGGTTACCAAACGATTATGATTCAAGGGATCGTAATAGGTGGAGATAAGACATCGTATCAAGATTTGAATATGAAATCTTCTTCTGTTGAAATGGATGAAGTTACTATTGTAGAATATCTTGAACCGTTGATTGACCCTGATACAAAATCAGGAGGTACTGTTACCCGAGAAGAATTTAATGCAATGCCCTCTAAAAATATAAACTCGGTGGCGTCAACAACAGCTGGTGTGTTTCAAAGAGATGAAAACTCATCGGTTAGTGTGAGGGGAGGAAGGCCGAAAGAAAGCGAAATGAGCCTAGATCAGAGCAGTACAAAATATTTTATTGATGGAGAAAAGGTGCGTGGTACTGCAGGACTTCCGCAAGGAGCCATCGAACAAGTATCTGTAATAACCGGGGGTGTTCCTGCACAGTACGGAGATTTAACAGGAGGGGCTATTAGCATCACCACCCGCGGAGGGGTTCGCCCAAAATATTATGGAGGTCTGGAATTAATATCCTCACAGTTTAC
>CAZCJN010000156.1:0-6140 GCA_964498865.1 uncultured Bacteroidia bacterium
CACAGCAATTATAATGTTGCAGGGCAGAGGAAAGTGATTATTGTTTTATGCCATTAGTGTACAAGAGTTGTTCTACCAATTTTCCTTCCTTATCGTAAGCCATTTGTTTTCCATCTAACTTACCTTCTTTCGAATTATAGATAGCTTTAATTTTTCCATCCTCATAATATTCTTTCCACATTCCATTTTGTTTGCCATCAGCACTATATTCACCCTCCATATATAAATTTCCATTTGGGTGATAATATTTCCATTTTCCGGTTTCAATATCATTTGAGTAAATTCCAACTTGTTTTAGATTTCCATTGGGATAATATATTTTCCACTCACCTTCAAATTTCCCCTCCATAAAAGCACCGACAGTGTATACATTTCCTTCGGGATACCAGGAGGTCCATATACCATTACGCATATTGTTTAAATAGTTACCCTTTTCAACTAATTTGCCTTCAGGGAAATTTTTTTTAGCAGAAAAGAAATGTAAATATTCCCCTTGGAGCGAGTCGTTTACATAATTTCCTTTAATTTGAATAGAGCCATTCGGATAATAACTGGTGAACTCTCCATTAAGCTTTCCTTTAGAATACAAACATTTTTTTTGTATTCCATTTAGTGAATCATTATAATATGAAATAAATGGTCCTTCATAAAGATCATTCACAAAAGAAGATTCTTCTTTTCTTTTTCCATTGTCGTAAAACTCTTTATATGCTCCTACGCGCTTACCCTTTATATAATGTCTGACAAAGTATCTTTTTTCAGTATCGTAAAACCCTTTGCTTTCCCCATTTAAGGTATCATTCGCATATTCCGAGACCTCCATAAGCCTTCCATTTGGATGATAAACAATTACCTTGCCTTCTAGTTTATCATTTATATAGTTAAGCTCCTGGTATAATGTTCCGTCATCATAATAAATCTTAGAAACTCCCTGCCTTAATCCATTCGTATAGATTACAACTTGCTTTAATGAGCCATTATCAAAGTATATTTTCCATTCATCGTTAAGTTTATCTTTGCGGTAATTGCCTTCTTGCCAAAGTTTTCCATTTTCATAGAATATCTGATAACGCCCTTCCTTTGCAATTTTCCCATTATACTTTTTAGTACGATATATTTCCTTTTTTACTTTTTTATCGACATCATAAAAAGTTTCTTCTGTTTGAGCAAATACCGATAGGTAATTACTAATAAATAACAGGCAGATAAAAGCTCTGGTAGTCGTCATTTGTAATCTAATGATTTATTTAACCTCGATATTCATTTGAGCTGCTTCTAGTGCTGAATTATTACCATAGTCTAAAATAGCCGCTAAAGAATATTTTCCTGCCGGTACACTGGCGGGCATGTATAGCCTGACTGTTTTTGAGTTGCCCGGGAAGATAGATGCTTTTAGTGGTTTGGATTTTATCTCTTTTGCTGTGGATAGATTCGATAGTACTAAAAGTATTTTGCAGTCGATTACCTTATCTCCGCTGTTCGTTATTTTGGCTTGAAAAGTTCTTGCTGAATCTTTGGTTGTGGTAATCTCTTTTAAGTCTGATATTTTTGCATTATAATTTGTATTGGATCTTGGAGATTGTACAACTTTTACTCCGATCCTTGGTTTTACCCTAACGCCGGTTTTTAATTGTTTGTCAGCAGCTAACGATGTTTTTTCTTCTGTAGCGCTTACATATATCATGGCGCCTCTAGTATTCATTTCATTAGGAGGTACTTGTAATACCACTTTTACTTCTTTTATTTCATTAGGATTAAGATCGAAAAAAGATGGGTTAACGGATAGCCAATCTTTGCATGATTTAGGATTCTTACCCCCTTGCTTAAGATTGCTGCTATCTGTTCTCATATCGGAGATGGTTAAGATAAATTGTTGTTTCTGATTAGCATGGTTTCGTATCGTCATAACTTTGGTTTGTATTTGTCCGGGTTCACAATCGTAATTTAAAATTACAGGAGCTACTTCAAAGTCTTGGGCAGATAAATAGCATGTCTGTAATGCTAAGAAGAAGAGTATGCCAAGTAACTGAATGGATTTATTGCTCATATGTTGTAGTTTAGGCTTATTTTTTTGTTATTTAACAAACAAATGTAATTATTTTCAAAATAACGTAACCTTTTAGGAATAAGCAGCGTAAATAAAGTTGTAAATAACAATTATTTCCAAATTAATGAGTTACGATTCTTCCTGAAATTATTTTTTTAAATAAAACCTTTGAAAGAAATTGACGTAACAATAAAAAAACAACACAATAAAACAACTACTATGAAAAAAACATTAATCGCAGCATGCTTAGGCATGGCAATATCGGGGGCAGCATTTGCACAACCCGTATCAGACAGAGCAGTGATTCCTTTGGGAGTTACCTTACAACAAATTCTACGTGTACACGTAACTAACGGAGGTAATATTGAATTTGTATTCAACGACATTAATGATTATAAAAATGGAATTGCGAATTCTGCTTTTTATGATTCAGATGTTGTGTTGGCATCGTCAACAAATTGGGAAATGCACTTTGGTGCAGAAGATGCAACATTATTAGGTACTGATGATCCTGCAAATACCTTGGCGCTTAATAACGTTGGGTTTACTATTGCATGGACAGGTAATAATACTTGTTGTGCAGCTGCAAACCAAGTTTCAACTGTAACAGGTATTTATGATAACTCTACTGCAACTGCCAATGGTTTAGTGCAATATACAGGCGGTGCTGCTGACTTGTTGTTCACTGATGGTGGTAACGTTGCAGGAAGTGGTGGTGACATTACTGATAATGCGTTTACCATTCACTGGGAATGTGGTACTCAAGTTGCCGGTGGAACTACACCAATGAATAATGGTGCAGGTTCTTCAATACTTGCACAAAGCCCTCCCGCTGATCGTTACGTAACTAATGTATTCATCGACATTAATGCACTGTAATGATTCGCATGGCGTGAAAGTCTAATAAAACTAAAACCCCGATATTACTTAAAGTTTTATCGGGTTTTTTTTTAAATACTATATTTACACTCAACACAAAAGATGAATAACCCTTCCATATGAGAATGCCATTTAAAAAAAATATATTTTACATATTACTTTTAAGTAGCAGTTCTCTTTTTTCTCAAGGTGGTTCAATCAGGCTTGCGGTATATAGTGGTGGAAGCCTGAATTTTGTTTTTAATACCATCAGCGATTATAAGACAGGCATCACTTATACAAACTGGACTCAACTAGGTTTAGAAGTGGTAGACGATGTTGCATTACCCGATTACTCAACATGGTCTCTTACTATCGAAGCAGATGATGCAGATGCAGATGGATTTCTAACAGGATCTAATCCGATTAATACAATCTCTTTTGGAGCTATTGAAGTGCAGGCTAACATTTCCTCTGGTTGTGCTTCGTGCAATGTTTTTGGTTCGCCCTTTGTGCCATTATCTGCTGCACCTACTATTTTGGCAGATGGAAGCAGTGATGTTGATTGTCCGTGCCCTCCCGGTGATCAAATACCAACTAATTTAGGAATAACAACCGATCAAATATTTATTACATATAGATGTGGAGTTCCTCCCAATCGGTTAATGGGAGAAACAGCAGATTACTATGCAGATGATATAGTTTTTACTTTAGAAATGCAGCCATAAAGCATATATGAAAATGAAGAGAAATTACGTAAGAGGAATATATATACTATTTTTTTGCTTATTAAGTTATTTTTCTTTTTCTCAAACTATTTCAGACTCAACATTACAATCTGCTCCGGATACAAACGTCATAAAAACTCCACCTCAAGCAGTTACGGTTGATACATCGAAAGTTATTGAACTAACGCCGACACCACCTCCGGTTATTTCTAGCACGAATGCTTCAACAGAGCAAAAGGATGAGAATAGTTATGTTGCTATGCATTTTATAAAACAAAAAGTTGAACATGGTCCGGATTCTACTTTTTTTAACATACTGTCTATAACAAATAACAATACCAGCTCTATTCAAGGTCTTGTTAAGATTACAGTACCTATTGGATGGAAAATAGTTTCAGAAAGTGAGATAAATGTAAATATACAACCAGGTGGAACAGAACTTATACCAATTCGGGTTTCTCTTGCAAGAACAGTGATTGGCGGTGTTTCCTACTTAGTAAATGCAACTCTAACATCCGATCGTTCTCTGTTTTCAAATAAAAACCAAACATTTGTCAGCAAAGCATGTTATGTCATTGTACCTGAGAAGAAATTATGGGATATGTATCCCGTTAATCGTAATGTATATATAGATAGGTATACTCAGTATGCGCCATTACAATTAAAGCTTAGTAATAAAGGAAATGGAAGTGAGGTCATAAAATTAGAATTCGACATTGGTAGCTCCTTGTTGATGTTCGGAACATTAGGTAATAAACATTTTACTTCTGTCGAATTACGTCCACACCGAGATACAATAATTAATTTTTCAGTAAAATATATTCCCTCTGATGAGTTGAGTTTATGGGACAGAGATTTTAAAAAATTAACCGTTAGGATAATTGCTACGGTAGATTCCTTGGTCAAGAAATCATCAGTTAGTTTTAAATATCTCGAAAGTTCGTATTATAATTTTTTACCGGGTAAAGCCACTCCGCTGAATATAGAGGTGCAGTTGCAGAATTTAATCTCAAATGTTAATCCCCGATTGCTTCTTGCTGCGGATGGGTTGATAATAAGAAAAAATTATGATGAAATAAACTATAACATTCGTATTACAAGTATTCCTTTTTCCGGATATGCTAATGCGGATGAATTCGGAAATTTAATATGGAGAAGGAGTCGTTTTGTAGTTGGCTACACTTCGGGAGATAAATGGCAGATTAAAGCTGGCGATGTTAACTCTTCTAACGTAGGTTTTATTGGGAGTTTTGGAAGAGGGGTGAGTGGATGGTACAGGTTAGATGAAAAAAATAAATTTGGAGGTGCTGTTACGGCAAGTATTTTCTCACCTATATATAGTGCAAGCGTGTATCACACAACAAGGCTTCCAAGAAATATTTCTTTAGGAAGTTCGCTTAGTGCGATCATAGATAATTATAATAGAATGAATACCTATGGAGCAGCAGCTCAGGTAAATTATCCTTTTCTTCCCGGTCATAATATTGGACTGATGCTTTCGGGTTCTTTAACACAGCATAATTATAACGATCAAACTTTTACTGCTCCTAATGGAAGTTATATTATTACCAATGATCCTAATGCAACACGTTTTGGTATTGGCTCTCAAGTAAATTACAGATTAAGTAAAAAAAGAGCCTCTGCTTCTTTGGGTGTTCTTTTTGCCAGTAGGAATTTTTTCCAATATTATAGTGGTAAGATCAATATGGTAGGCAGCGGTAGGTATACAATTAATGATAGATATTATTTATTAGGAAGCTCAAATATAGTTGTACAAGACCCTAAGCGTTATAATAGAGGAGTTTTATTTCCCGCAAATAAATTCTTGTCAGGAACTCACAAAATTGAAGGCGCTAAAATTGTTTCAAATCATTTAACATTGTTTGCCGGACCTGTTTTAGATCACCTTTCCTATAGGGCTCTTAAAATCGATAATGTTTTACACGATAGTACATTTACGGAATTTTCTACAATATCTCCTAAATTGTCTTTTCGTTGTAATTATAAAAATAACCCATCAGGTTTTATAAGCCCATATGCTTACTTTGGTTATACTTTTGTTACCGCAGCTATTGATTCATTCTTTTTAAATCCAACGATTAATCCTACAAAAGCGTTTTTCAACGCCAAGGCCGGGGTAAATATTATGCAAAAAAATTGGGGTGTAAATGTTTTCTATTTCTATGGGCCCAATAATTTAATATCACAAAGTGACAATTATTATTACGGCAGATATAGTAAATCATTACGCATTATGCCGTTTTTTCAGAGATATTATTGGAATAAAAAATTGCTCCTTAGCTCATACAACAGTTACTTTTATGAAGTACTAAGTAATAATGAACGGATAGCACTTAATGCTCGGTTGAGTTTCTTTTTTGAGAGAGCATGGACTATGTTTGTTGATAATAATCTGTACTTATCAAGCATGATTAATTCGGAAAATGAAAAGGTATATACACGAAACTTCTTTTTAAACTTAGGTGTCCGTAAATCATTTGATATCC
>CAZCJN010000157.1:0-5891 GCA_964498865.1 uncultured Bacteroidia bacterium
TTGGAAACAAATCATCGGTTGTTCTTTCGGGTATAGAGAGGCCTTTGGTTGTAATGTAGATATATAACAATGCACCTAGTGCTAGAAAGATAAAGTTTGCCAGTATCAAAATAAAACTGAAAGTGATCACATTCTTTTTTGCTTCTCCAATATTTTTGCAAGATATATTTTTCTGCATCATCTCCTGGTCTAACCCTGTCATAGCAATAGCAATAAACATACCTCCAAAAAAATGTTTTGGGAAGAAAGTTTTTGCTTGCCAATCAGTTACAATCACTTTTGAATAGGGGGAGTTTTTAATTGCATTAAACATATCGTACAATCCAAAATCAAGCTGACGGCAAATAAGAATGACAGAAAGGACTAATGAAAGCAGCATGAATGTGGTTTGTAATGTATCTGTCCACACAATGGTTTTCACGCCCCCTTTAAACGTATAAGCAATTATTAGTAAAATAAAAATAGTTGTAGTTATATAAAATGGAATGCCCCATGCATCGAAAACAAATAGCTGTAATACATTAATTACGATAAAAAGCCGAAAGGCTGCTCCTATGGTTCTCGATAGTAGAAAAAAGAAAGCACCTGTTTTGTAAGAATATATACCCAGCCTTCCTTTTAGATAGCTGTAAATAGAGGTGAGGTTTAGTCTGTAATATATGGGAAGCAGTACTAATGCAATGACAAAATAACCTAGTAGGTAGCCCAATACCATCTGGAAATAAGAAAACGCTCCTTTACTTACGTCTCCGGGAACGCTTAAGAAAGTTACGCCACTTAGCGATGCTCCAATCATTCCATAAGCAACTAAGTACCATTTGCTTGATCGATTACCAACAAAATAAGTTTTATTGTCTGCATTCTTTGCAGTAATAAACGTAATGCCAAATAGAATGATAGTATATATGCTGATACATAAAAGAATTAATCCGGGACTCATGCTACAAAGAAATGTTTAAAAATGTAATTAATGTAATGAGAAGGGTGCTATCTATAAACAGAGTTGTTCACAAATAAAAAGCCTGATATTCACAGAATATCAGGCTTTTTTCAATTCTATAACTTAAGTTAATAGATTATTTTTTTAGTATAGGTATTATCAGCAGTAGTGATTTGTATAAAATAAACGGAATTTGATTTTTTTAATTCCATTGGTAGCACATCATGATAGATTTCTTTACTTATGTTTAGCATGTTTTGCCCAACAACATTATAAACTTGAATAGAAGTAGGAGTAGATTGTTCGAAATTGAAATAGGCATTTACTCCGTTTTCATTTACAATAACTATTGGTTCTAAAGGTGAAGTAGTAGTTGTTCTGCAAGAGGATGAGTTGTTATAACAATGCAAAATGAAGTCTTTTTTACTACCGTTTATATCATCCGATGTAAAGCTATACGTAAAATCAGAATTTAGGGGAATCAGTTTTTTTGCAGAAACATCTTCTAACACCAGGCATGAATATGCAGTAACAGAATTGATGTTTTTAAAATCAATTAAATAGTCTCCTTTGGCACCTGTAGTTACCGCAATAGGGATGTTTAATATTTCTTCATGCATTGGATAAGATGAAACAACAAGCCTGCGATCGTCAGGTGTTAGTGGGGTTATGCTTGGAGATTTTTTATCTCGGCTTGGTAAGAAAGACGCATCTCCGGAAATATCATAATAAGGAGTGGAATTGGAATTGAATTTTATAATTGATTCATGTGCATTAGGCATGGCCTTGGAATATATTTTCATTCTAATCAAATTTGTATTTGATTTAAGTTTTTGGTGCTTGGCTAATTCAAAGGTAGAGCTGGTTTTGTGTGATTCATTAAAAGTAAAAGTAGAAGTAGTATTAGCATTTTCTACCCAAAAGCCTTGATAGGCAGGTATTTCACCATTGCATGTACTAAGCTTACCGGTACCCGATCCATCTGAATCATCCCATAAAGCATAAGTGTGATTTACGTCATCATATACTTGAAAATAATCCTGAACATTCGAATTATCTGCTAATACAGCACTCCAAAGTAAAGGAGACATATAGGGGTTGCCTACTAAGGCAAATTCCCCGGCAGCATCTCCAACAGTTGTGTTGATCGTTCCCACATTAGGTGTTCCTATTGTACGAATGGTGGTTGCATCAAATGAAATAAGATCAGTTGCTAACCACATTTCATATCCTCTTGCCTGGGATAATGCTTCGCTACAATCAATTACATTTGACCAAGCTCCTGTACCAGCCACGTTCCAATAAGCAAAAGAATAGAATTGGCTTCCATCATCTAAGTATGATACTCCATCGGGGCAGGATAGAGAAAGGCTCATATATAAGGTACTATCCCAAGAACTAATGTTAGCTCCATTAATGGGGCAACTAATGTCTTGCCATCCGGAATCAGCAGCTTCAATGTATCTTTCCATGAACCAGTTTGTGCCTGATAGACTCCCTCCGGTGCAATCTCCTATTCTTCCTGTAGTTCCTGCTACCGATGTTAAATAAATAGGGGTACTCCCTGTAGCAAACGTTCCGGTAGTAGCGGAAATAGTGCCATCAATGGTAAATGGTCTCGATGTAGTAACTCCACTTGAATTGCTGATAGCAATAGTACCTCCGGAACCACAAGTAATGGTACCACTTGTTCCGTTAATGGTTTGAGCGGACGAACCATTGAAGTTTAATGTGCCGTTATTGGTAAAAACCCCCGACTCAAGTGTTAAATCACCTTTTATATCTACTGTACTTGTAGACGTTACTCCTGAAGAATTATTTATAGTAAATGTTCCGGCTGTTGTTAATGATCCGCCTCCACTGATGTTTTGTGAAGAACCTCCGCTAAATAAACAAGAGGATGTAGTAGTAAATGTGCCTGCTGTTAGGGTAAGGTTTCCATTGAGGTCTAGTGCATTTTGAAATGACACTCCAGACCCAGTATTATTAATAGTTAAATGGTTGCATGTTATGTTGGATATAGTTCCGCTTATTGTTTGAGTTCCTGAAGTTCCATCAAGTGTAAGTGTACTGTTATCCAGGCCAGAAATTCCGGGAGGAGAACCGCTGGTTGTAATACTTCCCCCAACAGTAAGATCATGATTGTTCGCATTTAATGTAACAGCTGCTCCAATACTCAAATTCCCTAAAACTATAGTGTTGCTTTGAAGTTGTTTTATTGACCCAGCACTTGATGGTAAAGAAAGGTTATAATAAGTATTACCATTAGGGTTTTTTATAGTGCTGGAAGAGCTGGTATATATAACAGTATTACCTGATGCATCTGCTTTTAATACACCTGTGCCTGTAATATTGTTTTTTACACTAAGAGTTGAATTACTTGCATTGGTCCATTGATTTGCTCCTTGACTTAATGTGCCATTTGGAATAGTAATACTTCCATTATTGGTTATAGTATAAGTAGAGCTTGCCAATGACATACTCAAAAGACTAGACATTGTTACGTTAGCTGCAATAGAACCTCCTTTAGTGAAGGAGCAGCTGCCGGTATTTGTAAAACTCCCTGCTCCGCTAATATCTACAGTCCCATTTGCTGGTGAGGCAAAGGAAATATTCCCCGATCCACTAAGTGTGCCAGCATTGCTAAACGTTGTTCCATGAACGGTAACTGTTCTTGCAGAAGATGTGCTTGATAGTTTTCCACCAGCATCGATAGTTAAATTTTTACATGCCACATTTGCTGCAGTATATGTTACAGAATATGTATTTGTTATTGTTACATCGTCATTTGAATCTGGCAAATTATTCCCATCTCCATCACTTCCTGCTGTTATTGTCCATGTTCCGACAGTAGACCATGATCCACTGGCTATTGTTTGAAAAGTAGCCTGCCCCATTGCTGATATGCTTATTAATGAAGCAAATAAACACATGCTGTTTTGTAATATTTTTCTCATTGTCATTAACTTTTGTAGTATTTATGATACGATTTGTTTCTAATATTAGTTACTTCTAACTATGAGCTATTTCTTATTAAAAATTGACATTTCTAAATATTTTTACCTTTACGAACACTAAAATCCATACATGGCGGTCAAAAATACTACAATTGTTGATATTAAAGATATAAGAAAGATTATCAACAGTCTGGCTGAAAACTGGTATGTAGTATTGTTTTTTGTGTTTGCCTCAGTCGTTATTGCCTATTTCTATTCTTATAAATTACCCAAAATTTATGCTGCTAAAACGCAGTTAATCTTGCAAAATCAAGAAACTTATAACTATCAAGAAGGATTGTATGGTGGTTTGGGTTTATATGGTAATTATGAAAAAATGGCCAATGAAACCAAAGTAATTACCTCAACTGATATTATTGCTGAAACAATAAACAAACTCAATATGGATATTTCCTACTACATAGTGGGGAGGATTCAAACTAAAGAGGTTTATTCAGGCATGCCCTTTACAATTGAAGCAAAAGTATATTCGCAAAACTTTTTTGAATTTCCATTCAATTTTAAAATTATTGACACTGATAATTTTGAAATTATGTATGAAGAAGAAGGTAAAGAGGTGAAAGTGCGACATCGTTTTGGTGAGCCAATAATTAATAGTAATTATTATTTATTAATCACTAAATCTAATTCAATTAATACTCAGACAATCTCATCGTTAGGTGACATTACTTATCAATTTATAGTTCATGAACCTCATAATTTAGTGAATAAGTATAAATCAATTATGAGTGTGCAAAATTTAGAATATACAGCTATTCTGGAAGTAACGGTTGATGATGAAAATCCCGATAGGGCGGTTATGTTTTTAGATACACTTACTAAGGTATATATATCTAATTCATTAAAAACCAAAATCAAGGTTAATGAAAATACGATAAGAGATATTGATAGGCAGTTGACTGAAGTGATTGGTATTTTGGATTCTATAGAAGACAGCATGGAGCAATTTAAAGAATCAAAAGCTATTTTAGATCTTTCTAAAGATGAAGAGCAATATTATCAAAATCTATCTACCAATCAACTTGCAAAGCGTAGTTTGGATTTGCAATTAAAATCTCTCCTGTATTTAAAAAATTACATAACCTCTAATCTTAATAAAGAATTATTGCCCCCTTCTTTATACATTGCTGATAATGATGAGTATCTGAAACAAGCAATTACTGAGCTGTATAATTATCAGGTGAAGATCAACAGTTCATTATTTACAACCACTGAAAAAAGCACTTCTGTGAAAGAGGTGGAATATAAAATCGAATTGCTGAGAAATGATATTTTAAAATATATTGTTAATACAGAAAAAGCAATAAATGAAAAAATCAATACTATAAATGATGAAATAACCTTTTATGAAGAAAAAGTTAAAGGTGTTCCTAGGAATCAAAGGCAAATTCTTAATATAACCAGAAAGATTCAGGTAAATGAAAAGCTATATCTTTATTTACTTGAAAAACGCGCTGAAACAGTTTTAGCACGTTCTGGAATTATCTCAGAAATTTCTACAATAGAATCTGCACATTCAATTGGAATTGTAAAGCCGGATATTGGGAAAATATATTATTCATTTATATCAGGTGCATTTGTTCTTTCATTAGCCATCGTTATGCTCAGGTCATTTATCTTTAATAAAATTGAGACTGTCGAGGAATTGCGTGAGAGTACTAAGATGCCTGTGTTGGGGGAAATATATTTTTCTAAAGAAGTAGATTATCTAGTTGTTGAATCTCATCCTAAATCCTTTATTACGGAATCATTTAGAACCATTAGGACTAACCTGGAATATTTGGCCCCTCAAATTCCATCGAAAGTTGTGCTTATTACGTCTAATAGGCCGAGTGTTGGTAAAACTTTTTGTTCTATAAATTTGGGTGCTATATTGGCAAAAGGAGGAAAAAAGGTTTTGCTGGTTGAATTGGATTTACATAAACCTAAAATAC
>CAZCJN010000158.1:0-5836 GCA_964498865.1 uncultured Bacteroidia bacterium
TAACTATGGCAAAACTAAATCTTACACGCCCCCTGGCCTTTTTTGATATTGAAACCACCGGACTTAATATTGCAAGCGATAGAATCGTTGAGATATCAATTTTAAAAGTATTTCCACCTGACGGAAATAAAAAAGAAAGCAAAACTCTTTTGATAAACCCCACCATTCCCATCCCCAAAGAAGTAACGAAGGTTCATGGCATAAGCGATTTAGACGTTGCCAATGAACCAACATTTAAAGAATATGCACAAGAGCTCTCTTCCTTTTTGCAAGGGTGTGACTTGGCAGGATACAACTGCAATTATTTTGACATTCCATTATTAATGGAAGAATTCCTTCGTGCCGGAATTGATTTCAATATGAAGGATATAAAAATGGTAGATGTACAAGCTGTCTTTCATAAAAAAGAAGAGCGAACTCTGTCTGCTGCGTATAAATTCTATTGCGGAAAGGTATTAGAAAAAGCACATAGCGCCGAAGCTGATATCAATGCAACCTATGAAATATTAGAGGCCCAACTTGAACGTTATACCGATCTTGGAAATGATGTGAGCTGGCTTCACAACTTCACTTCTCGATCAAAAAAAACAGTTGACTTTGCAGGCCGATTTATTTACAACGACAAAAATGTCATTATTTTTAATTTTGGTAAGCATGCAGGAAAATCTGCTGAAGAAGTGTTTAAAGCAGAGCCCTCTTATTATGCATGGATGATGAATGGGGATTTTTCTCTTCACACCAAAAAAGTCATCACTGAAATTTATAAAAAAACAAAAGAAAGAACAGTTTAAAATACTCCCATTATTTAAGGTTGTTAACTTATATTTAACCTTTAATTCTTTTCTAATTCTCTCGCCTCTAACGGGGGCCGTTCTGCACGGGATATCTCCCGGTATTAAAAACGAGAGAACCCACCTTTTTTCAGCTTCCTTTTATGACGTGATTTGTATTGTAAATATTTACAACAAACAATAAACACAAATTAAAAAACAAAAGCCATGAAAAACACAATTCTTTTAGCAGCTTCAGCTGCATCGATGATGTTTCTTTTTTCTTGCCAAAAAGAAACATTAATGCCAACACCAACCACTGCGACCTAATCCACACCGGAGCAAATCAAAGTGAACAAAGATGATTTTACCTTTTCAGAACGTAATTCCACCAAAATCACTTGGGACCAATTACCACAAGAGTTAAAAAATGCAGACAACCACGAAGCACCTGCTAAAATGGACACAAGAGCGTCTTATCTTTTAACCGTTGGACCTTGGGGTGGATACGGAGGAAGTGCATTTTACATTTATCCAACCACTTCAACAGATAAAATATACGCTATTGCTATGCGCAGCGGTGCTTATGTAGATGCTTTAACCGTATGGTACAGAAGAAGCAACGGAACCATCTACTCTTATAGTAAAGGTGGTAATGGCGGGTCTTTCTACATCCAATACTTTGCTGCTGATGAATATATCAGAGCAATGGGTGGAAGATCAGGTTCATATATTGATCGTCTATCAATATATACTAACAAAAAAAGCTTCTCTTATGGAGGAAATGGTGGCTCTGCATTCTATGTAGCAGCTCCTTACAATGGCCAAATACTTGGCTTTCCCGGAAGATCAGGTGCATACATCGACCAAATTGGTGGTTATGTGTATTCATTCTAAGGTTTAATTTAGGCTGGAAAAAAGAGGCCGCCCAAAAGGCAGCCTCTTTTTTTATTTACTGATGCAAAAAAATAAATTTATATAATCATTAATCAATTATTAATTTAGGCTCACTTTATAAAAAGTTTTTATGAAAATTATTTGTGTAGGGCAAAATTATTTAGAACATATAAAAGAATTAAACTCAGCCATCCCGGATGAGCCTGTATTTTTTATAAAACCTGACACAGCATTGGTAACTGATAACAAACCATTTTACCTACCCGATTTCTCGAAAGACATTCATTACGAAGTAGAAGTAATCATTAAGATCAATAAAATGGGTAAGCATATAGACGAGAAATTTGCCCATAAATATTATGATGAGTTGAGTGTGGGAATCGATTTTACTGCCAGAGACATTCAAAAAGTACAAAAGACCAAGGGTTTGCCTTGGGAAAAAGCAAAAGCATTCGACAACTCCGCTCCCATAGGAACCTTTGTCTCTAAAAGCAAAATACCTGCATTAAACAATTTGAATTTCCATTTGAATATTAACAATAAAACTGTTCAAAAAGGAAACACCAGCGACCTCTTATTTTCTTTCGATAAGATAATTGCATTTATCTCTCAGTTCATTACTCTTAAAACAGGGGACATCATCTTTACCGGAACACCGGTTGGAGTTGGTGCTGTACATATAGGTGATACGCTGGAAGCATTCCTGGAAAATGAAAAATTACTTTCGGTTGAGATAAAATAATTAGGTACACATATGGCAAAGCACGGACAGCATATATCAGCTATGCAAACTAATCACTCGTGTAATTGTCCACTTTCCATCTTTATTCCGCCAAATGATAATAAACTTGCTTGGAACTGCAATATGATCTTTCTCTTGATTATTATGAAACATATGCGATCCAAGTTCTACTGCACCATAACCCGGTATAGGAGAAACTTCAACACTGCCCTTTACTAATTCTCTTTTTACTTTACCACATATGTACTTTTGAGTGTCTTCAATAAGCTGCTTTTTAGAAGTCATTAAGCCTCCTTTATCGTGATAAAATTCAATACTATCTGAATAAAATTCTTATTGTTTAGCTATATTACAATTATTATATGCATCAAAAAAAGCACTATCAAGCTTTACAATTATTTCATCTAGCTCTTGAGACTGTGAATGGCTTAATGAAAAACTTATTAAAGAGATAAGCAAAGAATATATTTTTTTAGATTTTATCATATTAGAAAATAAAAAGATACAATTACAAAGTATTATTTAAGAGTCTGCCACTTTCTACAAGTGCATGCAGAGCGGGTTTATAAACGGCAGAGGTTTTGATCATGTTAGCATGCCCCATGTGATGACAATCGCTGCCTAAAAGATCTATCATATTTCTTTCGATCAATTGTTCTGCTGTTTTTCTTATTTCATGAGAGTAATAGCCCGTTAGTGAATTAATGTTTAACTGAAATAAAACTCCTTTCTCTTTCAATTTTTCATATTTACCAATATCTCTCGACCAAAAAGGATAACGCTCAGGATGTGCCAGTACAGGTTTATAGCCATTTGCTTGCATCTTAAAAACCACATATTCAAGATTATCCGGTGGATTTACATACGAGACTTCAAAAAGTAAATGATTTTGACCGAACGTAAGCAACTTTTCCTGCTCCACCTTTTTTCCAAAATCAAAATCTAAATAATACTCGGCAGCGGCTTCTATTTGAATCGGAATGTTTTCCAGTTTTAACGCCGTTCTTACTTTTTCCAAACCGGATAGAATAATTTCGGGTGTATTAGGATATCCATCGATCAATACATGAGGAGTAGTGATAATTTTCCTATAGCCCAGGTTATAAAACTCACGAATCAATTCAATAGATTCCTCCATTGTCTTGGCACCGTCATCAATACCGGGAATAAAATGAGAATGCATATCGCACTTCAATACAGAAAGATCAACCGCAGTCTTTACTTGAGCAGGTTTAGAAGAAAATATGTTGGAAAAGAAACCCATAACATCCCTAAGATACACCTATCGTTTTAAATATTGGCTATCGTAATAGAGCTGGTAATCGCCACTGGTTACACTTTTAAGCCAGGTCTCATTCGTCAAATACCAGTCCACTGTTTTTTCAAGGCCTTGCTCCAATTTAAGAGTAGGTTTCCACTTAAGTTGCTTTTGAAGTTTGGTCGAATCTATTGCGTAACGAAGGTCATGCCCTGCTCTGTCTTTCACAAACGTAATAAGCTTTGCACTTTCTCCTTTTTTTCTTCCCAATTTTTTATCCATGATAGAGCAAAGTAATTTTATCAGGTCAATATTCTTCCACTCATTATTACCTCCTATATTATAAGTTTCACCTCTTTTTCCTTTATGAAAAATAACATCTATGGCGCGGGCATGGTCTTCTACAAAAAGCCAGTCACGCACATTTTGTCCCTTACCATAAACAGGAACCGGTTTGTTATTTTTAATGTTGTTGATAGCCAAAGGAATTAGTTTCTCCGGAAAATGATACGAACCATAGTTATTGGAACAATTTGAAATAACCATCGGCAAACCATAGGTATCATGATAGGCTCTCACAAAGTGATCGGAACTTGCCTTACTTGCTGAATAAGGGCTATGTGGGTCGTAAGAAGTTGTTTCTTTAAATTTCCCTGTTTTACCCAAAGAACCATATACCTCATCGGTAGAAACGTGATAAAATAATTTGTCTTTAGGAATTGAATCCAGGGAGCTACCCCAAAAATGTTTAGCTACATTCAGCAAAGTTACTGTCCCTATTACGTTAGTAGTAACGAACTCCATGGGGTTTGAAATGCTCCGATCGACATGACTTTCAGCAGCAAGATGAATCACCCCATCGAAGGTATGTTCTTCAAATAATTCTTTGACCAACGCGGCATTACAAATATCTCCTTTAACAAAGAGGTAATTAGGTTTATGCTCAATATCCTTTAAGTTAGCAAGATTACCTGCATACGTTAATTTATCAAGGGTAACAATTTTATACTGCGGATACTTAGTAACCAATAACCTTACTACATGCGAACCAATAAAGCCTGCTCCCCCGGTTATTAAGATACTGCGATTCATTAAAGAGACCAGTAAGTAAGGTTTTTAATTTTCCCTCTATACATGCCTTTTACATCCATAATAATGCCTTTAGGAGACAAGATGGATTTAAAATACTTTTCATCCAGCTTTTTGTATTCTTTATGATTTACAGCTACAATAACGCCATCATATTTGTTGCTAAGCTTGTTCAAACCGAATCCATATTCATGTTTAAGCTCATCAGAATCTGCATGCGGATCTACCACGTCTACTTTAACACTGTATGATTTTAACTCTTTTACAATATCTGCTACTTTTGAATTTCGAATATCACTTACATCTTCTTTAAATGTAGCACCCATTACAAGCACTTTTGCACCTGTAATATTTTTACCGGCAGCACTTATTTTTTTTACCAAATTTTTTGCAATGTAAAATCCCATAGAATCATTAACATATCGACCGCTGTTGATAACACGCGCGTGATAACCTAACGATTCTGCTTTATAGGTAAGATAATACGGATCAACACCTATACAGTGCCCACCCACCAAACCGGGAGAGAATTTCAAGAAGTTCCATTTTGTACCTGCTGCTGCTAATACATCATAGGTATTAATGCCAATACGAGAGAAAATGATCGAAAGTTCATTCATCAGCGATATGTTAACGTCGCGCTGTGTATTTTCAATGATCTTTGCTGCCTCTGCGACTTTAATGCTAGGAGCTTTATGCGTTCCGGGTTCAACAATTATTTCATATACTTTTGAGATCTCCTCTAATGATTCAGCATCACAACCTGAAACTATTTTCAAAATTTTGGTAATGGTATGCTCTTTATCACCGGGGTTAATTCTTTCGGGCGAATAACCTACTTTAAAATCTTTTTTAAACTTCATTCCTGATTCTTTTTCCAAAATAGGAATGCAGTCCTCTTCTGTGCAGCCTGGATATACAGTTGATTCGTATACTACATAATCACCTTTCTTAAGTACTTTACCAACAAATGTAGAAGCGCCAACAAGAGGTTTAAGATCAGGTAGGTTATGATCATCAATAGGTGTAGGAACCGCTACAATAAAAAATTTAGCTTTTTTAAGATCACCGGCAGTGGCT
>CAZCJN010000159.1:0-5810 GCA_964498865.1 uncultured Bacteroidia bacterium
AAGGCAATGGAAAGCGACTCCAGGTCAGAATTGTAACTGTCGTTAATAATAGAACATCCATTCACACCTTCCTTCAACTCAAGACGCATTTCAATCGGAATAAGGCGTAGCATCCTATCTTCTATCACCTCACTGGAATAACCTAAAAACAACAATACACACCAACAATGAATGGCATTCTCAATACTTGCCTCATCAGTAAAAGGAATACGAATTTTCAAAAAATTATTTTTATAGATCCCCTGTATCTCTGCCTCGTTGCCTGCAATTGTAATTTTAGCTACCTGCAAACTTGCCTTGCTTTTACGAGACCAGGTGAATAATACCTTTCCACTACTATCCGGGTGAGTGGAAATTGCTTCATGCAACTCTGTATAATCACGGCAATAGATAAGTATAGATGAATGTTTAAACAATTTTAACTTTTCATTTATTTTCTCTTTCGAGTTTGAAAAATTTTCATCATGCGTTGGGCCTATATTGGTAATAAGGCCAATACCGGGAGATATAATTTTCTCCAACTTCTCCATTTCTCCTCTTTTAGATATACCTGCCTCAAAAACAGCCATATCATTTTGCTCATGTATTTGCCATACTGAAAGAGGAACTCCTACTTGAGAATTGTAGCTTTTGGGACTACGAACAACATTTTTATCTTCATGTAATAAATAATACAGCCATTCCTTTACAATGGTTTTTCCATAGCTTCCGGTAATTCCAATTACAGGAATGTTAAATTTTTTTCTATGATTGGCTGCTACAAGTTGAAGAGCGACAAGAGTATCTTTTACAAGAATAAAATTACAGCCTGGATAATTAGAAATATCTGCAGGCAATTGAGAAACCACAAAATTATATACACGTTTTTTATATACATCAGCAATGTACTTATGGCCATCATTTCGATCGCTCTTGAGAGCAAAGAATAACGACACCTCCGGCAAAGAAACAGTACGACTATCTATAAGCAGCTGGTGAATAGCTGCATCCGGCTTCCCTGAACCATGAATAGTTCCGGAAACGATCTTTGCTATATTTTTTAACAGATAATACAATTGAGATGATGAATTTTATGCATATTGAGTTACTAATTTGACGTAAGGAATAGTTTATCGGTTTTGGATTATTTTTTCCTACATTTATCATAACAAATCTACTTAAAAACTGTTATCCTTTTTAATGGAACGAGAGCAACTCATAAAAGAAATACAACAAACAGCAGAAAAGATTAAAAATGATTCTTATAACAGCAATGAATTGATAGCTGATGCTGCATTGCTTTATGAAAAAGTAATTTTGCTAAAACATCTTCCTGTTACCGAATCACCACTGCCACAACAACAGACCGCTCCGAAGGCAGCTATTCAAAAAGAAGAAGCAAAAACTCAAGATAAAAATCAGTCATCCATTGATTTATTTTCTCATACAACTCCACTACCAGGCGTTCCAACAGAGCAAGAAAAGAAAAAAATTGAAACACCTAAGACTTCTGAAAATATAAGCAACAAGGTTCAAAATAAAAAGCCGACCGACCTAAAATCAATAATAGGCATTAATGAAAAATTCCAATTCATAAATGAACTATTCGATGGTAATATGAAAGAATACACTGTTGCGCTTGACCAGATCAATAATTTCTCATCAAAACAAGAAGCGGATAGCTATCTTTCTAACTTAAAAGAAATGTATAAATGGCCTACCGACAATGAGGTTGCCAATAACTTTAAAGAGATAGTAAAAAGATTATTTGTTTAGATATAGTATTCATGAATGAATAATTGCAAGAGAATCACACACTGTCTTCTAATTTTCACGATACTCTACTCTCCTTTTCTTTCGTTTTCTCAATCGGATATTATTAAACATGCTCGTTTTATCATTGATACGCTCTCTTCACCTCATATGCATGGTCGGGGTTACATAAACAAAGGTGATAGTATTGCTGCTGATTTTATTTACAATGAATATGCCAAGTTACATTTAGTTTCTTTTGGAAAGGATTTCTACCAATCTTTTCCTTTGAATGTGAATACATTTCCCGGTAAAGCAGAACTGCATATTAATGGAACTAATTTATCAGCAGGAAAAGATTTTCTACCCGGAGCTTCATCATGCAGTTGTACTGGCAAAAAAAAACTAATACTTATAAACAGAAAATTAATTGATAGAAAGGATTTCTTGCCCAACATCCAAAAAACAAATTTACAGAACAAGGCTCTTTTAATTGATACTACCGGTATTTCAAAACATCAGGTTGATATTTTATTAGAAAAAATAAATTATCCCTCCAATAACCCGCTACTGTTCATCTCAAAAGAAAAGCTCACACATTCCCTTTCTCAAACACAAAAAAGCCGGTGTACCTTTATTATATCTGATAAATCATTGCCCATTTTTCCTAAAAAAATCTATTACCGTTTAAATACTAAATGGATCGGCAACTATAGTTCGCAAAACGTTATAGGTTACATAAAGGGTGTCCAAAAGCCTGATTCTTTTATCGTTTTTTCTGCCCATTACGACCATCTCGGACAAATAGGAAAAGAGATCTATTTTCCGGGAGCAAATGACAATGCAAGCGGCTGTGCGATGCTCCTTAGTCTGGCTGAATATTATTCAGTATTACCACCTAAATACAGTATTATTTTTATTGCCTTTGGTGGTGAAGAACTTGGTTTATTAGGATCGAATTACTACATTGATAACCAATTGTTGAAAATAAGCAATGTAAAGTTTATGATAAACTTAGATATTGCCGGAACAGGGGATGAAGGAATCAAGGTCGTGAATGCAACGGAACATCCACAGGAGTTCGAGAAGTTGGTTAAATTAAATTCAGATAAAAAGCTATTGCCTTTTGTGCTGCCAAGAGGCAAGGCCGCCAATAGTGATCATTACCATTTCTCGCAAGCGGGAGTAAAAACATTTTTCATTTACACACTTGGCGGCATAAAAGCCTATCATGATGTTTATGATAAGCCCGAAACACTTCCTCTAACTAAATTCAAAGAACTATTTGAGTTACTAATAGATTTCACAGACTCGTTATAATTGGAGAATTCTTTAGTTGCTAATTAATCATTTTTGTTTACCCGCTTTTAATCGCTCCTTGATTTTCATTACTAAATTCGCAAACAACAATGAGCAAGCTTTATATAGTCCCCACCCCTATTGGTAATTTAAATGACATTACTTTACGCGCTTTAACCGTTCTCAAAGAAGCATCAATTATCCTGGCAGAAGACACACGCACTACTGGCAACTTACTCAAGCATTTTTCCATAGAAACTAAAATGTTTTCTCACCACTTACATAACGAACACAAAACTGTTGAACAAATCATTGAAAGAATAAAAGGGGGACAAACTATAGCTTTAGTAAGCGATGCCGGAACTCCTTCCATTTCTGACCCTGGGTTTTTGTTGGTTAGAGAATGCATTAAAAATAACATTGAAGTAGAATGCTTACCGGGGGCAACGGCCTTCGTACCCGCATTGGTAAGCAGCGGCTTGCCCAGCGAGCGATTTTGCTTTGAAGGGTTTCTTCCTCAAAAAAAAGGCAGGCAAAGCAAACTACTTTCTTTAAAAGATGAAGAACGAACGATGATCTTTTATGAAAGTCCATTCAGATTAGTAAAAGCATTAAATGAATTTGCAGAAGTTTTTGGGAAAGACCGCAGAGCAAGCATTTCTAGAGAACTCACCAAACTTTACGAAGAAACAAAACGAGGCACTATTCAAGAGCTTATTGAATATTTCTCTTTAAAAACCGTTAAAGGAGAAATTGTAATTATTGTGGAAGGTAAAAAAGAATAATAGTAAATCATACTTATATGAGCCCTCCCATAGATAAAACAGGATTACCACCCGGAACAGTGGTCTATTCAGGAGACAATCAATCGGAGATTGTAAAAATTAAATTGATTGAGTTCAACGAAAATGAATTATTTGAAAAAGAATTTTCAAATTTTGACGAATGCTTCTTGCATGTAAAGCCCAATATGATCAAATGGATCAATGTGGATGGTGTGCATAACACAGAGCTTATTCAGCAGATTGGAGATAAGTTCAACATACATCCTCTCACACTAGAAGACATTGCCAACACCGAACAAAGACCCAAATTTGAAGAATATGACAATTACTTAGTAAGCATTATGAAAATGCTTTCGTATGACGATGAAGTTCATTCGGAGCAACTATCTATTCTTTTATTTGATAATAATACTGTTATTTCTTTTCAAGAAGCAAGCAAAGGGGATGCTTTTGATTTAATACGCACACGTATAAGACAAGGTAAAGGAAGAATACGAAAAATGACAGCAGATTATCTCGCTTATTGCTTGATGGATGCTGTAGTAGATCTGTACTTTGTAATATTAGAAAAGATTGGGGATAGAATGGAACTAATCGAAGAAGAATTGATAAACTCACCAACCAAGAATACGCTCAATGATTTACATACGATAAAACGAAAAATGATCTTTTTAAGAAGAGCTATTTGGCCTATGCGTGAACTTATCAACAATTTTGAACGATGCGAAAACAAACTCATTAAAAAACCTACTCGGCTTTTTTTACGTGACCTCTACGATCATACTGTCCGCATTATCGACAATATTGAAACAGACAGAGATCTTCTTTCTGGAATGATGGATGTTTACCTTTCAAGCAATAGTAACAAAATGAATGAAGTAATGAAAATGCTTACGATCATTTCTACTCTATTTATTCCGGTTACATTTATTGTTGGCGTATACGGTATGAATTTCAAATACATGCCCGAATTAGAATCTCCTTATGGGTATTGGATTACATGGGCCGTTATGATAAGCATCATGTTATCGCTTCTTATTTATTTTAAAAAGAAGAAATGGTTATAAAGGCATCCTTATCGATCTTTTGTATAGGAAGAAACATATTTAAATAGCATGAATTTACCACCTTATTCTATTTTCCCTGATCTGTCCGATACCAAAATCACATTACGACAAATCTCTATTTCAGATTTTAAACACATTTTCACTATTTGCTTTTATGAGGGCATCAAAGCCTTAACAATAACGAAAGCTATGGAGATGCAAGAAAAAATAAATAAAGATTACCACGAAGGAAATTCAATTCACTGGGGTATTACAGATAATCTCACAAATAATATCGTGGGCACCTGCGGTTATTATCGTGGCTTTGATAAAGAGGCTGGCGAACTTGGCTGTATTTTATTACCTCAATATCGAGGACATGGTTTTATGGAACTTGCTTTGAAATTAGCAATTGATTTTGGATTTAATAAAATCAGATTAAAAAGGATTAAAGCTGTTACAACGGTACAAAATCAAAAAGCTATACAGCTACTTAGCCGGTTACAATTTATTAAAGTAAGAGACATGAAAGATGATGAAGTTGAATATGAATTGAACAATGCACTACTAATTAAATAAGTACCTCGCCCCTATACTCCGGCATCACATTAAATCCTTCTGCATACCGTACGCCTAGTAATTGCCCATATTCACGTTCACGGGTTTTTATGTATTCAAAAAAATCTTTTTGTGAAATTAAAGTGGAAGGTTCTTTTGAATCAGGATTATAAAACTGAGAAGAAAATGCATATATCGATTCCATTTTCTTTTCTATAAAAGGAGTTATATCAACAACAATATCTGCTTTTAATTTCCTGTATTGTATATAATGATAAACCGCTTTTGGCCTCCAGGCTTCTTGTTTTTTGCCATTCTGCTTGGTAACGATCTTAACCAGTCCTGATAAAAAACAGGCATCGGCAACCAATTTTGCTGCGCGACCATGATC
>CAZCJN010000160.1:0-5794 GCA_964498865.1 uncultured Bacteroidia bacterium
CATTCAAAACCCAAACCTGCCTTGTGCTATGATGTTTTGCATGAAATTATTTCTCTTGCAAAAGAATATGAACATTTCCCCACTGCTGTTGAATTTCTCCATGAGAAAAGAGTGGGTTATTTAAGCCTGAGAAAAGGAGCCAAAGAGTTTGAAGAAATTTCAAGCGAACTGAACAAGTATGTAATAAAAGGGTCTGTTCCGTAAACTGTGTCGAATAATACATCCTGTTTGAGCAGAGTACTCAAAGGGGAACTCTGCATGGACGTAGAGATCGTTTAGCTTTTCAACAGGTCGGAAATCGCTTTTTCCACTTTCCCGAAATTAAATCCTTCCGTCACTTTATTCATCTCTTTTACAATCTTATCGTTGCTCAAATTACCTATGCTTCCTTCGTGTACATGAGAAAGTTCTGAGGGAGCAGCAAATGTTCCGCTCTCAATCTGCATGCCTATGTTTTTATATGCATCGCGAAAAGGTATTCCTTTTAATACTTCTTCATTCACAGCCTCCACACTAAAAAGGTGTTTGTATTTTTCATCTTTAAGAATGTGGTCTTTT
This sequence comes from uncultured Bacteroidia bacterium, assembly GCA_964498865.1. Classification (GTDB taxonomy): domain Bacteria; phylum Bacteroidota; class Bacteroidia; order Palsa-948; family Palsa-948; genus Palsa-948. The sequence continues at coordinate 559 of CAZCJN010000160.1, forward strand.
ACACGAATATGTGCCAGCATATAATCCATCATATCTATGCAGGCATGCAAGTCGGTAAAAACAGGAAGAAAGCTTTCTTTGATGATCTGCATATCGCGATGATAACCGGATGGCAGATTGATGCAAGTCATCGTAATCTCATTCGGCAATGCCTGTATCTTATTGCACTTTGCCCTGATAAGCTCAAACACGTCCGGATTCTTTTTATGCGGCATGATGCTGGACCCCGTAGTTAATTCATCCGGAAACGAAAGGAAGCCAAAATTCTGGTTCATGTACAGGCAAATATCCATAGACATCCTCGCCAAAGTAGAAGCGATGGATGCAAGGGCTGTGCTTACACAACGTTCTGTTTTTCCTCTGCCCATTTGCGCATATACAACATTGTAATTGAGCGAATCAAAACCCAGGAGGTCGGTCGTTTTTTGTCGGTTCAACGGAAAAGAAGAGCCGTACCCCGCTGCTGATCCTAAGGGGTTTTTATTGCTTATTTTATAGGCAGCTTGTACCATTAGAAGGTCGTCAACAAGGCTTTCTGCATAGGCGCCAAACCAAAGTCCGAATGAGGAGGGCATGGCCAGTTGTAAATGGGTGTATCCGGGAAGAAGCTTTTTTTTATGCTCTTCGCTCAGCTGAATAAGCCGGTTAAAAAGCAGCTGTGTCTTAGCAACTGTTTTTTGGATTTCGCTTCGTATGTATAGCTTCAAATCAAGCAACACCTGGTCATTCCTTGAACGTCCGCTATGAATTTTTTTTCCATCCTCTCCTATTCTCTTTGTCAGCAAATGTTCAACCTGGGAGTGAACATCTTCAATTCCTTCCTCCATAATAAAGTGGCCTTGTTTTATCTCTTTATAAATAGTCTTTAATTCTTTATGAATATTATCAAGTTCTTGGAGGGATAATAATTTTATTTCGGCAAGCATAGCCGTATGTGCAAGGGAGCCCAATACATCAAATTCTGCCAGAAGAAGATCCAATTCCCGATCTTTTCCGACAGTAAATTTTTCTATTTCTGCTTTTACCTCGGTATTTTTTTTCCAGAGTTTCATCTCTTCAATTAAGTTTAATGTGTAGTTATTATTTTTTGAAGCAGTTGGGTATAAATATCAATTCCTTCTTTTATTTCATTCAGATAAATAAATTCATTTGCAGTATGTGAACGGGCGGAATCTCCGGGTCCGATCTTTAACGAAGGAATGTTCAACAATGCCTGATCGGAAGTTGTGGGGGAACCATAGGTACTTCTTCCCAGTGCAACTCCGGCCCGAACAATCGGGTGGTTTTTATCTATAGAAGAAGGTTTAAGGCGAACCGAACGTGGAGTAACTTCTGAAGAAACATGCTTCTTGATAACTTCTACGATCTCTTCATTCTTATATGCATCGGTTACCCGTACATCCACCGTATAGTCGCATCGGTTGGGAATTACATTATGCTGGCTCCCTGCCTTAATCACTGTAACCGTCATTTTAACAGAACCAAATAATTCAGACTGCTTAGGAAACTGAAATGTTTTAAACCACTCTATATCTTTCAATGCATTGTAAATAGCATTCTCTCCTTCATTGCGTGCAGCGTGCCCGGATCTGCCATAGGCAATGCAATCCAATACCAAAAGTCCTTTTTCTGCAATTGCAAGATGCATTTGTGTTGGCTCTCCCACAATGGCAAAATCTAAAGGTCCTAATTCGGGAATAATAAGTTCAAGACCGTTCGTTCCTGAAATTTCTTCTTCGGCAGTAGCTGCGAAAACAAGATTGTATTTTAAATTTTCATTTTCATAAAAATTGATAAAAGTCACTATCAAAGACACCAGACAACCTCCTGCATCATTACTTCCCAAGCCATACAGTTTGCCACTCTCTTCTTTAGGTTCAAAAGGATTATTGGTGTATCCTGTATTGGGTTTTACCGTGTCGTGATGCGAGTTAAGAAGGATGGTTGGTAGTTGCGAGTTATAATGCTTGTTAAACACCCAAACATTATTGAGCTTACGATGGGTATTTATTTTTTTCTTGGAAAAAAATGCCTGAATAGCATCCGCTGTTCTGTCTTCCTGCCTGCTGAACGATTCTATAGTTATCAGTTGTTTTAATAAGGCTACTGCATCGTCATATAAATTCTGATCCATTATTCATTTTGCCGGGAATTAGTACCGGTCTTATTTTTCTTTAATCAAACAAGTGCCTTTTTGTTCGCCTTTATTAATAATTGAAATAATATCATCTGCATGACAAATGTAAACGGCTTTTACTCCGTTATCAATAGCCGTAAATGCATTATCCAGTTTAGGTATCATTCCCTGGTAAATAATTCCTGTTTGTTTTAAGCGATCGTAATCTGATCCTGATATTTTGGTAATTACGGAATTATTATCATTCACATCCTTAAGCACGCCTTTCTTTTCAAAACAATAAAGGAGTACCGTTTCGTATTCTTTAGATAAAGCAGTTGCTAAAGCAGAAGCTATGGTATCAGCATTCGTATTTAAGAGGCTGCCTACTCCATCGTGTGTTATAGCAGAGAATACAGGTACCATCCGGTTGTCTAAAAACAATTTTAAACTCTGAATGGCAAGATTAAAGTTATCAATATCTCCTACAAATCCATAGTCCGTTTCTTCTACACTTCGTTTAGTAGCGGGTATGGTATTCGCATCGGCACCGGTAAGTCCGATTGCATTGCATTTTAACGCTTGCAGTTTGGCAACTATATTTTTATTGATCAGTCCTGCATACACCATTGTAACCACCTTTAATGTCTCTGCATCGGTAATTCTTCTTCCGTTTAGCATTTGAGGTATAATACCTAAAGTTTTACTAAGCTCTGTCGCAATCTTTCCACCTCCATGCACGAGTATTTTTAATCCGTTAAGCTTAGAAAAATCGGATAGAAATTTATCAAGAACGACCGGTTCATCAATAACATTCCCACCCACTTTTATAATATATACGGTCTTCATTTTTGAAAAACAGTTTGAGAATGATCGTTAACCGAAGAGAAATTATGTTCCAGCATTTTCTTTAAAACAGCCTGGGCAGCAAATACTCGATTCGCTGCCTGTTGAATAACAACCGAGTTGGACCCGTCCAGTATTTCATTGGAGAGCTCGACCTCTCTCCGTACAGGAAGACAATGCATTATTTTTGCATTATTGGTTTTCTCCCATTTTTTATTCGTCAACATCCAATTTTTATCGGTCGAAAGAATCTTTCCATAATCTGTATAGCTGGACCAATTTTTAACATAAACAAAATCTGCTTCTTTCAATGCTTCATCCTGATCATGTATAATTTTTGTATTGCCTGTAAAATCAGTTGAAAGCTCATATCCTTTTGGATGAGTAATTACAAAATCAACACCCGAATTGCACATCCACTCTGCAAAGGAATTAGATACTGCCTGCGGCAGGGCTTTTACATGGGGTGCCCATGTAAGTACCACTTTAGGTTTAGTCGAGGTTGCCAATTCTCTAATGGTGATCAGATCTGCCAGGCTTTGTAAGGGGTGCAGCGTTGACGATTCTAAGCTTATAAAGGGGGTTTTAGCATAGGCAATGAATTTCTTAATAATATCCTCACTATAATCCTCTTCTCTGTTTAAAAGCTTGGGAAACGATCGTATGCCTATAATATCACAATACTGACCCATCACTGCGGCGGCTTCTTTAATATGCTCAACCGTAGAACCATTCATAACAGCACCTTCCTGCGTTTCAAGTGCCCAACCTTCCTTATCCATATTCATAACCATTACTTGCATCCCTAAATTCAGGGCTGCTTTTTGTGTGCTTAAACGGGTTCTCAAACTCGGATTGAGAAATAACAGACCCAAGGTTTTATTCTTTCCCAGATCTGCATATGCATACGGGTTCTTCTTCAGCTGGAGGGCTTCCCGTACTAGTTTTGCAGGATCTGAAACATCTTTAACACTTATGAAATTCTTCATGGGGATATAAAATTATTTTACCAAAGTTGCGGTAAGAACTTTATTCAACGAATTAATAAAAAGGTCAACTTCCTCTTTTTTTAAATTTAATGCAGGTAGTATTCGAATATTATTTTTATTGGAGGATGCTCCTGTAAAGATATGGTGTTCGTTAAGCAATTGTTTTCGTATTTCTGCACAAGGCCCTTCCAGGTCAAACCCTATCATTAATCCAAGTCCGCGAACTGCTTTTATTGCTTTTATTTTTCTTAATTGTTCCATCATATAATTCCCAACAATAAAAGCATTTTGGATTAATTCTTCTTTCTTGATAACATCCAAAACAGCAATGGCAGCGGTACAGGCTAAATAATTACCGCCGAATGTAGTTCCCAATAAGCTATGTCGTGGTTTAATGTCAGGATGAATTAGTACACCTGCTACTGGAAAGCCATTCCCCATGCCCTTTGCAATAGTGATAATATGAGGCTGTACTCCGGAATATTGATGCGCAAAGAATTTGCCGGAACGTCCGTACCCGGATTGCACTTCATCCAATATCATCAACGAATTATATTTGTCACAAAGACTCTTTATCTGTTTTAAAAATTCATCAGAAGGAATATTAACCCCGCCAACGCCTTGTATTCCTTCAATAATGACAGCTGCAATGTCATTCTTCTTCATTTCTTCTTCTAACGCAGCGGCGTCATTAAAGGGAAGAATTAAAATATTATCTGTTTTATTCAATGGTGCAACAATAGCCGGATCATCGGTAGCAGCAACAGCTGCTGATGTTCTTCCATGAAAAGACTTTGAAAAGGCAATGATTTTTTTTCTGCCATTATGAAATGATGCCAGCTTCATGGCATTTTCATTGGCTTCCGCTCCGGAATTACATAAAAAAAGTTGATAGTTATTATAGCCGGATAATTCACCCAGTTTGTTTACCAGTTCTTCTTGCAATGGAATTTTTACAGAATTGGAATAAAATCCGATTTTACTTAACTGCTCCGAGAGTAGTTTTACATAGTGTGGATGAGAGTGTCCTATTGAGATAACCGCATGCCCTCCGTATAAGTCAAGATACTTGATACCGTTTTTATCCCATAGGTAAGAGCCTTCCGCTTTTACCGGTTCAATATTAAATAGCGGATACACGTCGAATAATTGCATGGAACTTTATATTAATTATACACCGAAATTATAATCTCTTCCAAAAAATCTAAAATGCTGTTGCTTTTAACTTTAAACCCATTGTTTCTTCCAAACCAAACATTAGATTCATATTATGCACTGCTTGCCC
>CAZCJN010000161.1:0-5692 GCA_964498865.1 uncultured Bacteroidia bacterium
CACTTCCGCAACCCACATCAAGTACATTTTGGCAATGATCAAACCGGCCTTTTAATAATTGATCAAAAAGATAGATGTCTATATTTCCAAAAGTAGCTTGAAGGTTATTTTTCATGGGGTACTCAATTTTAAAAAAACAAGTATACAAAGTTTGTTACATTATCATGACATGCAGAACACGTCAATTCATAATTTTGCATGATGTTAAAGAATGATTTACTACTCCGTGCTGCTAAGGGTGAAATAGTAGAGCGTACTCCTGTTTGGCTAATGAGGCAAGCCGGGAGAATTTTACCTGAATACAGACAAGTACGTGCCAAAGCAAAAGATTTTGTTTCATTTGTAAAAAATCCGGAGCTGGCTGCTGAGGTAACTATTCAACCTGTAGATATTTTAGGAGTTGATGCTGCCATTATTTTTTCAGATATACTTGTCATTCCTGAAGCCATGGGGCTACCTTACAAAATGATAGAAGCAAAAGGTCCATATTTCGAAAAAACAGTTAAAGTCCAAAAAGATATAGAAGAATTGCACATTGCTAAAGACCATGACCTCTCTTATGTAACCGATGCAATTAGACTCGTTAAAAATGAATTAAATGGAAAGGTTCCGCTTATTGGGTTTGCCGGCGCACCCTGGACCTTATTTGCCTACATGATAGAAGGAAGCGGAAGCAAAACTTTTTCCCAGGCAAAAAAAATGCTTTATACCAATCCATTACTTTCTCATTCTCTTTTAGAGAAGATATCACAAAGCACGATTAATTATTTAAAAGCACAGATAGCTGCTGGTGCAGACATTATTCAGATTTTTGACAGCTGGGCAGGGGTTTTATCACCGGAACAATACAATGAATTTTCTTTAAAGTATATTTCTAAAATATGCGATGCCATCAACGAGGTTCCTAAAATTATTTTTGCAAAAGATGCCTTTTTTGCACGCAAAGCCATGAGCAAAGTTAATTGCGACGTGATTGGTTTAGATTGGACAATGGATATTGCAGAATCACGTTCTATAATTGGTAGCACAAAAACCCTACAAGGAAATGCTGATCCATGTATGCTTTATTCCGATAGAACAACCATTAAAAAGGAAGCTGAAAAAATGCTGCTTGCTTTTGGCACAAGCAGGCATATTGCCAACCTTGGTCATGGCCTCTATCCCGATACGGATAAAGACAAAGTCAAATTTTTTATAGACGTGATTAAGGAATTCAAGCATTAATCTACACCTTCTCTTAATAAGAGAGCAGCTTAAAAATCAATTACTTGACTTAAGAACAGGAAGCTGTGCTTTAAGGAACTTAACCTGATCACGTAACGAAGAATTATCTTTTCTAATATTCGTTGTTTCTTCTTTAACATTCGCTAACTCTTCACGCAAGGTAGCTATAGTTTTTTTAAGTTCCTCACATCGTTCTTCTAATTGCTTTTTCTTTTCTGAAATGCTATCGAATCGCTTACGAAGATACTCCGTCTCTTTTTTCATTTCCTCATTTTCTTTTCTGAGGTCTTGTATCGTAGTAACTTTTTGCCATCCTGGGCGCTGATACAAATCAAGTAGTTTGGTCCTTGCCATTTTATCTATATGTTTTCATTTATTAGTTTCATGGTAATCGAAAAATAAACGCGCGAATATAATCAAAGAAGTAATTAGAAAAACAGAATTAATTTTCAGAAATTATTTTTACTTCTACTCTCCTATTCTGTTGCCTTCCTACCTCTGTATCATTAGAAGCAACAGGCTCTTCTTTTCCATATCCTTTAGGAACTAAACGCGACTCCTTAATTCCCTTTTTAACAAGATAGGCTACAACAGCCTTTGCCCTATTGTAGGATAAATTAACATTAAGCTTATCATTTCCTTTATTATCTGTATAACCGGCCACTTCTACTTTCAGAGCTGGCTTCCCTTTTAAAAACTTATACAACTTATCAAGCTCTACAAAAGATTCTTTTCTAATAATTGATTTATTAACATCGAAAAATAAATTTTTCAATATAATTCTTGAACCACTGGTATCTGGTTGTAGTGTAATATTTTTTTCAACTATCGAATATATTTTTGCTCTCGGCATATTAATATTTTCAGATTGAAATAAATATCCGGGGGCTTCAAAGGAGATATTGTAATTCCTTCCTCTTTCAAGCGCAAAGGCATACATACCTTTACTATCTGTATAATACTTCCCTACTTGTTTTTGGGTGGTATTTTCAACTACATTAATAATTACATTTTTAACAACTTTCTTTTTTCCATTCGTAACTACTCCGGTTACGCCTATAGTTCCTAGTTCTTCTTTGGGCAATACCACATCTTTCATTATAAAGGTCATGCCGGTTTCAGAGTACTCCTTGCCGGGAGCTACAGTATAAGGTTTGGTAATAGTAGTTAGACCTTCTGCAGAATAAGAAATATTAAATGTTTTATTGTGTGGTAGAATAAGAAGATATCTTCCTGTTTTAGCATTAGGAGTATAACTTCCTATCAATTCACCATTATCAGCGTCTGTAACAGTTACAACAACTCCTTTTGCCTGCTTACCAAATATATCCAAAACAGAACCTTTAAATACAGTGAGTTTAGACTCTTCGTTTTCCGGTAATGTTAGCATATAGATATCCTTATCGCCATAAGTCCCCTCTGCAAAAGAAGAATAGTAAGCACGTTTATTATCTATAGTAGGAAGATAAAATACATCATCACCGGTAGTATTTACGGGATACCCCATGTTTTGTGGTATTGACCACCCACCGGTTGCTCCACTATCAACATAATCACTAAAGAAGATATCAAAACCTCCCATATTTTTATGGCCTTGTGAAGAGAAATACAAACGATTTGTTCCCGGTTGAAGGAAAGGTGAATCTTCTTCGTATAGTGTATTTATGTTAGGGCCTAGATTTTGCGGTTTCCCCCATTTACCCGAAGGAAGTTTTTTTGAACGGTATATATCCCTTCCCCCATATCCTCCCGGGCGGTTACTTACAAAGTATAAAATACTACCATCAGCAGAAAGTGAGGCATGTGACTCCCAGTACTTACTATTTACATCCCCACCCACTTTTTCAGGAACAGTCCAGTTTTCACCTTGCAAACTGGTTGTATAAATGCTACCACTATCAGCATCATTTCTATAAATGAATACGATCTGCCCATCTATAGAAGCACCTATAGTAGCTTCGTGATCAGGAGTATTAATAGGTAAACCAATATTTTTTGCCGGAAGCCATCCGTTTTCATCTTCATTCATGTAGGATATATAAATATCTTCGAAATACCTTCCATCGTCGTCCGTTTTACCTCCAATATTTTCTGGCCTGCGGGAAGTAAAAAGCAACATTGATTCATCTACAGAAATAACAGGAGAATAATCGGCATACTTGCTATTTACTTCAGCACCAAGGTTTTTAATAATCATATTTACAGGACTGGCAACCAAATCAATTGCATTTTTACAGACCTGGATTTGATTTTCTATTTCTACCTTATAAACTTTAGCATTGCCTTGAAGGGCATTTAAAAATTTATTATACGTATCTATAGCCTCTGTAAAACGGTAATTTCTATGATACGCATCTGCCAGAAATTTAATGGCTAATAAAGGGGATCTTTCTTCTTTAAAAGATTCATCATTCGTATTATTAGCAGTATTAACTACTGCCTTCTCCAAACATGAAATAGCCTTACTGTACTCCGATGGTGAATAGAGATAACAAATCCCTAGTTTAAAGTTCCAATTGGAGTTTTGAGGGTTGTTTACAATTAATTGTTTATACAGCGGAATAGCTTTTTCGTAATTCTCATTCAACAGGTATTCCTCTGCCTGAGAGAATAAAAATCGAGGATCAGAATTAAGCGTGGTGTCTTGTTGGGAAAAGATATTTGTAACAAACAAGAGTGTGCATATAAAAAGAATATTTTTTTTATTCATCTGTTGATTAAACAGTTCGGTTTATATCAAATTTTTCTAAGTAATCTGCTACTCTTCTCAAAAAGCTTCCGCCCAGCATACCATCCACTACTCTATGATCGTAAGAAAGAGAAAGGAACATCATGCTCCTAATCGCAATCGTATCACCTTCTTTGGTTTCCAATACTACAGGTTTTTTCTTAATAACTCCTATTGCCAAAATAGCTACTTGTGGTTGATTAATGATAGGTGCTCCCATTACATTACCAAAACCACCTACGTTAGTGATAGTAAATGTCCCTCCCTGAATTTCATCAGGTTGTAATTTATTTATACGTGCCCGATTAGCCAAGTCATTAACTGCTTTGGTAAGGCCAACAAGGTTAAACCTGTCTGCATTTTTAATAACAGGAACAATTAAATTGCCTGTTGGCAATGCGGTTGCCATACCTATATTAATATTCTTCCTTTTAATAATTTTGGTTCCATCTACCGATACGTTAATCATGGGGAAATCACGTATTGCACTCGCAACAGCCTCAACAAACACAGGAGTAAAAGTGATCTTCTCCCCTTCTCTTTTTTCAAATACACCTTTTACTTTATCTCTCCATTTCACAATATTCGTCACATCCGCCTCTACATAAGAGGTAACATGTGGCGATACACGTTTACTCATTACCATATGGTCAGCAATAAGCTTACGCATTCTATCCATTTCTATTATTTCATCTGTTCCCGAAACAATTACCGGAGGTGATTGTATTTCAGCTGTTACAGTTGGTGTAGCTCTTTTTTCCGCAACGACAATACCCTGTTTTTTATTAGGCAAGTAAGTAAGAATATCATGTTTGGTAACCCTACCGTCTTTGCCGGTTCCGGAGATAGCTTCTAGTTCTGCCACAGAAACACCTTCTTGTTTTGCAATATTTCTAACTAAGGGAGAATAGAATTTCCCTGAAGAAGAGTTTTTAGGAATAGACACATGTTCCACTTTTGCTGTTGCAGCATCACCATTCTTAGAGAAGACAGGTTCCGATGCAGAAGCTTTAGCAGGAGTAGCAGGAGCGGATACCGGGGCAGCAGCTACCGCAGCGCCCGTAGTGATAATAGCAATAGGTTTACCAACCTGTACCACTTCTCCCTCCTTGAACAAACGTTTAGATAAAGTTCCTTCTGTGGTAGAAGGGATTTCAGAATCTACCTTATCCGTAGCAATTTCTAATACAGGTTCGTCCAAGGCAATTTTATCGCCTTCGTTTTTAAGCCATTTAATAATGGTTGCTTCGTGAACGCTTTCGCCCATTTTGGGCATAATCAACTCAACTTGTGCCATAGTAACTTATGTTAGCCGTGAAGATAAAAAAAAAGGTTAATTGTAAATTGCCTAAAAAAAGAAACACAATCCGTTATATGTAAAACCAGACTAAATAAAAATAAAAAAGGGAGGAGATGACCTCCCCCCTTTGTGATTCCGCTGGGATTTGAACCCAGGACCCTTACATTAAAAGTGTAATGCTCTACCAGCTGAGCTACGGAATCAAAAGTCTATTTTTTAAAAACGGAGCGCAAAGATATAAGCATTTTGAAACCATCAAAAAAAAATTGAAAAAATATTAAACGTACCTTTATGCGCTAATTGGATAATTATTTTATGAAAATTGTATTAATTGGATATATGGGCTCCGGAAAATCTACTTCGGGCGACTTACTTGCAAAAAATTTAAAGGTAGATTTTATTGACCTTGATACCTATATCACCAAAAAATATAACCAATC
>CAZCJN010000162.1:0-5613 GCA_964498865.1 uncultured Bacteroidia bacterium
GTATAGAAATGAAGCACAGGCACTCCTGCTTTTATTAATTCCTTTGATTGATTAATGGTCCATTCTATGCCCACTTCTTTTGCCTCCGCATCGGTTTTACATTTATCAAGCGCATCTAGTAAATCTTGGGGAATGTCTAAAAAGAAAGTTTTGGGAAGCAATGACGCATGTGCTTTTTGAGTAAGCACTTTAAGACCGGGTATAATCGGAATTGTAATTCCGGCTTCACGGCATTTTTTAACGAAATCAAAATATTTTTGATTATCAAAAAACATTTGGGTTACAACGTATTGTGCTCCGGCATCTACTTTCGCTTTAAGATGACGTAAATCAGAGGTCATATTAGGGGATTCAAAATGTTTTTCCGGATAGCCTGCTACACCTATACAAAAATTCGTTGGGGCTACCTCTATCTCTTCTTCTTCATGCAAATACTTTCCGGCATTCATGTGCACAACTTGCTTAACAAGGTCAATGGCGTAAGCATTACCACCCGGCTCCGGCACAAAGCTTCGTTCATTTTTGACTGCGTCTCCGCGCAATACCAAAACATTATCTATACCTAAAAAATGTAAATCAATAAGAGCACCTTCTGTTTCGCCTTTTGTAAAGCCTCCACAAATAATATGAGGTACGGTATCAATTTTGTAACGGTTCATAATAGCAGCGCAAATTCCTACCGTTCCAGGGCGCTTCCTTACAGAAACTTTTTCTAAAAAACCACCTTCACGTTTTTTATATACATATTCTTCCCTATGATATGTAACATCAATAAAGGCCGGATTAAATTCTTGTAAAGGATCAAGAATATTATATATGGATTGAATACTTTTTCCTTTTAATGGCGGTAGTATCTCAATAGAGAAGAGAGTGGATTTTGATTGTTTTATTCTATCAACTACTTTCATTGGTATAAATTAATTACAATACTATTAGCAATGATTCATATGCTTAATGATATTACTTCAAAAAGGAAGCAAATGTAAAAAATTGCAAGCAGAAATTACCACTTATTTCTATCTCGCAAAGAAGTAATATGCGCAGTATGGTGCTTACCATGCCACGAATAAAGGTGCAATAAAAACTTAATAGACATTTCTCTTTTACTTTCAGGATGGAATACAGTTCGTGAATAATCAACTTTGTTTATTTTTTTAATCACATGCACCCACCTTGAATGGAGTGGTTCAATAATAGCAAGAGACAGTTCAATAGGCTGATGCTTGGAGTCATCTAATTCTGCCCATAACTTTTCATTATAGGGTTTTATGGTCGGGTTATCTTCTGTAAGCGCGAGCTTAAAACGTATATATGCATTCATGTGACTGTCTGCAATATGATGAATGACTTGCCGTACTGACCAACCACCATCGCGGTAGGGTGTATCAAGCTGAGATGAAGACAATCCTTTTACAGCATTTTTTACTTGAGCAGGTAATAATTCAATATCTGAAATCCATCTGTGTATCTCGTTTTCATCTGCATTCGCATTAAATGCAAATTTACCCATTGGATAGCTTAACTGTTCTATAGTGTGTTGCATACCGTTTTTTCTCAAACATACATAAAAAAAGAAGGCTGCCTTTGAAGACAACCCTCTCAAACAAAAATGAAAAGCAGAATGGTTATTTAACAATATTTACGTGACCAACATATTTATGGTCTTTATTCTGAAAGTCTTTTACAAAAATTTTATATACATAAATGTCTTCTTGAGCAATTTCGGTACCATCTTTTACAAAACCGTTCCATCCTTTATTTAAATCATTGGTTTCAAAAATTTGGTTGCCCCAACGATCGAAAATAGTCATTTTGTATTCAATAATCGCTTCTCCCTTACCTGTAAAAAATTCATTTGCGTTATCTCCATTAGGAGTAAATGTATTGGGTATGTAAAAGGCAAATTCAGGTTTTACTTCTATGGACCTTACGATAGAATCTACACATCCGCCATCATTTATTGTAAATAATTTCACAGTATATACTCCGGTTTGACTATACGTATGATGAGGGTTTTGCTGTGAAGAAGTTGTGCCATCACCAAAACTCCAAGTCCATCCTGTAGCATTTATTGATTTATCATAAAAGTTAAATACAGGATTAATAATTGATGTTTCAATTGGAGGATCAGAAATAAAGTTTGCATCAGGAGAAGGAGTTACAGCAGCATCAAAAGTTGTTTTACTACTTGATGAACACCCGTATGTTGAGGTAACTGTTACACTTATTACATAACTACCGGCCTGTGTAAATATATGGGTAGGGTTTACTTGTGCAGATGTATTTCCATCTCCAAAATCCCACATGTATGTATCGCCATTATTAGGTACTATAGAATTACTGAATTGTGCTTGTACTTCATCGCAGCCTGCCCCAGCACCCGGTAATAATTTAACATCAGGTAAAGGACGCACTTGAATGGTTGTTGCAGCCAAAGCTGTAGTTCCACAAGAGTTTGTAACAAGTACAGAGTAAGTGGTCGTAGTTGCAGGGGACACAACGTAAGGGCCTGCTCCAGTACCCAGATTACCACTCCAATAATAACTGGTGATCTGATTACCTACAGCTGAAGCAGACAATGTTGCATTTTGTCCTGAACAAATATTAGGGGTTGCATTCACAATAAGATTGATGTTTGACGGATACACATGAACAGTTGTGTTTCCTTTTTTAATACATCCGTTAGCATCTGTAATAATTGCAGTATACGAAGTTGTTGTCACAGGACTTACCAATTGCTGGCTTCCTTGTCCTAGATTAGGCTGCCAAGCGTATGTAAGAGGGGCTGTTCCACCGGAAGCTGAAGCTGTTATAAGGGCAGACTTTCCGGCGCAAATAGTATCTTCAGGAAAAAACGTGAGTAAGATCGCAGAAGGTTGTATAATGGAAAAGGTATTGGCAACTGTACATCCATTTGCATCAGTAGCTAATACAGAATAATTACCTGCAATTAACATATTGGCAGCAGACGTAGTTTGACCGTTAGACCATAGGTAAGTATAGGGTGTTATTCCACCGGATACTATTACAGCAGCGGATCCATCATTGCCTTGATTACATGTAGCATGTTGAACATTTGTAATATTTTGTAAAAGTATGGCTGGCTGAGAGATCGTTACACCTGATGATTTAGTACATCCTTTTGCGTCAGTCACGACAACAGAATAACTACCAACCGAAAGATTATTAATTGCTGACCCCGTTTCACCATTTGACCAGAGGTAAGAATAAGAAGGATTACCGCCCGATATGGTAGCAGAAGCGCTACCATTATTCATTCCATAACATTTTACATGGTTTACATTCATTAATGACGTGATAGCAGGAGGCTCTGAAATAGTAACTGAAATGGAGGAAGTACATCCAAGGCTATCTGAAATAGTAACAGAGTGGTTTCCCATATTAAGATTAGTTACTGTTTGGGTTGTTTGTCCATTATTCCATAAATAAGAATAGGGCGCAATTCCACCAATAACCGAAGCGGTTGCTGTTCCATTTGCACTACCGTTACAAGAAATATTATTAAAAGAAGAAATGCTGCTAACCACTTTTGTTGGTTGATTAATAAACACATTTTGAGTATTAGAACAACCATTCGCATCTTTAATCACCACAAAATAATTTCCTGTTCCCAAGCCACTTACCGTTTGAGTAATTGCTCCGGTATTCCATGTAAACGAATAAGGTGCAGTACCACCTAAAGCAGTTGCTGATGCAGTACCGGTATAACCTCCATAACAAAGCACATCCTTATGAGATACTGAAGTATTTAATAATGTAGGTTGTATAATGGTAACAGCCTCTGTTTTAACACAACCATCTGCATTAGTAACAACTACTGAGTAGGTTCCGGCAGACAGACCTGATATAGTTTGAGATGTTCCGCCGTTAGACCACTGATAAGTATAAGGAGTGGATCCTCCATTTACGTTTGCAATTGCTACTCCATTATTTGAATTATAACAAGATGCATTTGTAGCATTTATTAGAATATTACTTGCTGCAGGGCCGGCACCAACAACAGCAGTTTTAACAACACTACAGCCTTTTGCGTCCGTTACAACAGCAGTATAAGTACCGGCAGGTAAATTCTCTAGAATAGGAACCGTGCAATTACAGTGTGTCCATAAGTAGGAATAAGGAGCTGTCCCTAATGTAGGAGTTACTGTTGCCTTACCATTATTGATTCCACAGCTAGCACTTGTTGCAGTAGTTTGAGCATTTACTCCATTTACCATGATTCCAATAGCATATGTCATGATACCATTAATAGGGCAATTATTATCTTTAATGGTGATAGTAAAAAAGTGCATACCAATATCATTGTAACCGGGAGTCCAAGAGAAGGTACCTGTTGGAGTTTTAGTTCCAGTTATTGAGAAGACGCCCCCAGCAATACCATTATTCCAGCCTAAAGTAAGGGTTTGAGTGGTATCAATGTCATTTGTATAAATATTAAATACTACAGGGCTTCCTACACAAGCATTGGTAACATAAGTACCACTCCCATTAATTCCAAAGCTATAGGGATATGAATTATTGCAATTAATTACTCTTACTTGTATATCACGAATTACATATCCAACCAAACGATTGTTTTTCCATTGTTTAACCTTAACAGCAAATATGGTTACTTCCATCGCGGTAGGAGTCATGCTTAAACTCCCCGAAAGAGTATCAAATGCCAAGGCAGGAGAAGAAGTAATGGGCACATCTTTAGTGTATGGATTTAAATAAGTAACTGTTGTACCATAACCATTCATGGGTGTAATTAGTTCATATGACAAAAAATCACCATCAGCATCAGCCGCCCCATGATTAAATGAAAAGAATTGGCCTATACAAACAAATGGAATTGGTTTTACAGTAAAGATGGGGGAGCTATTACACGGAAAATTTAAATTATCAAGAGTAGATTCTATATGTATATTTTGATTACCGGGAGCATTAATAGTAGTAATAGCATCGTTTCGGCAACATAGGTCATAACTAAAAACCCAGTCAATAGCGGCATTTAAGGTAACTACACCCTTATAAATCCATTCTTGTACACCCGGATAGGTCCCTCCTTGGCATTTAGTTTTAAGACCTGTACATACAGGTGAAATCTCTTGACCAGTACCTGGAATTGGTGTAAGTTGTAAATTGAAATCTTTTCCTAATGTAATTGACTTGCAATTGATAATAGGATTTGAAGGCGCGCTAATTCCTTGACAATCTCTATAAAACGCAAGAGTAATTTCATATTGATTACCACCCAAGCATTTATAAGTAATATCAGCACCTTCTGCGTGAGTAGCATACGCATTATCACTGAAAAACACCATAATAAACACCGAAAACAAAGAAAGCGTGTTCTTTATAGTTAATTCAAAATATGATTTTAGTATAGATTTTATTTTCATTCCAACTCTATTTACTGATTAAACGCAGTAGATAAATTAGAGTTATGAATTAGGCTGATTATTAGACAAATAATCAATAAAACATTACTAAACCCTGAATAAATAAGACGAATAAAATAATGCAATTTTTTTGCAAAAAAGGGCTAGAATTAATCAAGATATAAAACAGTTATAATAATATAATTATACAGGCTATTTTTTTTGAAGT
>CAZCJN010000163.1:0-5610 GCA_964498865.1 uncultured Bacteroidia bacterium
CAGTATATTTTGAATAGAAGTCACTTGCCTCTCCCCATTCCGCTCTGAAATAACCCGAAGCAGAACATTTTGCATCCAATGCTTTATCAGGGGCATCTTCTTTTATTACTTGTATATATGGTTTTCCATAATGTAATTGTCTTTACTAAAGTAGGTAAATATAAATATTACTAATTTATGAAGGACTTGGTAAGGGCGATACGATAAAATAAGAATCGTATTTTATCACCTTCCTGCGAAGCCCTATTTGGTAGGACAGAATGCTATTCACAACTGCCTGTGTTATTATTTTGTATTGAAATGAATTACGCTTATCCGGGAAAGTAGTTGTGTTTCTCTTATTCTCAGAAAATTGGTTTTTAAAACTCAATAATTAAACCTAATGTTGGCGTTATGCTTCTTTCCTTATTTGGCAAAATAACCGGTATTGCATTAGAGCCGTCTTGCAAGATGTCTTTGCCGTCTGTTGTTTGAAACGCGCTATTGTCAGCAGTTCTTTTAAACGTATAATCGGGATTGCCCTGGTTTTTAAACCCCAGTACATTTTGAACATCCATATAAATATCAAGGGTTGTTCTTTTGAAGTTTATTTTTTTATCAATCCTAAAATCAAGCTGATTAAATGCCATAAGTCGTTGACTATTTAGTTTTGAATTGTCAAGCGTGCCTTGACCAAGAAGCAAATACGTTTGCTGAGAAATAACCATATCATAAGGAGTGTAAGGAGAGCCACCTGCAAACCTGTATTTTAAACCTATTTCGAAACCCTTTTTAAACTTGCGCCCAAGTGTTGCCGAAATTAAATGCTTGTTATCCCATGATGAAGGAATTAAAATTCCGTTGTCTCCTGAAAATTTGCTTCTTACAAAAGTGTAACTAACTACATAAAAGATCTTTTTGATTAACTTTTGCTGAATAAATATTTCAAACCCATAGGTTTCACCTTTTCCGGTACTATTAATTTTCTCACTCCCAATAGAACCAAAATTGGTACCCTGATTAGCTAAAGAAACTCCTGTTAATGCTGACACCGGATAGTCGTTATATTCTTTATAGAAGCCTTCAGCCGTAACTCTAAATCCTTCATTGGGCAAAAATTGTGTTCCTAAAACATAGTGAGTTGATTGAATGTATTTCATTGATTTGTTTACTAAATCATCATTAGCATCTTTATAGCCAAGCGTAGTATAAGTTGGAATTTTGTAATAAGTTCCGATCGAGCCGGTTAAGTCGATTTTTTGATTAATATGATAAGCCAATGAAAAACGAGGCGATAAAGTTTTTAAAGGATTGTTTCCCTCTTTTAAAAAACTGTTTAGATCGGTTCGGAAGCCCAACGAAAGCAATAATTTTTCATTTAAAATGTTTTTAGCAATCTGCCCAAATAAGCCGTATTTATAGAACTCTATTTCACTTTTGAATTTTATGAATTGTGCCGGAATAATCTCATTGCCCATACTGTCTGCAATGCTGTTTGTAACCTTGCTGTATAAATCGGTATTGTATTTGACATATTGAGCCATGGCCCCAAAAGTTATTTTCCAATTGTTTACATACTTGTTGTAATCGAACTTGAGTTTGTTTTCAATTTCCTGTGATTTAAGTTTGAAAGTTCTTTGTGATTCAACTTGGTTTCCTTCTTCAAATTTATCCAACCTGTTTTCAAACATATTTCTGCTTACAATAAAGTTCATGTATCCTTTTTCAATTCTTCGATTAAGAACAAATCCTGTTGTGTAATTCCATTGATTTATATAGGGTAGGGAACGGGTTATGAATATATTTTCAGGTGTGCTGTTTTTAGTTGATGCAAATTTAAATCTGTCTATTGCCCCTAATCCTATTGCAGATAAAGATGTTTTATCATTGAATCGATGGGTTACTTTGTATTGGAAATCATAAAAATTGGGTCTGATTGGTAAGTCGATGGCTTGAAAAAGTAAATCGAGGTATGATTTTCTAACGGATGTTAAAAAGGTTGTTTTAGATTTTATCGGCCCTTCTAATGTTGCTACAGCCTCTGTTAAACTTACCCGAACATTTCCGGAAAGTCTTTCCCTGTTTCCATCACGTTGTTTAATTACAAATGTGGAAGCCAATGCATTGTCGTACCGTGCATCAAAAGCCGATGAAGACAATTTTAAATCTTCAATAAAAGAAACATTTAATATGCCTTGTGCACCTCCCGAACTCCCTTGGGTTTGAAAATGATTTAAAACAGGTATTTCTATGCCATCTAAATAATACACGTTTTCATTGGGCGCACCTCCTCGTATAATAATATCGTTTCTGGATGGGCCGCCACTGCTTCCGCCCACACCCGGAAGGGTTTGAATAACTCTTGAAACATCAAAATTACCTCCCGGATTTGCTTTTATTTCTTCAGTAGTAAGTTGCTGTACCGATAAGGGCGTGATTAAGTCGGTTGCAACTGCCGATTTACCTTTGTCGAAAGTGATAGTCACTTCGTTTAAATTGGTTGCACTCGGCTCCAGTTCAAAATTTACGACTTGATCATTTCCGGATGTAACAACAATGTTGAATTTTAGCTGGGTTTGGTAACCAACATAAGAAACTTTTAAATTGCACGTACCTATTGGGACTTTAATCTTGTAGTTCCCATCTATATCTGTTAATGCGCCATTGGTAGTTTGTTCAACTACCACTACTGCACCAATTATTGTTTCTTGAGTGTTTTTATCTCTAACATAGCCTGTTACCACCCCGTTAGTTTGAGCGAAAGTAGACTGTAAATTGAATAAGATAAAGATGAGAATTATCTTGATTTGCATTTGAATGTATTTTTTAAACTGTACTCATCCTCTATAAACGGAGCTGGGGTTAAAATGATTTTGTAGTGATTCTAATGTTGCTGTCAGGAATTAACTTGCCTTCGGCTGGCAGGCACCTGACAGCAACAGGAATAACTATTTCTTATCCGGTTCAAAGTCTAATACTATGGAGTTAATGCAATACCGTTTTCCGGTTGGAGGAGGGCCGTCGTCGAAGATGTGCCCTAAGTGGCTTTCGCAGCGACCGCACATCACTTCGGTACGTATCATGCCATAAGAACGGTCTTCTTTGTAAATGGTAGCACCTTTTCTGGATGCTTCAAAAAAGCTGGGCCATCCGCAGCCGCTGGCAAACTTGGAGTCGGAGCGGAAAAGTTTATTGCCGCAAACTGCGCAGTAATAAGTACCAATGCCTTCTGAGTTCCAGTACTTGCCTGTAAAGGCATATTCCGTTCCTTTTTTTCGGGCAATATCATATACATTGCCCGGCAATATTTTTTTCCATTCTTCGTCACTTACCTTAAGTGGCGTGGTATCGGTTCGGGAATAGTAGGGATTGTTTGTTGAAGATTGTTTTTCCATAGCGGTATGTGTGTTGGTTTGACAACCTACGTTAAAAGAAATGATGGTAAGCAGTAAAAGAAAAGGGTATTTCATTTTTTGCCTATTAACTTTTTTATTTCATTGAGTTTCATAAGCGCTTCTACAGGGGTAAGGGTATTGATATCTGTTTTGGAAATTTCGTCTCGTATCTGTTCCAGCACCGGGTCGTTGAGTTGGAAAAAAGATAACTGCATGTCGGGTGTTTTGTTCTCTACAGAAGTATTCCCTGTTGAATGTTCTTCGCGTGAGCTTTCTAATTTTTTTAATATTTCGTTGGCGCGTTCAACTACTTTTTTAGGTACACCGGCCATTTTTGCTACATGAATTCCAAAACTATGCTCTGTTCCCCCGGGTATTAATTTACGCAGGAAGATGACTTTGTTCTCATATTCTTTTACTGATACATGAAAGTTCTTAATGCGAGGCATGGTTTTTTCCATTTCGTTTAGCTCATGATAGTGGGTAGCGAATAAAACTTTAGGACGGGTAGGGTGGTGGTGTAAAAATTCGG
The DNA here is from genome assembly GCA_964498865.1 of uncultured Bacteroidia bacterium. Classification (GTDB taxonomy): domain Bacteria; phylum Bacteroidota; class Bacteroidia; order Palsa-948; family Palsa-948; genus Palsa-948. Next base: position 3,907 of record CAZCJN010000163.1, read on the forward strand.
CAATGGCCCAGGCAATGGAGATGCCGTCATAGGTACTGGTTCCTCTGCCTATTTCATCCAATAAGATCAGGCAACGGTCGGATAAATTATTCAGGATGCTTGCTGTCTCGTTCATTTCCACCATAAAGGTGGATTCTCCCTGCGAGATATTATCCGATGCGCCTACCCGGGTAAATATTTTATCTACAATACCAATGGTTGCTTTTTCAGCAGGAACATAACATCCTATCTGAGCCATAATGGTGATGAGGGCAGTTTGCCTCAGCAATGCAGATTTCCCCGACATGTTCGGGCCGGTGATGATCAACTCTTGCTGATCTTCCGGCGTAAGGAAAATATCGTTACTCACGTATTCTTCTCCATGGTGCAGCATTTTTTCAATGACGGGATGGCGGCCATTCTTAATATCTATGTTTCTTGATTCACTTATCTGCGGACGAATGTATTTGTTCTTTTGGGCTATCTGCGAGAAGGAGATAAGGCAATCCAGCCGGGCAATGAGAGATGCATTTAATTGTATGGGAGCAATATAATCGGCTATAGCTAGTACTAAGTCGTTAAAGAGTTTGGTCTCTAAAGAGAGTATTTTTTCTTCAGCGCCTAATATTTTTTCTTCATACTGTTTTAACTCTTCGGTGATGTAGCGTTCGCAGTTGCTGAGGGTTTGTTTACGTATCCAGTCAGCGGGAACTTTGTTCTTGTGGGTATTGGTTACTTCTAAATAATATCCGAACACATTATTGAAACTTATCTTTAAAGAGCCAATTCCTGTACGTTCGCTTTCTCTTTGCTGTATTTCTACCAGGTAATTTTTGCCTGAAGAAGTAATCTTCCTCAGTTCATCCAGTTCGGCATTCACCCCATCGGCAATTACATTTCCTTTTCCTATTTGAAAAGGAGGATCGGGTGTGATTTCTTTTTCGATGCGCTCTTGTATTAAAGGGCAAGGATTCAGCTGCTCTGCAATTTTTTCGAGGCCTGTTTTATTTTTCCCGGCACCTTCACACAGTTCTTTTATCTGTAGCGTGGAGACTAGTGCGCGCTTGAGATGTGCTACTTCCCTAGGGGATATCCTTCCCGTAGCCGTTTTAGAGATAAGGCGTTCGAGGTCACCGGTAGCATAAATGTGTTGGGCTATTTTATCAGATCGCTCTTGATTGTTTATGAAATACTCGACAATGTTGAGTCTTTCTTCAATGGGTTGCTGTTCTTTTAACGGCATAGCCAGCCAACGCTTCATCAGGCGGGCACCCATGGGCGATACGGTTTCATCCAACACATCAATGAGTGTTTTGGCTTTCTCGTTGGCCGACCAAAATAGCTCCAGGTTGCGAACAGTAAACTTGTCTAACCAAACAAAGTGTTCCTCTTCTATCCTGGAAATGGAGTTTATATGCCGAACCCTGTCGTGTTGGGTTGCAGAGAGGTAATGAAGGGCGGCTCCTGATGAAATTATTCCTTTTGTAAGTTCTTCAATTCCAAACCCTTTCAATGATGATGTGGAGAAATGCTTTAATAGTAATTCTGTTGCAAAATCATGGGTAAAAATCCAGTCGTCCAACCCGTAAGTATAATATTTATCGCCAAAATAATTGCTGAAAGTGCTTTTTAGTTTCTTTTGAAAAAGCACCTCGTTGGGCTTGAAACTTTGTAATAATTTATCAATGTATTCTATGGTTCCTTGGGCTGTTAAAAACTCCCCCG
>CAZCJN010000164.1:0-5578 GCA_964498865.1 uncultured Bacteroidia bacterium
TTGGCTGTGTTCCATAACGATACTTTTTTGTGTATCGCTATTTCAGGACGGGACACTTAAATAAAATAAAAAACCCATAGCAAAACTATGGGTTTTTTATTTTATTCATTACTATACTAGAAGTGTAAAGTAATTTTTAATTGAGTAGTTCCTGAACCTGTTCCTCCGTTAATGTCAGTATCAACACCAAAATTACCGGATTTGTTTGTTTTATATTCAATAGTGCCAGGTGTTGCAGGAGATCCGCCAACACTTTCTAGTTCTCTTGTTCCTTGCCCTCTCATAGAAATTCCTAATCCCCAGCCATATTCAGCACCTACAGCAATTTTAGGGAAAATGAAATATTCTGCACCTATAAAGCCACGTACTCCAAAACCAAAGGTTGTGCCTACTTTATCTTTTAATACACGAGCAGCTACACCATATGTAGGATCTACGGTGATGTTTGAACCCGTGGAAGTAGCTCCTATACCAAAATTAGTTGATGTAGCATTGTTTACAGGGATAGTTGAACTAACTGCATTTCCGTAATCGAATGTGTTTGTTTTACCACTCATCCAAATCATTGCTTCACCACCATAAAAACCTTGCAAACGGGTTTTCCCTCTGCGCATTTCAATTCCTCCGCCTAAGCCAATGAAACGGCTGGAACCAGACCATTTATCTTCTTTCATTGTAGCAGGATTAGGATAAGTAGGAGTTACTGTTTGACTTGCATCTGCAATCAATGCAGTAGTGCTTCCTGAGTTAAATCCTAATCGTACGGTTGCTCTATAAGCAGTTTTTTCGTCTTTAAACAGTTTTCCGGTAATGGTCATTGTTCCTGGGTTAACCCATGTTGCACCTGGTGAACCGTTAGTAGTAGTAGCACCACTAAATAAGTTACCTAAGTAATTCATAAAAGGCACCGCATCAAAACTAATTGCCCAGTCACCAGATTCAGGCAGTATTGGTTCGCCTTTTTTAGAAATAAGTCCCGATGTTGATGTTGAATCTTGAGCGAAAGCACTTGTTATACCAAACGCAATCGCTATTACCATAATTGTTTTTTTCATATGTTTATTTGGTTTTGGTTTAACAAATTTAATTTAGATAGTTACTTTATATGTTTTAATAGTTTGATATTATGAACATAGTCCTGTTCATATTAGATTCATCATAATTAAAGAATTACTTGTTTTTGTCTGTCAGCATAGGTACAAAGCGAAACAAGCCATGGGTTGTTTGTTTATATTCATTCGCTGAAATTCGTTCAATAAGGATCATTTCTTGTGTGGCACCTTCTCCAACAGGAATGACCAATCTCCCGCCAATTTTAAGTTGTTCTTTCAAGGGCTCGGGAATAAATGGGGCACCGGCAGTTACTAATACTTTATCAAATGGAGCATAGGCTTCTAGTCCAATGTAACCATCACCATAAACCATTTTTGGATTATAACCCATTTGTGGTAGAATAATTTTTGTTTTATCATACAGCTCTTTCTGACGTTCTATGGTGAATACTTTTGCACCCATTTCTACAAGTACTGCTGTTTGGTAGCCACTACCGGTACCAATTTCGAGTACTTTGTCTCCGTTTTTTATTTCCAACAGTTGAGTTTGAAAAGCAACCGTATAGGGTTGGGAAATAGTTTGTCCTGCAGCAATGGGAAATGCTTTGTCTTCATAAGCATGTTTAAGAAAGATGGTATTAAAGAAAAAATGGCGAGGAATTTTTCCTATTGCGTTAAGAACATTTTTATCTCTAATTCCTTTTTCTGAAAGTTCTTTCACAAGCCTTTCGCGCATTCCTATGTGTATAGCTTCATCTTTTAATTGATTGGGTGAATAAGCCATATTACTTTCGCAGGTTATTGATTATGTTTGCAAAAGTAAAATGATTTATGATTAAAATAGGAGTATTAGGAGCAGGGCACCTTGGAAAAATTCATATTAGGTTACTGAAACAGATTCCCGACTTTGAGCTGATCGGTTTTTTTGATCCTAATAAGGAAGCGACTCAAAAAGTACAGGAGGAATTTGGAATAAAGGCATTCAGCTCTCCCGAAGAATTAATGGCTGAATGCGAGTCCATTGATATTGTTGCGCCTACCATAGCACATCATGAACTTGCTGTAAAAGCATTAAAAAAATCAAAATCTGTTTTTATAGAAAAGCCCATATCCAATACAATGGAGGAAGCTAAGGAGATTATGGAATTGGCAGCCGGGTTAAATTTAAAAGTACAGATAGGTCATGTAGAGCGCTTTAATCCTGCTTTTCTATCTGTAAAAGAATATTTTAATAATCCCATGTTTATAGAAACACATCGCTTAGCGCAATTTAATCCTAGGGGAACCGATGTTTCTGTGGTATTGGATTTAATGATTCATGACATAGATATAGTTCTAAGTGTTGTCAAATCAAAGATTAAAAATATTTATGCTAGTGGAGTGGCTGTGGTGAGTGATTCACCTGATATTGCAAATGCCAGGATTGAATTTGAAAATGGAGCCGTAGCTAATATTACTGCCAGCCGTATTTCTTTAAAGAATATGCGAAAGTCACGTTTTTTTCAAAAAGATGCGTATATAGCTGTAGATTTTTTAGAAAAGAAGACGGAAGTTGTTCGAATTAAATCTCTTGATAAAGAACCGGATGATCCTTTTGCTATGACTATTGATCTAGCCGATAAGGGATTAAAACAGATATTTTTTGACAATCCTAAAATTGAGAATATTAATGCTATAAAAACAGAATTAGAATCTTTTGCCTATTCTATAAAAAACGATCAACCTACTGTTGTTACAGATAAAGACGGATACATTGCTTTGGATGTTGCTTTTAATATTATGAAAAAAATGGAATTAAGTGTGTCAATATAATGGATTATGAGTAAGTCACGTAAAAATCACATATTAATTATTTCGTTGCTTAGTTTGTTGTTACTTTATTCATGCAATAAAGAAGAACCTATTCCTGCCTATATTCATATTGATAAAATAGACTTAAAAACAAACTATTCCATTCAAGGAAGTAACTCTCATAAAATTATAGATGCATGGATCTATGTCGACGATCAATTGGTAGGTGCTTTTGAATTACCCTGTACAGTTCCGGTGTTATATGAAGGCAATCATGAAGTAAAGATTTTAGCAGGTATAAAAGAAAATGGCATTTCCGATACTAGGACTGTATATCCTTATTATACTTCCTATCAAGTAAATATCTTTTTTGGGAAAGGTGAGATAAGCACAATAACCCCGGTGGTAAATTATTTGTCTGATACACAATTTATTTGGTTAGATGATTTCGAAGGAGCTATACCAAGTATATGTGATTCATCTATCACCTCCGATACGATGATGCAAGTAACTCATATTCCTTCTCAAGTATTTGAAAATACCGGTTCTGCGGTAGTTACTTTGGTTAATGGGGTTTACTATGGTTATTCGTGTAGTGGTTATACGTTACCAAAAACGGACCAGGTTTTTCTGGAACTGAACTATAATTGCAATACAGAGTTTAGCATAGGATTGGAGGGGTATTCTTCTTCCGGCAACTTAAATCTTAAACAAACCCTTATAACGTTGCGACCTGTATCGACGTGGAATAAAGTTTATATTAATTTAACTACTGCTATAAATGAAGACCCTAAATCATTGAAATTCAAACTATTCTTTTCTATGAAATATAATACTAGCCTATCATCTTCAAATCTCTTTATTGATAATATTAAATTGGTTAATTAAGCAACATAAACCCTAATAAGCCGTATCCATATTATAAAATATTTTAATTGAGTTTACGTTACTATACAGCTCTCGTTTATGTTGCCTAAGTCTTACCAGATACTAAAACACGTCCTTGCCGACCTTTGTTCTGCTGTTGCAGCATGGACTACTTTTTATGTGTTCAGAAAAGTGTATATAGAAAGAGTGAAGTTTGGTCAAGATATTCCAATAGAGTTTGGAAATAGTTTTTATTGGGGTTTGTTTTCAGTGTCATTGTTTTGGATATTGTTATATGTTTCTACAGGAGCGTATAAAGATGTTTTTCATAAATCTCGTTTGAGAGAGTTGGCACAAACCTTTTTCATTTCATTAATTGGTTGTATAGTTATTTTCTTCATGCTTATTCTTGACGATGAAATTGTAACTTATAGATCCTATTATCAACTTTTTGCCGCTAATCTTACATTGCATTTTTCCTATACATTTTTATTGCGATATATCTTAGTTAGTAAAACAGTATATAAGGTACATAATCGCATTATTGGGTTTAATACCCTTATTGTAGGAAGTAATGAAGCGGCTTGGAAAATATTTAATGAGATAGAATACCAGAAAAAATCTTTTGGAAATAAATTTGTTGGTTTTGTTAAAGTGGATGATAAAAATGGCTATTCTCATAAACTCCAAGATCAAATACCTTGTTTGGGAAACATAAATAATATACAAAATAATATTCGGGAAAAAGGTATAGAGGAAGTAATTATAGCTATCGAATCATCTGAACATGAAAATATTGGAAGGATAATAGGTGAGTTGGATGATGTCAACACTACAATCAAGATTATTCCGGATATGTATAATATACTTTCCGGGCAAGTAAAAATGAATAATGTTCTGGGTACCCCTCTTATCGAGATATCGAGAAATATTATGCCTGTTTGGCAACAAACTTTAAAAAGAGTATTTGATATTTCTATTTCACTTTTTGTATTGATCGTATTTTTTCCTGTTTATTTAACTGTAGCTATTGCTGTTAAATTAAGTTCTAAAGGACCCATTATGTATAGTCATGAAAGGATAGGAAGGCATGGTAATCCTTTTATGATTCATAAGTTCCGTTCAATGTATGTTGATGCTGAAAAAACAGGACCCCAATTATCGAGTACTCACGATCCGCGCATAACTAAGTTTGGAAAATTTATGAGGAGAACAAGGATAGATGAGCTACCGCAATTTTATAATGTATTAATTGGAGAAATGTCTGTAGTAGGGCCTCGACCGGAAAGACAATATTTTATTGATCAAATTATTATGCGTGCCCCTCATTATAAACATCTTTTAAAAGTAAGACCGGGAATAACTTCTTGGGGACAGGTGAAGTATGGTTATGCTGAAAATGTAGATCAAATGGTTGAGCGACTCAAGTTTGATATTATCTATATAGAAAACATGACCTTGGCGCTAGACGTGAAGATTCTTATTTACACAGCAATTATAATGTTGCAGGGCAGAGGAAAGTGATTATTGTTTTATGCCATTGTTGTATTGGAGTTCTTCTACCAATTTCCCTTCTTTATCATATGCCATTTGCTTTCCATCTAATTTCCCTTCTTTAGAATTATAGATAGCTTTGATTTTTCCATCCTCATAATATTCTTTCCATACTCCGTTTTGTTTACCATCAGCAGTATATTCACCTTCCATGTATAAGTTTCCATTAGGGTGATAATATTTCCATTTTCCGGTTTCTATATCGTTTGAATAAGTGCCTACTTGTTTTAAATTTCCGTTAGGGTGATATATCTTCCATTCCCCTTCAAATTTCCCCTCCGCAAAAGCGCCTGTAGTGTATACATTTCCTTCGG
>CAZCJN010000165.1:0-5431 GCA_964498865.1 uncultured Bacteroidia bacterium
ATGAAGACTATACCAATGCGTATGTATTTCCAAATCCGGTTAAACCCGAATATGAAGGACCTATTGCAATTACCGGTCTTGTAGAAAATGTAAATGTGAAAATAACAGATATAAGCGGAGCTTTGGTTTTTGAAACAAAAGCACTCGGGGGGCAAGCCATATGGTATGGTAAAAATTTTAAAGGGGAAAAATCTAAGTCAGGAGTTTATATGGTCTTCTGTTCTAATGAAGATGGTAGCAAAACATTTGTGACAAAAATATTACTTATCAATTGATGTTTTAATTTGTACTAAACAGATAATCAATAAACATATAATAAGAGTGGCGAAACTAATCCATGCCGCTAGTTTAATTCGATTATTAGAATAAATAAAACTGATCTTATTTTCACCGGCAGGAACAATGGCTGACATGAAAGTTTTATTGCTTGTGTAAATCTTACTTTCTTGGTCATTAATAAAAACCTTCCATCCGTTATAATTATTCTGCAACAAAGTCATCGTTTGAGCGCTTTTTGTTTGTGTTTTGAAAATAAAACTATCCGGTGCAAAATGAATTAATGCAATTGAATCGACTTGATTATTTTTAAACAAGCTGCTATTTACCTGATTAAAATCAGCAACGGTTAGAAACAAAGATTTATTTGTAAATTTTGTTGTATCATTTAAAAATAATTTTAATTCATCTTCTGAATGTATTTCATTAGATAAAAATGCAATCCTATTTCTAATAGTTGCTTTATATAGCCATGGCAACTTATCTATCAAATACTCTCTATTGGAGAACGAAAATGAATTGAACCCAAGGCTGGATACTTGTTTTTGGAAAATATTTAGGTTTTGCCAAAATGGGCCAAAATATATTTCATTATAATTCACGTCTGATATTTTTACATCAGGCAACATGGGGAACCCAGAAGGAAATTGTTTTATATGTGCATGAACCTCTTTTGGTTTAAAATTTTCATAGTATGTTGTATAAGGTTCGTTTAGCTGGGCATTAAATATTAATTCAACTATTATAATGACAGCCAATAGCATTACTGTTTTCTTTATTTCATTTACATATCGTAAAACACCGATAAATGCAATTAGAATAATACTCTGAGTAGCTATTTGAAAGACAATATGCTGGCTAATAGTTGATGTTTGTGAAAAAGTAAATAAATCCTTATTTATAAATTGTTTTATTCCAATATACCCGTTTCCCCTTATAATTAACACACATACAATAAACGCTATAAATACACAACAAACCACTATAAATATTTTTCGTTTTTCTTTATTAAAATTATCTTGAATTAAATAATGAAAATATTTTGAGGCAATTATCAAAAAACCAATTATCACAAAAAGCCTAAATGAACTGGGAAATCTAAATAAATTCATAAATGGAATATACTCAAACAAAAACTTACGGATTGGTAGGTATTCACCAAAAGAGGCCAATAAGCAAACAATAGAAAAAAATAAAAATATCTTATCATATGCATTCATTTTTTTAGTTAATCCAAGTAAGAAAAATATCCACATAATAATCCCAAAGTAGGCATTACTCATTGAGAGATCTGTATTATAAAAATCCATGTTCTTTATTACAGCAAACGGAAGTAAAAAAGATATAGTAGATTGAGGGGAAAAAGGACCGAAAAGTGCTTGTTCTAAAGCAAACGTTTTTGTTCTACTCAAATAAGGCGACACTTCAGACACTGATAGTAGCATTCCTGATGATAGAATAATAGCTAGTATAAAAAACAAAATGTTGCGCCATATAAAAGCAAATAGCTTTGGTTTAACGTTCTTAAAGTGAACAATGCAATAATGAATAAAAAAAATAAGTAATAAATAAAACAACATGAAAGTAAATGCCGGATAACCTCCTGTTAAAAGCATAAACATACATAGGGCGGCTTTAATAGGATTAAGTATAGTATCTTCTTTTAATAGTTTTAAGTAGTAATTAATAACAAACGGAAGCCAGCAGACACTTACTATATAGGTTAAATGTTGCGAATTACCTATGACAACTCCGGAGCATATGTAGCATAGAGCAACAAGGAATGAAACTGATGAATCAACTCCTAATGTTCTCAATAACATATAAAATCCAATAGCAGCAATAACTATATGCAACCACCATTCAATTGTAATCGAATAAATATTATATCCAAAAAAATATCCTATTACCCAAACCACCGGGTACCATGCACCACTTGAAGGATCTGCATGAATGGGATATCCCAAATCTTGATAGGGATTCCAAAATGGGAACTTATGGTTTTGAAGGCATTCTCCAATAAAAAATCTCCAGGGATAGTAAACATCTATCATGTCCCATTTGGGAGTATGTACAAAAAAAACAAGTTGCCAAAATACAATCGCAGAGATTAATAAGAACAAAGAATATATATGAATATTTTTTAATTTATCCATACAACAAACTAATCTGGGAGTCTCCTATTGATATCCTTTGAAGAATATTGTTTCACAAAGTACAATGGACGATTTTTTGATTCATTGAATACGCGCGCAAGATATTCACCGATTATACCCAAACTAATTAGTATTAAGCCCCCTATTACTAACTGAGATACTAATAAAGACGTCCATCCGGGAATTACTTTCCCATATATAAATTCAACTACTGCATATATTGCGTATACTAATCCCAATAAAGAAACAATCAGTCCCGAATAAAACGAAATACGAAGGGGCTTTGCAGAAAAAGAAGTAATGCCATCTATCGCAAACCTAAACATCTTCATTATAGAGTATTTAGATGCACCTGAATAACGAGAAGGAGAATTATAAGAAATAAATGTTTGTTTAAAACCCATCCAACTAACTAACCCCCTTACAAACCTATCTTTTTCTTCAAACTTAAGAAATGCATCAACGGCCCTTCTACTCATTAATCGAAAATCAGCTGATGAGGGCTCTATAGGTACGTCTGTAAGATATTTGATGAGGAAATAAAAACCACCTGAAGTGCTTTTTTTAAAAAGCCCTGAATCATCGGTACGTCCTCTAATAGTATTTACTATATCATAACCCTCTACATATTTTTTATACATTTCTTTTATTAATTCAGGAGGATGTTGCATGTCTGCATCCATAGTAACCACTACCCTTCCCTTTGCATGCTGCAATCCTGCAGTAATGGCAATTTGATGGCCGAAATTACGTGACAAGGAAATACCCAATACAGAACTATTATGACTACAAATCTGTTCGATTATTTTAAAAGAAGAATCTTTACTGCCATCGTCTACAAAAATTATTTCGTAGAGCTGGTTTAGCGTATTTAATATTTTTTGAAGTTCATCAAATAAAACAGGAATATTATCCTCTTCATTATAGACTGGAATAACAATACTTATGCTAGGAGTAATATTTTCTTCAAACATAAAATTCAAATGTAGGTAAACTTAGTATCATTTATTGACCTATAAGGGGACATTTCTAATCAAAAATTTATTAGTAAATATTTATTAATAAACTATCATACAGAAAATTCTCCTTTCCTGGGTTCCATAAATAACATTTTAATTCATCTTCTTTGGTTTTAAATTTAGGTAAGCTAAAAGAAAGTTGTACTGTTTTCCATTCATCATTAGTTGAAATGTATTCTCTAAGTTTTATAGTTTGATAATATACATTTTTATTATTACGATCAATTGAAGTTACAATCATTGCATCTTTAAGTGTATTTTGGGAAAAGAAGCTGCCCTTAAAAAACAAATGTAAAGGTGATGTACTATTTATACTATGTGCTTTAAAATGCAGAGTGGCACCATATTCTAAGGTTGAATCCATATAGGCCCAGCAGGAATGCTCTGAATTACAAATCCGTTTATCGATATTATTCCATAACGCCAGAGTAGATAATGTATCGAAATTAAGATTACTTGAAAAAAGTGGGGTTGTTTTGATAATTCCCAAAAATTGAGGAAGTGAGTTTTCTTTGCCTTCTCTATTTATAGTATAAACTGATATTTTCCCATTACTACCTACTCTATTAAGTTTATTAATTATGCCCGGGTAGTTCTTCATTATATCGCTCATAATAAATTGATCTTGCAATACAACAAAATCGGGGTTAAATGCAAATACACGTTCAATCTCCTCTTTATTAGTGCTTCTAACACAATAGCCCTTTCTTCTCATTAACACCAAAGGGCCATTTACAGAATAAGCATCGATTACTGCAATACTTGCATTGGGTGAAATCTGTAAGGAATCTAAAAAATGCTTTGAATCTAAAAAATTACGCTTGCCTATTTCTGCTTTATCCCAATCATGAAAGGAATAACGTTCAACTTGAACTGCATTCGCCTGGTAAACAAATCCAACTGATAACAGGACAACAAGTATTGTGAACATGCTATTAAAAATTGGAGATTGAAAAGTGATATGCTTAATCATCACTACAAACAATATAATTACAGGCAAAAGAAACGTGTCAATGAAATAATAATCATGATCAGGAAATTGCCAAGCCATCAGAAGAAAATATACAATTCCACTTCCTAACAGGATAATAGCAAATTGATACGTTTCATTTCTTAGAAAAGATCTCCATAAATGACGGGTTACAATCAAAAAGAATGAAATAGCTATAACTGCGCCCATAGCTATATAGTGGAAAAATGTAAAATACTGATATAACCAATTTCGATACACATATCCTATAACTTCTTTTAGTTGCGCTATATTTTTAATGGGCATTATTTCTGACAAAAACAAAGTACCATAATGATTATTTAAATAGTATTTGTATACGCTTGCAAATACAACACATCCTATTCCCAGTAAATAAAATATTATCTCCTTACTAAATAATTTATAGTGCAAAATATTAAGATATACCTGCTGGATTAAAGCTGCAAATAATATAATAGAAAAAGGAGTACGAGATAAGGCTGCTGCTGTGAAAAAAAGAGTACAACAAATAATAAACCGAATTTGTAAGCGACGCCTATATAAAGAAAAAAAATAGAGCCCTATAAGCACATTTGAAAACGAGGTAATACTGGGCAAAAACCCTGCTTGATAGAATACATATACAGGGCATGTAAAAGCGAAAAACACAACAAAAAAACTTTTCGTATAAGAAAACGTTTCTCCTTTTACGAATAGAAAAAGAAAGAAAAAACCTATTATACTATACATTAAACTATATGTGCGAAAAACAATTGGTGAGTTATTGCCTGTTATTTTCATAATTACAGCAACTATAAATTCATGTAAAGGAAAATCAACCCCTGTTATGCCTTTTCTTTCTACTAATGGATAAGTGCCAGGAATAGTAGGATCTAAATTGTAAGTAGTCGGATGAAGAATGTCAAAACCATTATCAAGAAATCCTAAAGCTAATGCATATCGATCAGATTGTGCCCATGAATGAATATAAGAGGGGAAAAGATAGATAG
>CAZCJN010000166.1:0-1573 GCA_964498865.1 uncultured Bacteroidia bacterium
TCAGCAATTGAACTTGCCATGAAATCATTTGGAACAGAAGAAGGAAAAAATAAATCCATCATTATTATCAGCGATGGAGAATCGCACGATGACAATGCTATAAATATTGCTAAAGAAGCTGCCCAAAAGGGAATAATGATAAATACCATTGGAATAGGAACGCCTGAAGGAGTACCCATCCCCTATTACAAAAACAATATTCAAATGGGTTATAGAAAAGATAAAGAAGGAAATACAGTGATCACAAAATTAAATGAAAATGCCTTAGAAGAAATTGCTCAAGCAGGTAACGGTGTATATGTACGCGCTTCACAAGCAGAAGTAGGGCTCATGTCAATCTTAAAACAAATAAATAAATTAGATAAAAAGGGGTTTGATGAAAAGGTATATACTGATTATGAAGATCGTTTTCAGATCTTCATAGCAATTGCACTGGCATTATTGCTTGTTGAGCTAATTCTTTCAGAAAGAAAAAACCTTTGGTGGGAAAAGATGTTCAACACAACCGATTCATCATCAACATTAAATCGTTTAATAAAAAAATAATGCAAGTCCGTTTTATATATTTCTCTTTTGCTATCGTATTTGGTCTTGGTTTTTTCAGGCTTAGCAATAATGCTATTGCACAAAGCGAAGAAAGAAAACTTGTAAAAGAAGGAAATAAACTTTATGAGCAAAAAAACTTTGATCAGGCCCAAAAAAAATATTTAGATGCTTTAGGAAAACAACCTAACTCTTTCAGAGGCGCATTTAACTTAGGAGACGCCTATTACAAACAGGAAAAATATAAGGAAGCTGCCTCTCAATTTGAAATGCTTACCCAACAAAAAGTTAATGACGATACACTCGCAAAAGCCTATCATAACTTAGGCAATGCCTATTTAAAACAAAAAGAGTTTGAAAAAAGTATTAGCGCTTACAAGCAATCATTAAAAAGGAATACCCAAGACGAAGAAACCCGATATAATTTAGCCTACGCACAAAAAATGTTGCAAAAGCAACAAGAACAGCAAAAGAAAAAAGACCAGGAAGACAAAGACAAGAAAGATCAAAAAAACGAGAAAAAAGACAAGAGTGATAAAGATAAACAAGAAGAAAATAAAGATAAAAAGGAAGATCAAAAAAATCAAAACATATCTAAAGAAGATGCAGAACGTTTATTACAAGCAATGAACAACGATGAAAAAAAATTGCGCGACAAGATGAATGAACAACGCATAAAAGGAGCAAAAGTTCAAATTGAAAAAGATTGGTAAGATTTATTATACAGGAATATGAATAGGAACAATACATACGAGAAAAAAGCGCTATTACTTATGGCTTTGTATTTTTCTTTTGGCATAATGCTATTAACCTATTTAGGCATACCCGGATTAACAACAGAGGTGTTTGCACAAAAATTTTCTGCGAGTGTAAATAAAAATAAAGTTGCTACCAGCGAGATATTCCAATTAGATTTCACTATTAATGCCAACGGGAAAAATTTTACCCCTCCCTCCTTAAATGATTTTAACATTTATTCGGGGCCGAATCAATCATCCAGTGTACAGATTATAAATGGAAACATGAGCCA
>CAZCJN010000166.1:1673-2813 GCA_964498865.1 uncultured Bacteroidia bacterium
GGCTTTAGTTCTTACAAAGACGTTGTTTACAACATTAGCAGCAATGCAGCTACCGTAGAAGTATTGCCACTGCCCGATAAACCCTCCGGTTTTTCAGGGGCAGTCGGAGATTTCTCCATGAATGCAGTTATTGATAAAGAACAAGTAAAAGAAAACGAAGCCATTAATTTAAAGATTACTGTTTCGGGAAAAGGAAATTTAAAATTGATTGATCCTCCTTCTATTGAATTTCCTGCAGAATTTGAAACCTACGATCCTAAGACAAATGAAAATATTAACACCACCAGTTCAGGAGTAAGCGGAAGTAAAACATTTGAATACCTGATTATTCCGCGTCATGAAGGCATATACAAACTTCCTGCAATCAACTTTCAATACTTCAATGCCGATAAAAAGAATTATACAACGCTCCCTTCAAAAGAATTTGAGATCACAGTAACCAAAGGAGATGGAAATACTATGACAAATATGCCTATCACTTCAGGCACTTCTAAAGAAGATGTAAAAATGGTCGGCAACGATATACGATTTATAAAAACCAATAATATTGATTTAATAAAAAAAGGAGATTACTTTTTTAAATCACCTGGCTTTATTGCTGGCTTTGCTTTACCTCCTCTACTCTTTTTTGCCTTTCTACTTTTCAGACGCGAGTATATTCGTAAAAATAGTGATTTAGTAGCGGTAAAAAGACGCAAAGCAAGTCATTTGGCAAAAAAACAATTAATGAACGCTGAGAAAGCTATGAAAATCGGCGACAAAGAAAATTTCTACGTGAATGTATTATCGGCATTATATACTTACGTGGGCAATAAAGCCAATATCCCGGCAGCCGATATGTCAAAAGATAAAGTTTCAGAAGTGCTTAAAGAAAAATACATTTCTGATGAAACAATCCACGAGCTCATACAACTTTTAGACGAGTGTGAATTTGCCCGCTTTGCTCCCGGATTGCAATCTGGCAATTTAAATGAAGTTTATAACCGATCAGAAAATATTATAACTAAAATTGAGAATGCAATTGCTTAACACATATAAAACATGCATGGTTAAAAAGGTTTTATCTATATCAACCTGCTTTTTTGTTTTATTAAACACTTGCTGCAGGGCGTCCGACGAAACTATATTTTTAGATAGTGC
>CAZCJN010000166.1:2913-5428 GCA_964498865.1 uncultured Bacteroidia bacterium
AAGCTGTTCTCTTTTTGGCTCACTATTACATTTATTTTACTCTCTTCTGCTACATTTATTATTGCTAAAAGCAAATACAATGAAATGATCAACCATAAAACAGCGATCATTTTATCCTCTTCAACAGAAGTTAGAAATATTCCCTCTGAAAGTGGAGTGAAACTTTTTATACTGCATGAAGGAGCAAAAATAAATGCTCCAGAAATAAATGGAGATTGGGTTAAAATAGAACTCACACCCGAAAAAGTAGGATGGGTTAAAGGAGCATCTGTTGAGTTTATATAATCATGATCCGCATTCTTCTTCTATCCGACACCCATAGCTATCTTAATGAGAAAATTTTCAAATACGCAGAACCATGCGACCAAATTTGGCATGCCGGAGATATTGGATCTCTTTCTATATGCGACGAATTAAAAAAATACAAACCTCTTATCGCTGTTCATGGAAACATTGATGGTACAGATATACGAAAAGAATACCCGGCAAACCAGCGATTTATGTGCGAAAAGGTAGATGTATGGATAACACATATAGGTGGAGCTCCTTTCAAATACAATAAAGAAATACAAAATACACTGTTAGTAAAGCCACCCAAACTTTTCATCTGTGGCCATTCACATATTCTTAAAGTAATGTTCGATAAGCACTACAACATGCTTTACATGAATCCGGGCGCAGCGGGTAATTATGGTTTACACAAAGTAAAAACCCTGCTTCGATTTTCCATAGACAAATCCGACATAAGAGACCTGGAAATAATTGAAATAGGGAAAATGTAGCATAACATTTCTATTTTTGCTACTATGAATATGGAAAAAATATTGCAAGATCGATCGGGCGCTAAATGTGAGCTGTGTGAATCATCTGAAAAGCTACAGGTTTACTCGGTTACTCCCCAACGAATGAACAGTGCAGAAGAATCCGCCATGATATGCGAACCCTGCTTAAGTCAGATAGAAAATAAAATACCAGTCAATCCTAATCATTGGCATTGTCTTAATACCAGTATATGGAGCGAAGTACCTTCAGTAAAAGTAATCGCTTGGCGAATGCTAAACCGATTAAAGAACGAAGGATGGGCACAAGATTTATTAGATCAACTTTATTTGGATGATGAAACATTCAAATGGGCAAAAGCAGGACTCCCTATAGAAAAAAAAGCAGAAGAACAAATCAAACACATAGACAGTAACGGAACTCTATTGCAGGATGGTGATACCGTTGTTCTCATCAAGGATCTGGATGTAAAAGGTGGTGGGTTTACCGCTAAACGTGGTACAGCAGTACGTAATATCTCGTTAGTAGAAGATAACCCTGAACAAATCATGGGTAAGGTAAATGGCAGCCAGATAGTATTACTTGTAAAATTTGTAAAGAAATCAAACTAATTTTTTTTAGCGAAGGCAATTAAAAATCCTATTTAAGAATAAAACATTTACATCCTTGTCTGTTATTATTACTCCCAATGAGATGTAAGTTGATTTTATACTTTTAACGATATGAATAAAAATATCGCCACTAAAAATCCGTTCAACATCATTGTCATTGTTGCTGCATTAGGATACTTTGTAGACATCTACGATCTTATCCTGTTTGGCATAGTCATGAAACCAAGTTTAAAAGCCATTGGTGTGCCCGATGAACAAATGTTTGATATTGGCGGTCAATTGCTGGGCATGCAAATGATAGGCATGCTCATAGGAGGAATTATATGGGGTGTTTTAGGAGATAAAAAAGGAAGGCTCTCCACTCTATTTTTAACTATACTTCTCTACTCGCTTGCCAATATTGCCAATGGTTTTATACAAACAGTTGAGCAATACAAATGGATGCGTTTTATTGCGGGCATGGGATTAGCAGGAGAACTAGGCATAGGTATTACATTGGTTTCTGAAGTAATGACAAAAGAATCTCGAGGAATAGGAACAAGTATTGTTTCATGTATAGGAATCATTGGTGCCGTATTAGGTTTCCTGGTGGCCGATCTATTTGATTGGAGAATGGCTTATTATGTAGGAGGTGGATTGGGATTATTACTTCTGGTTATGAGAATAAGCGTTTATGAATCAGGCATGTTTGAAAGAACAAAACAGAAAAACATAAGCAGGGGTAATTTTCTAAGCTTATTTACAAACGCCAAACAATTCAAAAAATATTTTTTATGCATTGCCATAGGTGTACCGGTATGGTATGTGATAAGTCAGCTGGTGGTACAATCCTCGGCATATGCTAAAGAGTTGGGCATTCATGGAGAAGTTGTTGGAGGAAAAGCCGTGATGTTTCATTACATAGGCGCATCCATTGGAAGTCTTTTATTCGGATTACTAAGTGAAAGATTAAAATCGAGAAAACAATCATTGTTTTATGCGACCGGATCACTCGGAATATTAATAGTTGCTTACTTTTTTATGCATGGCATATCCTCTACTTTATTTTATACTATCATTACCCTAATGGGTGTTTCTATGGGAGGTTTATGGACCGTATTTATGGCCAATGCTTCGGAACAATT
>CAZCJN010000167.1:0-5382 GCA_964498865.1 uncultured Bacteroidia bacterium
TCATTGAGGAAGGTTTTCAATCATTTAATCGTATTTCCTTTTTATAAACCAACGATCATTAAGCGTTATGCCAATTACGGCATTAATATATTTTTCTTGAATCAAATTATTTTTCGTAGTTCCTCTTGTACCCAATTCAAATCCTATATTGACAATAGATTGAGAATATATTTCACCTACTTTATATTTCCTTAAAGGAAAACCGGCACCAAAAGAAAGTGCATAATCTTTTATAGGAGTATCTTTAAGTTCGAGATAAGAGTCAATATATCTGAATCCTACCCGATAAAATACTTTTTTATAATAGGGGTCTTTCAATCCTGCGCTTTTATTGGGAATGAATTGCACCCCAACAGCAACACGCTGACTATTTTTTAAAGCCCCTGTTTGCCCAAATGATTTAAATGCTGACCAATTCTGCATTGAATAATCAAAGCCAAACATCCAACGGTCTGTTTTCTTTAATACAATGCCCCCACCAATTGTCATGGGCATAATTACTGTATCTTTTATTCCATCCTGATAAATAATGGTATCCTTTACGTCTTCTACTCCAAATACATTTTTGTAGGTAGTAGCCAGCAACGTTTTCTTAACAGAAATATTAGTTTGCATACCACCTGTTGCTCCAACAATCAGTTGCCAGTTCTTCATAACTGTTTGGTTGTATTGCAAACCAAATGTGTAATGAAAATCACTTACGTGTGAAGTTTGAGAGCGCTTCGTATTAAAAAAATTAGCTGCAGCAGGGAAAGAGTCCCTGCTATGAAAAATTAGATTACCAAACAAATAAGAAATATTAATTCCTGCATAAAATTTTTTATATCTGAATCCATTTCCAAAATAAACCTGATTAATTCCACCCTCTCCTTCATAAGAAAAATTTATTTTCCCTATACTATCCACGTGGGTGGTATCGTATATTCTATAACCAATGCTGCTGTAAGGAATAAGTCCTAAGCTGGCACCCCACCATTTTGAAACAGGAAATGCAAGTGATAGATTAGAAAGTGTCGACTGCGTTGATAAATATTTTTTATCATTGGCAAGTAATTGAGTGGTATTACTTTTATAACCTACATCAAAAACAGTCAGGCGTATGCTTGCATGTGAAGCAGGATTAGATGCATTGATATAGTAAGGAGCTGTGCTGTCATTTTGAATTCCATTATATAAACCACCCATAGGAATATTATAAGAAAAACCACCATATTGCAAATCACCTAGACCATAACGTGAATAGGGTGAATTGGTTGTTGATTGAGAGAAAGAATCAAATGCAAGAAATATAAAAAAGCCAACTAAATAACATTGGCGTAATGTGCGCATGCTAGGCATAGTGTTTTAAATATTATAATTCAATATATAATTCAAACCCTTTAGTAATAGGCAAGGGTCTGCAAAGATGCTTGAATTTTTGTTACCTGCTATGTTAAAAATACCTTGTAAAAATTCAAGATTTCCACCTGTAAGTATCACCTTTAGGTTGGGGTGTTTCTTTTTATACTGCGCCACGAACCCTTTTATCTCCTCCCCAGCTGCAACAACCACTCCTGACAAGATAGATTCACGGGTACTATTTCCGATAAGTTTATTAAAGTGTGTATAAGAAATGAGCGGGAGTTTATCAGTAAAATGTTCCAATGCTTTAAAACGCATATCAATACCTGGAGATATGGCGCCCCCCAAGTATTCATTCTTAGAATTGACAAAATCATACTTAATGCATGTGCCCGCATCTATACACAGTACATTTTTATTTCTAAAACGGGCATTGCTACCTACTGCACAAGCAAGCCTGTCCTTACCTAATGTTGATTGAGTGGAATATTTATTTTTAATTGGAATTCTTGTAGTATGAGACAACTCAATAAATTCATATTTACCTTTCAAGAAACGTATACTGCTTTTATCATGGCGAATAACCGAAGAAAGAATTACCTTTTTTATCGTAGGATGTTTTATCACTAAAGCTTTAATTCCTTTTAAAGAAAATTGATCCAGCTTATGTATTGACACTACCTTCTCTGAATCGAATACTGCCACCTTAGTATGCGTATTACCTACGTCAATTACTAAATTCATAGGTAGTGGAGTTGAAAGATATAAACACTTCTATATTGAGTTTCATGCTTAATTTTTCGCATTCATTTTAAACTTTTCAATATACTTTTTAGTAAAATCAGAGAGTACTAATTTTCCACTCATTTCTGCACGTTCTATAAGAAGTTTATCCCAATTTTCTGTTCCTTCCCACATTACTTTTTTTAATAAGGCCATGGCTTCTGAACTGCTTTTAGAAAGTTTATCAGCAAGCTCATTTAAAGCTTTATCCAACTCATCTACAGTTGCAAAGATATCTGCATACAGACCTTTTTCTCGTGCCCAATCAGCACTCTTCCATTCCGAAGGATTGATAGTTAATGCAGTAAAGGCACCTGTGCCCACTTTTCTTTCAACTGCAGGACCTACTACAAACGGACCAATTCCTAAAGCTAATTCGCTAAGCCTTACCGAAGCATCCTTCACTGCTAATGTATAATCAGCAGCTGAAGCAAGACCAACCCCACCCCCTACTGCTTTTCCATGAACACGTGCAATTACAAACTTGGGCGCTTTACGTATTGCATTTATAACCATTGCAAAACCTGAGAAAAAATGTTTTCCTTCTTCAAAGTTTTTAATAGACATTAACTCATCGAACGAGGCACCGGCACAAAAAGCTTTTTCTCCTTCGCTTTTTAAAACAATAACTTTTACTTTTCCATCATTACCGGCATGTGTAATTTCGTCAGCTAGCTTGCGAAGTATAGCCCCCGGTAAAGAATTACTTTGTGGGTGAAAAAAAGTAATAGTAGATACAGCATTACTAACTTCTGATTTTACAAAGGATTCCATAATTTAAAACTTTTGATAGTTATTTATTAATTTTGATTTTTCATTTTCACCATGGTGAGAATCGTAGCTATTGCTACCGTATCGCCTGTTTGTCCTTCCAATCCATACTTATCACGTACATCTTGTGATGATGCATCATACACATCTACAACCCAGCGAACTATACCTGCTTTCACTTCAGAACCATTAGCTGCTTTCAGCGGCTTATCGTTACCCGTTTTTTCCTTACAGGTAAAACGCACTCCTATGCTCATACCCGGATAAATAGGTTTTGTAAACCGACATTCATCAATCCCATAATTAAGGAGGACAGGGCCTTTCGGCGGATCAACAAATAAACCTGCTGCCTTAGATAATATAAAATAGCCATGAGCAACAGTACGTTTAAAAATAGTTCCTTCTAAAGAATCAGGTTCAAGGTGGGCATAAAATTTATCTCCGCTTAGTTCCGCAAAATTTATAATGTCATCTTCAGAGACTGTATGTGTTTTAGTAATTAAAGTATCTCCTATCGTAAGCTCCTCAAAATACTTACGGAACGGATGTTCTTGTGGAAAGCGGTATTTCGCACCAACCTGGTATTGATTAGTAATACTAGTAATTGTAGTAGGAGAACCTTGAATGGCAGTACGCTGTAAATAATGAAACACTCCACGTTTACCTCCCATTTCTTCTCCCCCACCCGCTCGTCCCGGCCCCCCATGAACCAACATAGGTAAAGGTGAACCATGACCCGTACTTTCTTTTGCGCAATCATTGTTAAGGATTAAAATTCTGCCATGCATACTGGCAGCACCCAACACATATTGTTTTGCTATTTTATCATCAGCAGTAATGATTGAACTCACGAGAGAACCTTTACCCATTTTTGCTAATCCTATAGCATCTTCAACGGTCTTGTAAGGCATTAAAGTAGAAACAGGTCCAAAGGCTTCAATATTATGACAGTCGGTATTCTTAAATGGATTTTCATTTATAAAAATAATCGGAGGCATAAATGCTCCTTTATTTTTATCAGCTCCTTTCACTTCATACTTTTCAAAATCACCAATAATTATTTTTTGTGTTTTTGAAAGTTGTGCTACTTTTTCTCTTACTTCATTCAGTTGAGCTTTTCCTGCAAGTGATCCCATTCTTACTCCTTCCACATTTGGATCACCAATGATCGTTTGTGCTAATCTTTTTGACAATGCCGCCTGCACTTCTTCTACTCTATTTTCAGGTACAATTATTCGTCTAACCGCAGTACATTTTTGTCCGGCTTTTGTAGTAATTTCTCTTACTACTTCTTTAATAAAAATTTCAAACTCGGGCATGGCTGATGTTACATCGTTGCCTAACACACAGCAATTAAGAGAATCGGCTTCCATGTTAAAAGGAACGGCTTCTTCTATTAACTGAGGATGTGATTTTAATTTTTTTCCTGTAGAAGCTGAACCGGTGAACGTAACCACATCCTGACTGAGAACATGATCTAAGATTCCATTCGCGCTGCCGCATACTAGTTGCAAAGCTCCTTCAGGAAGAATACCACTTGCTATAATTTCTTTCGCAACAGCTTCCGTTAAAAAAGAAGTAACAGTAGCCGGTTTTACAATACAAGGTACTCCGGCAAACCAGTTGACTGCTGCCTTTTCCAGCATTCCCCAAACAGGAAAGTTAAATGCATTGATATGAATAGCCACCCCTTCTTTAGGAACACAAATATGGTGGCCGATAAATGTATTCAGCTTCGAAAGTTTTACTACATCCCCTTCAATACAAAAAGTTTCATCCGGAAAATTTCGGCGAAGAGATGAATATGCAAACAAGTTTCCTATACCTCCTTCAATATCTACCCACGAATCTGCCTTAGTAGCACCTGTTGCCCAAGAAAGTTTGTAAAATAAATCTTTCTTTTCTAAAAGATGAAGTGCTAAAGCTTTTAACATCCTTCCTCTTTCATGAAAAGTCATTTTACGAAGTTTGGCAGCACCTATTGTTCTTGCATAATCGCACATCTTTCCAAAATCCAATCCATTACTTGATGCAAATGCAATTTCTTCTCCTGTAATGGCATTGTAAAGCGGTTGCCCTTCTCCATCTCCATGAATCCACTTTCCGCAGGAGTAATTTTTTAGTCGTTGTGTGAGTACTTCCATGATGTAAATCTTAATAAAAATAAATGTACAAATAATTGCAGCCTTAGGTCATACTACTAATTAAAAAGAGTGATCTAGTTAGATATCTAAATCACTCATTCTATAAATAAATCTGCAAAAAACTATTTAATGATTTTTATAAAACCTTTTTTAGTAATCGGCTCCTTATCTACATAGGTTTCGGCTTTAACTGTATAGGCATATGTTTCTATATTCTGAGGAACACCGCCAAATCTTCCATCCCAACCTACCTTTATATCATTTGATTCGAAAAGTAATTGTCCCCAACGGTTATATATTTTAAACTCGAGTAATTTTTTAATTCCCCACCCATCTACGTAAA